>UQUX01000001.1 GCA_900544425.1 uncultured Collinsella sp.
GGAGCTTCATGATGAAGTGATCCACGAACTCCTGAATCTGCTCCTCGGTGAAGGTGCCGTTGGCAAGGTCGCGCTCAGCGTAGATGTCAATGAACGTGGAGGTACGGCCGATGGACATAGCGGCGCCGTTCTGCTCCTTGACGGCAGCGAGGTAGGCGAAGTACATCCACTGGATGGCCTCCTGCGTGTTGGTAGCAGGGTTGGAAATATCGAAACCATAGGTCTCGGCCATCATCTTGAGCTCGCCGAGGGCGCGGATCTGCTCCTGCAGCTCCTCGCGATCGCGGATGTTGTCGGCGGTCATGACCGTCGGGGTGGAAGCCTTCTGGGCCTCCTTGTCCTTGATCAGGTAGTCGACACCGTACAGGGCGACACGACGGTAGTCGCCGATGATGCGGCCGCGGCCATAGCCATCGGGCAGACCGGTGATGATGTGAGCCGAGCGGCAAGCACGCATCTCGGGGGTGTAAACATCGAAGACGCCGGCGTTGTGGGTCTTGCGCTCGAAGGTGTAGCGCTCGACAACGTTCTCGTCGACCTTATAGCCGTGCTGGCTGGCAGCCTGGCAAGCGATGCGGATACCACCGTTGACGTGCAGCGCGCGCTTGAGCGGCTTGTCGGTCTGGAGGCCAACAATGGTCTCCTTGTCGCGATGGGCGTTATCGATGTAGCCAGCGGGGTGGCTCACGATACCCGTGACGGTCTTGGTGTCCATATCGAGGACACCACCCTGCTCGCGCTCCTTAAGCAGCAGGTCGAGAACCTCGCCCCACAGCTCCTTGGTACGCTCGGTCGGACCGACGAGGAACGACTCGTCGCCCTCGTAAGGGGTGTAGTTCTTCTGGATGAAGTCTCGGACGTCAACCTCTCCCGTCCAAATGCCTTCCTTGAAGCCTTCCCATGCCTCCTGCATTGTGTAACCACGCTCCTAGTTACGTGTAATGCGGCGCTCTCTCACACCGCTGCTTATTGAATTCTTGAATTTTCGGCTTGCACTACCGGCTTCTTCCGTTCTTCACCACATGTTGGTGCAGGGAAAAACGTTTGTCCACCTTGGAACTGCAACCCAAAACCCAAGATTTCACTCGTTTGAGAAGGATAACATAGCGACCCTCTCCATCTGGGCTGTTATATGTTTCTTTTTTTATATCATAAGGGCGTTTTTTACAAACCCGCAGGAAATGCGAGCGTGAACAACTACCGTTCACCGATTTGTTTAGTTTTTTCCTTGCCTTTGTACGACGTTCACTCTAGCTGTTATGCCAGCTTTAGCAGGGTAAAGTGCCTCTGAGTGGGCTTTAGGACGTGCTCAGAGATCTACCCCTAACTTTGCTGATACCGACGGTGTACGGAGGTCGCCTAAAGGTTGTTTTCTAGGCATGTCCCAAAATCTACCGTATAGGGTGCGCGTGCGGGGGTATCATCTTTCACCGAAAATAGTTTCTAGTGTTAGGGGTTTTCGGTGGAAGATACCGATTTCCGTGAACTTGGGCGTCAGCTCCTTACCGAGTTCGGCAGCATGCATCAGCGCATTTCGCGTTTTGCGGACAAAGCCCTCGGCGGCGAGATGGCCGTCATGCGCGCCCTCATACTCGCCGGCGGTTCGCTCACGCCGAGCGAACTCGCTGATCGCGCCTGGGTCTCGAGCGCCCGCATCGCCAATATTCTGCGCGCCCTCGAGGCCAAGGGCTGGGTCGAGCGCGAGCACTCAAAGACTGACCGTCGTCGCGTACACGTCATAGTGACCGACAAGGGATTCCAGGATCTCGAAATCAAACGTCGGGAATTCGAGGCCCGCACCGCGGCTTTCCTCGAGCAGCTCGGCGAAACAGATACCCAAGAGATGGTGCGCCTTCTTAGGCGTGCCAACGAAATTATCGACCGCAATCAAGAAAGGAGAGATGCCGAGTGAGGATTCTCAAGCTCTTTAAAAAGCATATCCTGGCACTGTTCGCAGCTATCGTGCTTATCGTAATCAGCTGCAACGCCGATCTGGCGCTGCCTACCTATATGAGCGACATCGTCGACGTGGGTGTGCAGCAAGGCGGCATCGCCTCGCCCGTACCCGACACCATCCGCGCCGAATCGCTCGACGACCTTGAACTCTTTATGAGCACCAAGGACGCCAAAGCTGTGGAGGCCGTGTTTAGCAAGGCTGACAAAAATGGCATTCGAACGTATAAGGGTACCGAGGAAGAGCGTGCCGATGGAGGCAAGATTGCCGACATTATGAGCCTGCCCGAGACTGTCGTTCTTTCGCTCAACCAGGGCATTGACGCCAACTCTATGGGCGACATGATGGGTTCGTCCACCGAGGCAAGCGATGGCGGCGCCGCTCAGGCCATGCCCACCCCCGAGCAGATGGCGGCGATGACGCCCGAGCAGCTCGCCGAGATGCAGCAGAAGGCCGCAGCCGCGCAGAGCATGCAAAAGCAGATCGACGCCGACGGCGGCAAGATCACCATGAAGAGCCTGCGCCTAGGCGTTGAAGGCGGTCTTATCGATCAGGGCAAGCTCGTCGAGGGCGCCAACCAAATGGCGGACAAAATGGGCTCCATGTCGGGCTCCATCGTCACCCAGCGCGCCGTGAGCTATGTACAGGACGAGTACAAGGCACAGGGCATCGACCCCGCCGACGTGCAGAACGCCTACCTGAGCCACATGGCGACCACGATGTTTGGGCTGTGCCTGGTGTCGCTCGTCGCCACCATTCTGACCGGTGCCGTGGCGTCGCGCACCGCCTGCTCCATCGCCCGCGACCTGCGCCGCGAGACCTTCAACAAGGTTATGCACTTCTCGCCGGCCGAGGTGGGCAAGTTTAGCCAGGCCTCGCTCATCACCCGCTGCACCAACGATATTCAGCAGATCCAGATGGCCGCAACCCTGTTTATCCGCATGTGCCTGATGGCTCCCGTCATGGGCATCGTCGCCGTCATGCGCGTCCTGGCCAACCACACCGGCCTGGAGTGGACCATCGCCGTGGCCATCATCGCGGTCTCGGCCGTCGTCGGCGTGCTCATGGGCCTCACCATGCCCAAGTTCAAGAAGATGCAGAGCTTCGTGGACCGCGTGAACCTTACCGCCCGCGAGCTACTCGACGGCCTTATGCCCATCCGCTCGTTCAACCGCGAGGAGCATGAGCTCGAGCGTTTTGACAAGGCGTCGCTCGACCTGATGACCACGCAGCTCTACACCAACCGCGCCATGAGCTTTATGATGCCGCTCATGATGCTCGTCATGAACTGCATCACCGTGCTTATCGTCTGGTTTGGCGCGCAGGGCGTGTCCGACGGCGTGATGCAGGTCGGCAACATGATGGCGTTTATCTCCTACACCATGCAGATCGTCATGGCGTTTATGATCCTCACCATGGTTTCGGTCATCCTGCCCCGCGCCGAGGTCGCCGCCGAACGCGTGGAAGAGGTCATCACCTGCCCCACGAGCATCAACGACCCCGCCTCGCCCAAACTGCCCGCTGCCAGCTCGCCGCGCGGCGAGCTCACCTTCCGCGACGTGAGCTTCCAGTATCCCGATGCCCGCGCCGACGTCATCAGCGGCGTGAACTTCACCACGCATGCCGGTCAGATGCTCGGCATTATTGGCTCCACGGGCTCGGGCAAGTCCACGCTCGTGCAGCTGATTCCGCGCCTGTACGACGTCACGGGCGGCAGCATTTCGCTCGACGGCATCGATGTGCGCGACATGACCCTTTCCGAGCTGCGCCGCCGCATCGGTTATATTCCGCAGCAGGGTCGCCTGTTCTCGGGCACCGTCGAGAGCAACCTTAAGTTTGCCGGCGACATGGTGAGCGACGAGGACATGTACCGGGCGGCACGCATCGCCCAGGCCGAGGACTTTATCGCCGAGCGCGAGGGCGGCTACGACTCCCCCATCAGCCAGGGTGGCTCCAATGTTTCGGGCGGTCAGCGACAGCGTCTGGCCATCGCCCGCGCCCTGGCCAAGAAGCCCGAGGTCGTGGTGTTCGATGATTCGTTTAGCGCGCTTGACTACAAGACCGACGCGCGCCTGCGCGAGGAGCTGGCCAAAAACGTCACCGACGCCGCGCTCGCGGTCGTGGCACAACGCATCGCGACCATCATGCACGCCGACCAGATCATTGTACTCGACGACGGTCACGTAGTGGGCACCGGCACGCACGAGGAGCTACTGCGCAGCTGCCCGGCGTACCTGGAAATCGCACAGTCGCAGCTTTCCGCCGAGGAGCTGGGGCTTACCCAAGAAGAAATTGCAACCGTTACGGAAGGAGGCGAGCGCTAATGGCAGACGAGACCAAGACCCAAATTCCCAAGCCCACCCGTCAGCGTGGACCCATGGGCCGCATGGGCGGCATGCGTCGCAGCGAAAAGGCCAAGGACTTTAAGGGCACCATGAGGCAGCTGCTCGGCTATATTGGCCAGCACAAGATTGCCGTGTTTGCCGCCGTCGCCTTTGCCGTGTGCTCGGTCATCTTTAACATTGTGGGGCCCAAGGTGCTCGGCCAGGTTACGACCAAGCTGTTCGAAGGCCTGGTCGCCAAGGTCAACGGCACCGGCGACGTTGACTTTGACTGGATCGCCAAGACGCTCGGCTTTTTGCTCTGCCTGTATCTGGCGAGCTCTGTCTGCAGCCTGGTCCAGGGCTGGCTCATGACCGGCGTCACGCAAAAGATCTGCTACCGCATGCGCAAGGAAATCGCCGCCAAGATTGCCGTCGTACCGATGAGTTACTTCAACGGCCACAGCAAGGGAGACGTACTCAGCCGCATCACCAACGACGTCGATACGCTGGGTCAGTCGCTCAACCAGAGCGTGACGCAGCTCATCACGTCGGTGACGCAGATTATCGGCGTGCTCGTCATGATGCTGTCGATCAGCCTGCCGCTCACCGGCGTCACCGTGCTCACGCTGCCGGCAGCCGCAATTATCTTGATGGTGATGATTCACTTCTCGCAGCCGTACTTCCGCGAGCAGCAGCAGGTCCTGGGCGCCGTCAACGGCATTATCGAGGAGGACTTTGCCGGTCAAAACGTCATTCAGGTGTTCGACCGCGCCGAGGCCTCAATCGAGGAGTTCGACCGTCAAAACGACCGCCTGTTTATTAGTGGCTGGCGTTCGCAGTTCCTGTCGGGCCTGATGATGCCGCTTATGAGCCTGGTGGGCAACATGGGTTACGTGGGCGTTGTCGTGGTGGGCGCGCAGCTCGCGCTGACCGGCAATGCCACGCCCGGCGACATCCAGAGCTTTATCCAGTACGTGCGCAACTTTACGCAACCCGTGCAGCAGCTGGGCAACGTGAGCAACACGATGCAGTCGATGGCCGCCGCCACCGAGCGCGTGTTTGAGTTCCTGGCCGCGCCCGAGGAGGAACAGAAAGCTGACGCGCAGATTCCCGAGAAGCGCCCCGGCCACGTGGAGTTTGACCACGTCAAGTTTGGCTACACGCCCGACAAGACCATCATCCACGACTTTAGCTGCGAGGCGCAGCCCGGCCAGACCATCGCCATCGTCGGCCCCACCGGCGCCGGCAAGACCACGCTCATTAAGCTGCTGCAGCGCTTCTACGACGTGGACGGCGGTTCGCTGCGCGTCGAGGGCGTCGACGTGCGCGACTGGGACCGCGCGGCGCTGCGCGGCGAGTTTGCCATGGTGCTGCAGGACACCTGGCTGTTTAACGGCACCATCCGCGAGAACATCCGCTACGGACGCCCCGATGCGACCGACGCCGAGGTCGAGGCCGCCGCACGCGCCGCACGCTGCGACCACTTTATCCATACGCTCGCCGGCGGTTACGACTTTATGATCAACGAGGAGGGCACTAACCTCTCACAGGGCCAGCGCCAGCTCGTGACCATCGCCCGCGCCATTTTGGCCGACCGCCCGGCACTGATTCTGGACGAGGCGACTTCCAACGTCGATACCCGCACCGAGGAGCTTATTCAGCGCGCCATGGATGCGCTGATGCAGGGCCGTACCAGCTTTGTCATCGCACACCGCCTGTCCACGATCCGCAACGCCGACGTGATCTTGGTGATTCGCGACGGCGATATCGTCGAGAAGGGCACGCACGACGAGTTGCTCGCCCAGGGCGGCTTCTACGCCGATCTGTACAACTCGCAGTTCGACGAGGCGGCGTAAATTCTGCCGCGGGGAACGAATAACGCCCGAGAACGGGGGCGCAGGACAACCTGCGCCCCCGTTTTTTCGTCCACGGCACTCGAATTAGCTCTCTTGGGGCCCGATTGACAGCCCCTTCCGGACCCTGTGGCCAAAAAAGGTCAAATATGAGTACTGTTACATTTTTAGTAGCAGCCAAAACCGCCTCAAATGACCTCTTTGCGGCTTCTATACGCCTTCAAATTAATCAAAACGCCCGTTAGCATGCTTCTGTGTGCCAACGTTAATGAACATATTTGCTGTTGTGCCTACTATCTTGTAAGCTCGATATGAGACTACGCCAGCAACAGTACTCATATTTGCCATTTTTTGCCCACGGGGTATGCCGCAGAAGATCCAACTTGCTCCAGCGTGCCGTACGCCGACCCCCTCTTCCGGCGAGTGCCGACATTTTCCCAGATAAAACCGACCAAAATAAACCTGTCCCTTTTTGGTAGGTTTCGGGGTGACAAGGGCTTGCACTTTAGCGTGCGACAGCGGATAATGCCGAGCATTCGACAATACGCTTATTGCTCTTTCTATAGATTGAGGAGGCCCCTATGGCCATGGAATTCAAACGCAAGTTGCCGATCCCCATGGAGATCCGCGAGGAAATGCCGCTTTCTGCCGAGCTTACCGCCAAAAAGCAGGCATTTGACGCCGAGGTCGCCAAAGTCTTTACCGGCGAGGACGCACGCAAGGTGCTTATCATCGGCCCGTGCTCTGCCGACCGCGAGGATTCGGTGCTTGAGTACATGAACCGACTGGCCAAGACCGCCGAGGAGGTCAAGGACAAGCTCATCATCATTCCGCGCGTCTACACCAACAAGCCGCGCACCAAGGGCACCGGCTACAAGGGCCTGCTGCACAACCCCAACCCCGAGGCTCCCGACGATCTGCTCGAGGGCGTCAAGGCCATCCGCCATATGCACCTGCGCGTTATTGAGGAAACGGGCTTCTTCACCGCCGACGAGATGCTCTATCCGTCCAACTACCAGTACCTCGTTGACCTGCTGAGCTATGTTGCCGTGGGCGCACGCTCGGTCGAGAACCAGGAGCATCGCCTGGTGTCGAGCGGCATTTCGGTACCCGTCGGCATGAAGAATCCCACTGCCGGCTCTACCACCGTTATGCTCAACTCCATTTACGCCGCGCAGGCGCACCAGAGCTTCATCTTCCGCAACTGGGAGGTCGAGTGCGACGGCAATCCGCTCGCACACGCCGTTATGCGTGGCTACATCGGTCTCGATGGGCGCACCTACCCCAACTACCACTACGAACACCTGGAACGCCTGGCCGAACGCTATACCGAGCATGCCGGCTATGCCAATCCGGCAGCGGTCATCGACTGCAACCACGACAACTCGGGCAAGCGTCCGCTGGAGCAGTATCGCATTTGCAAGGAGGTGCTCGACAGCTGCCGCCGCAACGAGTCCATCTCCAAGCTGGTCAAGGGCTTTATGATCGAGTCCTACCTGGAGGACGGCAACCAGCCGGTCGACGGCGGTGTCTTTGGCAAGTCGATCACCGATCCGTGCCTGGGCTGGGAAAAGACCGACTACCTCATCCACGAGATCGCGGAACGTATTTAGTTACGCGGTTTTACCAAACCGCGTAACGGCTCGACGCTGCAAACCCGCCAGAACGGCAATCTGCCTTTCAGCTTCGACGGCATGACCAAAAGGTCAATGCCGCCTCGCTTCAAGGCACCTTGCTCGCTCTGGCGGGTTTTCGCTGACGTTTTTCGACCTGCATCGTTGCCAGAGTTGGCACCAATGACTAATGCGGTAGCAAGCTACGTCGGTCCGATTGATCGGCTGGGTTTTCGAGGTGCCCCAGGTCGCCGCGAAAGAGGAGCGAAGCGTACTTTGATGAACGGCAAGGTGCCGTGCCTCGGGAAGACAAACAGTTACGCCGAGGGTTCCTGCTGCGTGATGCAGTGGATGTTGCCGCCGCCGAAGACGACCTGCTCGGACTGAACGCCGACGCACTTGTAGACGCCCTCGCCCCAGACCTCGTCATAGATCTTCTGGAGCGTGTCAACGGCAATCTGATCGTTCTCGTCGCCGTACTGCGGGACGATAACGCCGTGGTTGGTGACCAGGTAGTTCATGTAGGAGGCGATCAGCGGCTCGTCGGCAACGCGCGGCTCGGCGTTCTCGTCGGCGTCGATGGTGTCGCAGGAAGCCTGGTCCATGAACAGCGGGTTCACAGGCATGCAGAGCTTGTAGACCTTCATCTTGCGGCCCTTGGCGTCAACGGCGTTGGAGAGGGTCTCGTAGACGGCGTGGCATTGCTCGTAGAACGGATACTCGGGATCGTCGGTCCAGATGCAGGCCATGACGCCCGGAGCGATGAACGTAGCGACATCATCGATGTGGCCGTTGGTCTCCTCGGGGTCGATGCCCTCCTTAACCCAGATGACCTTCTCGACACCCAGGTACTCCTTGAGGTGCTCGTCCATATAGGCGCGAAGTTCCTCGCTCCAGGGCTCAAACTTCCTCTTGAACTTGGGCCAGATGGACTCGGGATCCTCTTCCTCCTCCAGAACCGCAGAGCAGGTGCGGCCTGGGGAAAGCAGGCACTGGTCGGTCACGACCACAGTGCCTTCGCCGTCGACGGTAATGGAACCGCCCTCGAGGATCATGTCATCGGGACGATAACGACGGCAGCCGGAAAGCTCAGCTATCTTAAGGGCGATCTGCTCGTCCTTGTCCCACGGGAAATAGAGGCCGTCGACGAGGCCGCCGTAGGCGTTGAAGTGCCAGTGGTTGGCGCGCTTATCGCCCTTGCCATTGATAACAAAAGTGGCAGCGGTGTCGCGGAACCAAGCGTCGTCGGTGGTCATCTCGATAACGGTGACGTTCTCGTCTTCCTCAAAGGCGGCCTTGCAGTTGGCGTAGTCGGCCTGGTTGGCGCACATGGTGACCGGGGTGAACTCGGCGATGGCGCGAGCGATGGCGGCATACTGCTTCTGAGCCGGCTTGGCACCATGGGCCCAGGTATCGGTGCGATGGGGCCAGCCCATCCACACGCGATCCTGTGGGGCGAACTCAGCAGGCATAAAGAAGCCATCGGCCTTAGGGGTGGACTCGGACTCGGTGATCGTACGCATAAGATTTCCTCCAAATCGAACGATCGCTTGCTGCGGGCGGGTTACCCGCAGCCTAAAACCAAGAGATGGTAGGCGCCCGTTCCCCGGCAAAGGTCGGGGCGCCTGGCACCGGTTTTCACGGATGTCGCACCGGCAAGCGACGACGTAACCCGGTGCGCGGAGACAAAACGCACGAAGGATACGGAAGAGAGATTGGGGCGGGCGGTGGTTACCGGAGCAATAGCTCACACCCACCTCAGGGAAAGGTTAGCAAACCTGTTGCTTGGGCACGCCTCCGAAGAGGCTAGAGTATCCCGAGTCGGGAGCGACAAGCCCGACGAAGCGTACGTTGGTACGCGAGGAAGGTTGGAGCCCCGAATCTGGGTGCTCTAGTCCTCCTCGGACTCCTCAGCGAGGCGCTGAGCAGCCAGCTCGGGAGTGAGACCCTTGTACTCGGTCTCGCGGCCCTTAGCACTGACGACGCGGACAACCTCGCCAATAAGCAAGAGCACGATGAAGATGACGATCATCGGGACCTTATCGCCAATCTCATCGACAGAGAACGGAATCAACGTTGCAACGATAGCCAGAATCAGCTCGATGCAGGGAATAGCCAGCATGACCTTCATCATGGCGCCCTTAAACGGGAACGTAAAGATACGCTCACGGTTGGGGTCGTTCTTACGAAGGTTGAGGAATGCCGGGAACATCGGGATGTAGGTCAGCAGCAGGAAGACAACGGAGGTACCGAAGAGCATCCAGAAGACACCGTTGGAGATGGCGTCGATGGGAACCAGCTGCAGGCACAGCACCAGGGAGGCAACGATGGCGTTGACCAGGTTGGCGCCGTTGGGCATGTCGTCATCCGAGATCATCGAGGCGAAGACCTTGGGCATGTTGCCATGTTCGGCAGCATAGCGAGCAACGGAGTTGACGCCGAAGGACCAGGCAGCCATGTTGGCGAACAGCGTAATCAGGAAGGCGATGCAGATGACCTTAAAGATCATGGAATCGCCCACAATAGTCTGGACAGCATAAATCATGCCGTAGTCGGGATCGATGGAATCGGCCGGCACAGCAGCGCCGATGCCAAAGCCAGCGAAGAGGTAGATCACGGCGATGGACAGGCCGCCGACGATGATAGCCTTGGGGATATCGCGAGCGGGATCGGCCATATCGTCGGTCATGGTGCAGATGACCTCGAAGCCCATGAAGTTAAAGATGATGATCGACAGGTAGCCGAGCGCGTTGGTGTTGGTGAGCTCGGGCAAGAAGGTGACAGCGGACATATCGTTCGCGAAACCGTTCTCCATGGCGTACCAAATGCCCAAAGCGCCGACGATAACGGCAACGGCGACCTTGATGATGGCGCCGCCGTTCAGGACCCACTCGGAGTCGGCAGCCTTTGAGCGACCCATAAGATAGACAATCCACACAAAGGCAAGGTCGATACCAATCTTGGCAATCAGATTGAACTCGACGCCAAAGACCATGCCCAAAATGTCCGGGAACATAGTAGCCAGCGAGGCAATCCACAGCGGGTAGTTAACCCAGTAGTAGTACGAAATGCGGGCGCCCCACTTGTCGCCCAGGCCATCGCGTACCCAGTCGTAAATGCCACCCTCACCGTCATAGGTAGTGCCGAGCTCGGCAACGACCATGCCATAAGGGAGCAGGAAGGTCAGAATCAGGAAGATCCACCAGAAGAACTGCTGGTTACCAATGGCAGCAGCAGGTGCGGCGGCCTCGCAAACGAAGACGACGCAGATGATGGTCGAGATGACCGTCAAGAAGGAAAGCTTTTTCTTTCCGTCGCTCATGATGAGCTCCTTCGCTCAGTCTTGGACAAATCGAGGCCCTTAAGATATTAAGGCAATTGCCGGGCCTCGGTGAGCGGGCGACAGGAGACGAGCATCCGCCGCCCGCAAACGCGCTTCTACGATGAAGTTACGCGGTTTTGCCAAACCGCGTAACGGCTCGACGCTGCAAACGCCCCTAAGCGGCAATCTGACGTTCAATCGTCGGTCGCGTACCCAAAGTACGCTTCCCTCCTCTTTCACGTCACCTTGCTCGCTTAGGGGCGTTTTCGCTGACTTATGCTCAACCTACGATAATTCCAAACTGGGTGAGTTATTCGCTGTAGCGGGTGGCTATGGCAGCTTGCACCATGCCGGCGCTCATGAGGTAAGTCACCAAGAAGTAGCCGCCGTATGCTGCCAGGAAGATTGCACAGGTGAGGCCCACGGTGCCGGCGATGCTCATATCGCCGAATACGCTCACCAGCTCGATGATCACCTTAAGTGCCACAAAGGAGTGCGCCAGGCCCACTGCCAGCGGGAACAGGAAGAATACCGCTTGCTGCGCCATCACCGAATGGCGGATCTGGCGGTCGTCGCAGCCGATCTGTGCCAGCACACGATAGCTGCGGCTGCCGTCGGCCACGTTGGAGAGTTGCTGGATCGACAGAATCGCCGCACATGCAACGACCAATACAAAGCCGATGTAGATGGCTAGGTAGCCAATAAGACCGTTCATTTGCGCTGCTTGCGTGTACATCTCGGAGCGTGTGATGAAGATTCCCCACGACCCCGGCTCCTTGCCGTCAACGAGCAGATTGTCGAGCACAGTGTTTTTAATGCTCTCGTCTGCCTCAGTCGTATCCATCCCCTGTTTGTAGTTAACGAGCAGGCTACTGGAATACGGCTGCAGATTAAGTTGGGACAACAGCTCGTCGGCAACGACGACGGTACCCGGATTACTGCCCATCGCCGAGTTGGCGATGGCCGCCGTATCTTCGTCCGACTTATCGGTTGCGGGCTTGAGCGTATGCCCGCCCAAGGTAAGGGTATGGCCGCCAGCCATATACTTGGTGTACAGGTCGACCAGCTCGCCGCCCATATCACACGTGAGCAGATACTGGTCGTGACCGATGTGCACCGGCTCCTTGCCCATCATCTGGCGCAGTTTGTTGTACTGACTTGCCGGCGTCACAGACAGGCCTATCATGTCGGCATTGCTACCCCCGAACGCCTTGGGAAGCTTTTCGCCCATGGTCTTGCACATCTCACTTGGGGTCACCGAAGGATCCGAGCCGCCAAGCGGGTAACTCAGATACGAATCGATCTGCACATGCTCACCGGCAACATCGGCGATATTGACCTTCTTGCCGGTCTCGTCGTTGTTGTCCGCCGACTTGCCTTTAATACCGTCTGCAACGTTATCGGGGTCGACACGATCGCCGTGCCATGCGGAGTACAAATCGACCGTACTATCGGCCAGCACCATGCGATCGGCCTCAGACGGATTGACATACTCTTTGTAGTAGTCGAGCGTATCGGACGCGTAATAGATATACGTCTGCGACATGTCGGCCGGATTATAGCGCTCCAGGTTTTCGTTCATCACGTTGGCGATCGACATACCGCACGTCACCGAGGTAATGGCGAGGAACAGGATCATCGCGATGACGCCCATCGAAAAGCACACCGTATTGACCTTGGCCGAAAGCTGACGCACGGTAAACATATTGAGGCCACGCCAATACACGCTGCGCAGGCTCTGCAGCAGCTTGATGAGCATGCCCGAGAGCCCCCAGAACAGGGCAAAGGTGCCCACGGTAACCATAGCGGTCGTAATACCAAACTGGTTCATGGCCTCTTGCAGCTTGCTGTCCGTCGCGGTTAGCGGGAACCCATCACGTAACAGACGGTAATAGGCCACGCCCACAAGCGCCACGCCCACGACAAAGATGGCAATCGCAATCCAGGGGTTGCGTGTCTTGATGCTCTCGTTGCGACGCTCGGCACCCATAAGCTCGATGAGTTTGGTACGACGCACGGCGCGAAGGTTCAGCAGTAGCGTGAGCACAAACATTACGAGCATGCAAGCAAGGGTCAGGTTGAACGCATGCACCGAGAAAAAGAAGTGGAAATTGGCGATCTGTGTCTTAAAGAGCGAGGCCGTAAAGAACGTCATGAGCTGGGAGAGTCCCACACCCAGCACAATGCCGGCGACAAAGGCCACGACCGAAACGATCACCGTCTCGAGCGCCATAATCGTGGCGACGCGCCCGCGCCCCATGCCGAGCACCTGGTACAGGCCAAACTCCTTCTTGCGGCGTTTCATGATGAAGTTATTGGCATACACCATCAAAAAGGCCATGACACCGGCCAAAAAGTACGTTAGGTCGCCGAGTATGCTGCCCATAACCTGCGCCAAGCCCTCTTCATCGATGCCGGCGATGTCGACCTGCATCGAGATGGTGTTAAAGGCATAGAAGACCGTGACGCCCAGGGTAAGCGTCAGCAAGTAGACGAGGTAGTCGCGGCCGGCGCGGCGGACGTTGCCCCAAGCGAGTTTACAGAGCATCGGAGCCCTCACCGCCCATCATGGCAACGACCTCCATAATGCGGTCGAAGAACTCTCGGCGGTCGATGTCGCCGCGGCGCAGCTCGGTGAAGATCTTGCCGTCGCGAATAAACAGCACACGGCTCGTGTAGCTGGCGGCAAAGCTGTCGTGCGTGACCATGAGCACGGTGGCGCGTAGGCGGCGGTTAAGGGCCTCTAGGCTCTCGAGCAACAGGCGGGCGCTTTTGGAGTCGAGGGCGCCGGTAGGCTCGTCGGCCATGATCATGGTGGGGTCGGTGACGAGCGCGCGAGCCGCGGCAACGCGCTGCTGCTGACCGCCGGACATCTGGTAGGGATACTTGTCGAGCACCTGGCTGATGGACAGGCGCGCTGCCACATCCTGCACGCGAGTCGAGATCTCTGCCGAGTTTGTGCGGGCGATGGTGAGCGGCAGAGCGATGTTCTCGCGTGCCGTGAGCGTATCGAGCAGGTTGGAGTCCTGGAAGATAAAGCCGAGCTCCTCGCGGCGGAACTGCGAGAGTTTGGCCTGCTTCATGCGCGTCACGTCCTGGCCGTTAATGCGGATCGTGCCGCTCGTGGCGCTATCGATGGTCGACACGCAGTTGAGCAACGTCGACTTGCCCGAGCCCGAAGCGCCCATGATGCCAACAAATTCACCGCGGTTGACGGTAAAGCTGACGTCGTTGAGCGCGCGGGTCACGTTGCCCAGCGCTCCGTATACCTTTTCGAGATGCGCGACCTCCAGTACCGGGGTCGCCATGTGCGTGGTTTGCATACCGAGTCCTTTCTTGCAATTAGTCTACGGCATCTATAGTCGCAAGAAGACGAGTCGGCTACCATCGATATGGCTTACGCTTGCCTTACCGTTGTGTAAGGTACGCGTAGCTACCCTGCCGCGTGTTGATGTTGAGAGAGGACTCCTGTTGAAGACTGTTCATGTTGCCGCTGGGATCATTCGCAAGGAAGGATCTGACGAGCTGCTTGCCGTGCAGCGCGGCTACGGCGACATGCAGGGACTTTGGGAGTTCCCCGGTGGCAAGCTCATGCGCGGCGAGACGCCCGAGGACGCCGTACGCCGCGAGCTCATGGAAGAGCTGCAGGTCAAAGTCACCAACCTGCGCGATTTCTATACCGTTGAGTATGACTACCCCGATTTTCATCTCTCCATGGAGTGTTACTACTGCTCGCTCGCCGATGAATCCGATGAGCCTCAGAAGCACGATCGCCAGCTCGATATCCGCTGGATTCCACGCACCTCACTTGCCACCGTTGAGTGGATGCCCGCCGACAAGGGGCTTATCGATGCGCTGATTGAGCTGAAGGAAGACCGGCTTGAGGCCAACGGCACTGCCAACGACGCCGAGGCCACCGCGACCGAGGAGCCCGCCACCAAACCCAAGCGCGCACCTAGGCGCCGTAGCAAAAAACGCCCCAAGCCTGGCCTGCTGGACGGCATCGACACCTCGGACCTTTCCGCCGACGAGCGTGAACTCGTGCGCCGTCGCGCCGCCATCAAAAAGTCCATGAAGGGCAACAAGCGTGCGAACACCAAGCCCGAGCTGCTCGTTCGCCAGCGCCTGCGGGCAGCGGGCCTTACGGGTTATCGCTTGGAATGGAAGGTTCCCGGCAAGCCCGACATCGCCTTTCCCGGGCGCAAGATCGCCATCTTCGTCAACGGCTGCTTTTGGCACCGCTGCCCCAAGTGCAACCCTAGCCAGCCCAAGCGCAACGTTGAGTTTTGGGAGGCAAAGTTCCGTCGCAACGTCGAGCGCGACCGAGCAGCCATCAACGCACTCACCCAAATGGGCTGGACACCCATAACCATCTGGGAATGCGAGCTCAAAAAAGACCGCATCGCCGGCACGATGGAAAAGGTCATCGAACAAGTACGCGCCGCCGCACCGCAGCGCTAGGAACGAGCCGTCCACACGCCCCACACAGGCGAGCCACATCCGCGCCACAAACCTTAGAAAGCCCTTAAGCTCAAAACCTTTCAAGAGTGTTACTCAATAGCCTTGACCTGCGGTTTCATCGTAACACCAAACCAGGTTAAGCCTTTCTTTAGCGCTTCTTTGAACGGTCCGCTGCATAATACTGCCAACGCACGGGACCTAGCAGCATACCCCGAGCGCAATCTATTGGTGGACATCGAGGAGGCCGCATAAGCATGCATTCTTCCAATGACGCAGCACAGCAGCCATCCCTAAAACATGCAAACCTTTTCTCCTTCCCCCCGACACAGAGAGACAGCCTCCTCGACTCCCCCACCACAAAAGCCAAACGCTCAACCGACCAGAGCCACAACTTGCGAGCATCGTTCGAAAAGCTCCAAGCATCCCTAGACAAGGCGTTCCCCGAACAGGCAAGAGCAATCTAAGCCCATCGCGCTTTATACTGATGCCATGCGAAACATGGATCACATAGAATTGCACCGCGGAGGACGCGAGGAAGCGTTTCCCGAGACCGCCGAAGACTGGCCCTATATTGCCGAACGCGCAGAATTCGCTCGCTATCCGGGCAATTCCGTCCCCTGGCACTGGCATTCCGAAGTTGAGCTTTTCTACATGGAGCAGGGAGCGATTGACTATCGAACGCGCGCGTCTCATGAGCACGTACGCTTTGAGGAAGGGTCCGCCGGCTTTATCAACGGCGGCGTTTTGCACAGCACGCTGCAATCACCCAATTCGGCGCCAGCCATTCAAATGCTGCATATCTTTCAGCCGTCGATGCTCGGCGATCCCGCGGGACGTCTCCAAAAGCGCTACATCAATCCTTTGCTGCAATGTCGAGGCGTCGATGTGCTCAAATGGTCGCCCACCAACCCCGACGATATGCCCTTTATCGATTTGCTAAAGAGCTCCTTTAACCACGACCTTCAACGGCCGCAGAACGAGATGGCGCTTCGGAATAGCTTGTCAGAGCTCTGGATTCAGATTTACGCCAAGGCCGAACCGCTCTTTTCCTCCGACAACGCCTCTTGGATGACCAACCGCGACGTACAGTTCAAGGCAATCCTGGACTATATCCGCGCAAACTATGCAGCCGCTATAGATGTGCCCCAGATGGCATCTGCAGCCGGCGTAAGCGAAAGAGAGTGTTACCGCATTATCGAAGCTTGCGCAGGAACGACCCCGGCGGCATATCTGCGCGCATACCGCGTAAACCGTGCTTGCGAACTTTTGGCACACACCACGCGAACGGTCCAGACAGTCGCGCGCCAATGCGGCTTTGCGACAGCAAGCCATCTTGGCCAGGTATTTAAAGAACAAATGGGATGCACTCCTTCGAGCTATCGAGCAGCGAGGCAGAATCTCGATAGCACCAGGCAGAAATCCCGCTAGCCCTTCTTCTGTCACTGCATCAAACTTGCAGGCAAACAACAGAGAGGAGCTACTATATGAAGTACTTTGACTATATCGTGTTTGACGTTGATGGGACATTGGCAGATACAGAAGAAAGCGTGCTGTCATCGCTTGGCCAGATTATCCAAGAAGAAACCGGCAAAACGCTCCCCCGACACGAGCTTGAATTTGCCCTCGGCATACCCGGCAAGAACGCCCTTGAGAAACTTGGAATCTACTCGCAGGCAACGTTGGATCGCTGGTGCCAAGTTGCCGCCAGCTTTAAAAGCACCATCAGCGTGTTTCCAGGTTTGCTTGAAGTCATCGCAACACTCGCCGATAGCGGCTGCAAACTTGGCATCGTCTCCTCACGTGCGCGCGACGAATACGCAGAAGAAATTGCACCCCTTGGCTTCGATAAGTATTTTGAGCACATCATCCTTGTCGAAGACACAACCGAACATAAACCCGCACCCGCTCCCATGCTCGAATATCTCCGGCGTACGGGCGCGAATCCTGGCAACGTCGTCTACGTTGGCGACACCGTCTACGACGAACAATGCGCAACTTCGGCAGGGGTCAGTTTTGCCCGAGCAGCATGGGGATCACACCAAGACATCCCAAACGCCACCTACAACCTCAAAACCCCCAACGACCTGCTAACCCTAACAACCAAATAACCCACGCGTCCCACCCTTTCAGCCCCAACGCCACAAGGGCGATTGAGCAGGACGGTTTGGGCGGGTCCCGTACTTAGTTTCCAAAATCATTCCGCAGCGCGAAGGCCCCCGTTGTCAACGCTTCGAAGAAGCGAGACAACGGGGGCCTTCATGCGCGAGGACGTTTTGGAAACTAAGTACGGGACCCGCCCAAACCGTCCGGTGGGATCAGAGTACCCTTGCTGTTACTCTGCTTTGCCCACAGAGTTGAGGTTGGTCATGCGGATCTTAACCAGCTCGGTGATCTCACGCATGCCCTCCTTGGCCGGCTTCTTGGGATCGAAGCAGGCGGGGTTCTCGGCCATGTAGGCCATGAAGCCCTTGGTGTAGGCCTGACGCAGCTCGGTGGCGTAGTTAACCTTGCAGATGCCGTTCTTCACAGCCTCGGCAACCTGCTCATCGGGCACACCAGAGGTGCCGTGCAGAACCAGCGGCACGTCGACGGCGTCGCGGATGGCCTTGACCACGGACTGCTCGATGTGCGGATCGCTCGTGTACACACCGTGGCTGGTGCCAACGCCAATTGCGAGGGAGGTGCAGCCGGTACGCTCGACGAACTCCTTGGCCTCGGCCGGATCGGTGTAGGGGCTCTCGCCCTCAACCGCGGGACCGTCGTCCTCCTTGCCGCCAACCTTACCGAGCTCAGCCTCGACGGGCACGCCCATGGCGCGGCCAGCGTCGGCGACGGACTTGGTCAGGGCGATGTTGTCCTCGAAGGACTCGTGCGAACCGTCGATCATGACAGAGGTGTAGCCCGTGCGGAAAGCCTGCATGCAGCGGTCATAGCCATCGCCGTGATCGAGGTGCAGAGCGACGGGCACGGAAGCGCGCTCGGCGGCAGCCTTGACCATGCCGTAGAAGTAGTCCAGACCAGCGGTCTTGATGGTGCCCGGGGTGGTCTGCATGATGACGGGGGACTTGGTCTCCTCGGCAGCGGCCAGAACGGCCATAACAAACTCGAGGTTCTCGACGTTGAACGCGCCAACGGCGTAATGACCGGCCTGAGCGTCCTTGAGCATCTTTTCGGTGGTAACAAGTGCCATGAGCGTTTGCTCCTCTCCCTCGCCCGCATCTGGACATCGGGCGTAGTTGTTCACAAGGCGTTTTACCTTGCGTTTTGCTGCGACCATTGTATGAAAATTGACGGCGTCACACGTATGAGATATCACCGGCACACAGGTCAAGACACTCGTTTTTGAAAAGCAAACGGAAGGGATTCGCGCCGGATCCCTCTATACGACATTGCAGTTTTCAAGCGAATTATCTTTCTTTTATAGAAAAGATAAGTAATCGAAAGGCGTTTTCTTACTCAAAAAGAAAATGAACGAAAATGGACTCATCACAATTCCTGCAAATTTCAGTTGAGAATGGAGCAGCTATGGCCCACGCAACAACCCGAGCCTTCGCCGATGAGCGTCGTGCCGCCATCATGGAAATGCTTGAGCATAATGCCTCGGTGCAGGTAGCAGAAATCGCCCAGACCTTTGGCGTGTCCTCCGTTACCGCCCGCGCCGACCTGGACGCGCTCGCCGAAGCAGGCAAGCTGCGCCGCACGCATGGCGGCGCCGTATCGCTCCACAAACGCCTAACCGTCTCCACGCAGGATCGCCGCATCAACGTCAATGTCGCCGCCAAGCAGGCCATCGCACAAAGCGCCATCGAGTTCGTCAATGACGGCGACACGCTGCTCGTCGACTCGGGCACCACGGCGCTCGAGTTCGTCCGGCTCCTCGATCAGCGCGACGCCATCACCGTCGTCACGGCCGACATTACCATTGCCGATTACATCGACGAGAGTATGCCCTCGGTCGATGTCGTCATGCTGGGCGGAGCGCTGCGCAAAGGCCATCGTTATTTGTACGGACCGCTCACTATGCAGGCGCTTCAAACGGTTCACGCCGACCTTGCCATCGTGTGCCCCGGCGCTTTTGTCCCCCGTTGCGGCTTTACGACCGACTTTCCCCAGATGGCCGAGACCAAAACGGCTATGATCGCCGCAGCCCATCAAAGCGTCGCCCTCATGGACGCCAGTAAGGTCAACGGACGCGGCATGTACCGTTTTGCCGAGCTTGCCGACGTCGACACCATCGTGATGGACTGTGATCCCGATGGCGCCGTCGCCACCTCAATCGCCGAGACCGCCGACGACGCCCGCCCGAATCTCGTCATCGCCGGCGCTTAAACAAAAACCACCACAAAGGTGCCTGTCCCCTTTGTGGTGGTTGTGATGGCTGAGCGTCAAAAGTGAACGTGTCGCTACTTGGAAAGCTCGTCGGCGAGGGCCTCGATCTGAGCGCGCGAGGCGTCGTTGAGCGAACCCAGCACGGTCACCTTGTTCTGCGCCAGAGTGATGTCCTTCATACCCTCGAGCTCCTTGGTCATAACCTTGGCGGCAGCGGGCGCCCAGGAGCCGGCCTCGACAAGCGCCACCGTACGATTCTGATAGGCGTGCCCGGCAAGCGTGTGGATAAAGGTGCTCATGAACGGGAAGATCTCGCCCTGATAGGTGATGGAAGCGAGCACCAGGCGGTCGTAGCGGAACGCATCCTCAACGGCCTCGGCCATATCGTCGCGAGCCAGGTCAAAGACGGAAACCTTCTGGCCGCGAGCCTCAAGCGCAGATGCGAGTTCCTCGACGGCAGCCTTCAGATGGCCATACACGCTCGCATAGGCAATCGTGATGCCCTCGTCCTCGGGCTGATAGCTCGACCAGGTGTTATAGGTGTCGAGGTAGTAGCCCAGGTTCTCGGTCAGCACGGGGCCGTGGAGCGGACAGATGATCTGGATGTCCAGGTCGGCGGCCTTCCTGAGCACGGCCTGCACGAACTTGCCGAACTTACCGACGATGCCAAAGTAGTAGCGGCGTGCTTCGCAAGCCCAGCCCTCGGGATCCTCGATGTCGTTAGCACCGAACTTGCCAAAGCCGTCGGCACTAAAGAGCACCTTGTCGGTGGACTCGTAGGAGAAGAGCACCTCGGGCCAGTGCACGTTGGGAGCACCGACAAACGTCAGGCTGTGGCCGCCCAGGTCGAGCACATCGCCCTCTTTGACGACCATCTTGCGCTCGGGGAAGTCGGTGCCAAAGTAGTTGACCATCATGCGGAAGGCGCCCATGCTTGCCACGATCTGCGCCTGGGGATAGCGCTCCATAAAGGCAGCGATGCCGGCGGAGTGATCGGGCTCCATGTGATGGATAACCAGGTAATCGGGCGTACGACCATCGAGCACGGCCACGAGGTTGCCGAGCCACTCGTCGACAAAGTCAGCGTCAACCGAATCGGCGACAGCGATTTTATCGCCCAAGATAACGTAGCTGTTGTATGCCATACCGTTCTCGGACACATCGTACTGGCCCTCGAACAGGTCAATGTCGTGATCGTTAACGCCAATGTAGCGGATATCCTTGGTGATCTCCATCAGGCAAAGCCTCCTAGATAGACAAAAGAGCCCGTCTATCATAGCACTCGTCTTCATAGCCACGGCTATCTGCCAGCATCCTTATCGATTGTTATTGAGGCGGAATATATCGCCATTGACCTGCAAAAACTATGTGCGCGGAGCTGCCGTGGTATGTCGAACGATAAGCTGGCCGGGAATACGAATGGCAACGGTTTTGTCCGTTGCCCCCGCCTTGGGAACCGCGTGCTCGAACACCTCGCGTCCACGCTGATGCAAATCGAATCGAACGGTCGTGAGCTCGTTGTGTGCCACAAAATCATCGAGCGAATCGTCGACGCCCACCACGCTCACGTCCTCGGGCACGCGCAGACCGCTATCGCGCAGCGCTGCAATCGCGCCATTTGCCATCTGGTCGTTTGCCGCGTAAATCGCCGTCATGGTGCGATCGTGCTCGGCCAGGTACCTGCCGGCCTCGTAGCCGCTGTTGGCAGACCAGTCGCCCTCGAGCGGCTCTGCCGGCTCGATGTGTTTACGCTCGAGTGCATCCTGCCAACCGGCGCGACGAAATTGCTCGTCGACCGAGAATGACGGGCCGCCAATATAGCGAATCTGCTCGTGCCCTAGCTCAAACAGGTGATCCATAAGCAATAGCGAGCAGCCGTAATGATCGGAGTCGACCGTGGTCACCCGCGGGTGCGCGTACATGGTAACGATGACCGTGCCAATGCCCGGCAGTGGATCAAACGTCTCAAAATCGGGCGCCATGCGACTCATGCCGATGATGATGCCGTCCACCGGCAATGCGGCCATACGACGCGTGGCCTCGGCAAGCGAAAACTCCTCGGTCTTGGACATCTCGACCAGCGTGATGGCACAATTATGCTCACGAGCAGCGCTGGCGATGCCGTCGATCATTGAGAGGTTGCCGAACTTGGTCACATCGTTGACGCACAGGCCGACCGAATGGTAACGGCCGTCGCGCAGCGAGCGACCGGCATAACTCGGACGAAAGCCGAGCTCTTGCATCGCGGCCTGTACGCGCTGGCGCGTCTGCTCGTTCACATTGGGCAAGCCGTTGGCAACGCGCGAGACCGTCTGCTGCGAAACGCCGGCAGCGCGGGCGACGTCGGCCATGGAGACCGGACGCGAACTGGTATCGTTGGACGGGCGCCTTGCCACAGGATCACCTTCACCCTTGCGAGATCTGAATAGCGTGAATGCCGGCCCGGGCAGAAATACATCCCGCGCCGAGGCCCGCTATCGTCGGACGCATGTTAACGTACTCTACTTTTTCTATCTGCATCTCTTCTGCTTTATAAGTCCATACGGCAGTACCGTTCACGGCTGTATTTCTACCGATCACCAGATTCTCAAAAAGTGACAAGCGTTGTGTTATGAGTACGTTAACATAGCCCGTAACGTGCGGTATCGTGAACACTTGGTTCATACCGCTTCAAGTTGTTAACGTACTCATAACGACGCAAAACTCATCCGTGCGCGCCAAGGAAAGGACTCCCATGACCACCACCGACGAAAAGACATTCGCCACGCTCACCAAGCTATTTGAGAAGGAGTTTGGGCCCATCGGCGATCGCCAGGTGCTCTATGTGCACGCACCCGGCCGTTCCGAGATCAGCGGCAACCACACCGACCACGAGGGTGGCCACGTTATCGCCGGCTCGCTCGATGTCGCCGTTGACGGCATTGCCGTGGCGACCGACTCCAACAAGATTCGCGTCGCCGACGAGGGCTATCCTACGTTTGAGATCACGCTCGACACGCTGGATATTCAAGAGTCCGAGAAGGGCACGTCCGCGAGCCTCGTCCGCGGCATGGCCCACGAAATCGCTGCTCTGGGCGTTGAGCCCCAGGGCTTCGACTTCGCCTTCACCTGCTCCGTCCCCTCGGGCGGCGGCCTTTCGAGCTCCGCTGCTGTCGAGGCGGCATACGGTCGCGCCATGGAGGCGCTCTGGGGCGCACCAGCCATCGAGCCCGTCGCGCTCGCCCAGATGAGCCAACGCACCGAAAACAACTATTACGGCAAGCCCTGCGGTCTGATGGACCAGGCCGCCGTTTGCTTGGGCGGCCTCGCCTACATGGACTTTGAGGACCAGACTCAGCCTAAAACCCAGAAGCTCGAGCTCAACTTTGAGGATCACGGTTATGCGCTCGTGCTCGTTAAGGTTGGCGCCGACCATGTGGCCGCCACCGATGACTACGCCGCCGTTCCGCGCGAGATGCAGGACGTCGCTGCCGAGTTCGGCAAGGCACGCCTGTGCGAGGTAAACGTGGCGGACTTTGACGCCAAGCTCCCCGAGCTGCGCGCCAAGCTGGGCGACCGCGCCTGCCTGCGCGCCGTTCACTACTGGTACGAAAACGGCCTGGTCGATAAGCGCTGGGCCGCCCTGAACGCCGGCGACATCGATCAGTTCCTGGTCCTGACGCGCGAGTCCGGCGCCAGCTCTGCCATGTACCTACAGAATGTCGTTGCCAAGCTGGGCTCCGAGCAGCCCTCGATGTATGCCCTGGCACTGGCCGAGCACGTGCTCGACGGCCGTGGCGCCGTCCGTAT
The DNA here is from genome assembly GCA_900544425.1 of uncultured Collinsella sp. GTDB lineage: Bacteria > Actinomycetota > Coriobacteriia > Coriobacteriales > Coriobacteriaceae > Collinsella. Next base: position 23,646 of record UQUX01000001.1, read on the forward strand.
CCACGGTGGCGGCTTTGGTGGCACCATCCAGGCCTTCGTGCCGCTCGACCTGGTCGACACCTTCATCGCCAAGATGAACGGCTGGCTGGGCGAGGGCTCTGCCCGCCACTACGCAATTTCTGACAAGGGGGCTTACGCGGCATGGCTGTAATGACTGACGTGCGCGAGGCCGCGCAGAACCTGATCGAGTACGCTATCCACCGATCGATGATCGGACAGGACGATCGCATCTGGGCCTACAACACCATTCTGGAGTGCATCGGCGCCACGGGTCCCGCGCTCGACATGACCTGGGCGCTCCAGGTTGAGAAACTCTCGCTCTTGCATCCCGATACCCTCCCCGACTTTGACCTGGAGGGCACGCTTGCCGCGCTTTCCGAGGCTGCCGTCGCAAACGGTGCTGCCGAGGACACGGCGTCGGGCCGCGACCGCATCGCCATGCGCATCATGGGCGCGCTCATGCCGAGGCCTTCGGTTGTAAACGAGGAGTTCAACGGCCGCATGGGCGTCGACGAGCCCCGCGCCGCGACCGACTGGTTCTACGGCCTATGCTGTGACGCCGGCTACGTGCGCCGCGCCGCCATCGCGCGCAACATCAAATGGAGCACCCCCACCAACTGGGGCGACCTCGAGATCACTATCAACCTGTCGAAGCCCGAGAAGGACCCGCGCGATATCGCCGCGGCAGGTGCAGCCAAGAACACGGGCGAGAAGTATCCCGCCTGCCAGCTCTGCATCGAAAACGAGGGCTATCCCGGACGCTCCGCCGCAGCCGACGGCGGCGCCCATCCCGCCCGCCAGAACCTACGCGTTATCCCCATTCAGCTCAACGACGAGCGCTGGGGCTTCCAGTACAGCCCGTACGCATACTTTAACGAGCACTGCATTGCTATGAGCTCCGAGCATCGCCCGATGCACGTCGACCGCAAGGGGCTGACCTGCCTGCTCGATTTTGTGGACCTGTTCCCGCACTACTTTATTGGCTCCAACGCCGACCTGCCCATCGTGGGCGGCTCGATTCTGTCGCACGACCACTTCCAGGGCGGCGCGCACGAGTTCCCCATGATGCATGCCGCCGAGGTCTCGCAGTTTAGCGTGCCCGGCTTTGACCAGGTCAGCGGCACCGTGTTGCAGTGGCCGCTTTCGGTGCTGCGACTGCGCTCGCACGACCGCACCCAGCTGCTCGATGCTGCCGAGAAGATTATCCTCGCCTGGCGCGAGTGGACCGATGAGTCGGTGGGCGTTATCGCACACACAGCCGACGGCGTAGCGCACAACACCGTAACGCCCGTCATCCGCCGCGTCGACTCCCGCGGCAACGCCGGCGGCGAAATCTACGAGGCCTACCTGGCGCTTCGCTGCAATATCACGACCGACGAGCATCCGCTGGGCGTATTCCACCCGCATGCCGAGTACCACCACATTAAAAAGGAGAACATCGGCCTGATCGAGGTCATGGGCCTGGCAATTCTGCCGCCGCGCCTGGTTCCCGAGCTTGGCGCTGTCCGCGAGCATCTGCTGGCAGCCAAGGCCGATGCCAGCTACGACCTTGCCGGTGCACTCGAGGGCGATGATCTATGCCGCAGCCACGCCGCATGGGCCGAGGATGTCTATGCCCGCCGCGCCAACGAGCTTACAGCCGACAACGCCATCGATATCCTGCACGAGGAGGTCGGCGTGGTGTTTGGCCACGTGCTCGACAACGCCGGCGTCTTTAAGTGGGACGAAGCCGGCCGCGCCGCCCAACAGCGCTTTATCGACTCGCTATAGAGCACGGGCCCGAACGTTCAACAGCAGCCCGCACGACATAACCACCTACACGACAACGGTGCCCGCCGGCAACATCGCCGGCGGGCGCCGTTTTTGAGTGTAGTCATTGGGGTCATTCTTAAGGGGCGTTCTTAAACGACTAGTCATTAAAGAGCGTCCCCAATGACTACTTGCGACCAAGGCAACGCCGGTGTCTTGGCAACGACAGCGAAAACGCCCCTAAGCGAGCAAGGTGACGTGAAAGAGGAGGGCATTGAGCTTTTGGTCATGCCCGACGATTGAACGTCAGATTGCCGCTTAGGGGCGTTTGCAGCGTCGAGCCGTTACGCGGTTTGGTAAAACCGCGTAACCCTACAGTTCAGTCACGACAACACTGTTGTAGACCTCGTCCCAGCGGTCCATGACCAGGTGGCCGGTCTTGGGATCCATGGCGTTGAGCTTGCCGCAGGTATTGGCGGTCTTGAGCACCGTGACGTCGTCGACACCAGCCGCAATGGCATGCGCAAAGCCGGCGATGGTCGAGTCGCCGGAACCCGTCGCGTTCACAGCCGTAATCGCGGGCGTCTTGGTGCGGAACGCGCGACCCTCATGGAAGCCCACCGAACCGGCAGCGCCCATCGAAACGACAACCCAGGGAATACCGTCAAAGCGGCCATCGCCGGCAAGCGCCTCGCGCAGGGCATCGACATCATCGGTCGTAAAGGACGTACCCAGCAGGCCGTTAATCTCGGTCAGGTTGGGCTTTACGAGCTCAGGCTTAGCGTCAGACTCCAGCGCGGCCTCCAGCGATGCACCCGAGGTGTCGAGCAGCACCTTGGCGCCCGCCTCCTCGGCGATCTTGACGAGCTCGGCATAGTAGCCGGCATCGACACCACGCGGCAGCGAGCCCGAAAGCGTCACAACGTCCGCCTTCGCTGCAAGCTCGGCGAACTTGGCCGTAAAGGCCTCGAGCTCGGCCGGGGTGATCTGCGGGCCGCTCTCCAGCAGCTCGGTCTGATTACCCTCGTGCAGGATATTCAGGCAAATGCGCGTCTCGCCGGCAATGGGCACAAAGTCGTTCTTGACGCCATCGGCATCCATAAGCTCGGCCATATAGGCACCCATGTGTCCGCCGAGCAGACCGGTCGCGAGCACATCGTCGCCCAACTGCAGCAGCACACGGCTCACGTTGAGGCCCTTGCCGCCAGCGGTCTTTTCGGGCGTCACACGGTTAACATCGTCGATGATCAACTTGTCGAGCTGATAGCGCGTATCAATCGACGGGTTCATGGTAACGGTCAGAATCATATTGAACTCCTGTTCCGGGGCGGCATGACCCACCCCAAACATACGATAGCTCGTTAAAGGATCTCGATCTCAAAGCCACGGGTGACGGTCTCCCCCGGCTTGGCCACCAGGCAGCCACGCTTGTGCTCCAGGATATCGTCCTCATCGGAGCAGGTGGACAGGCCGCCCCACGGTTCCACGGCCACAAAGTCGCCCTCGGGCTTGCTCCACACAATCAGGTACGGCATATCGGGGAACGTCAGGCGCACGCCCTTGTCCTCGGTTTTCTTGGTCAGCGTAACCACGCGGCTCTCGAGCACGTCAAAGATGGTCTCCGCGAAGTCGAAGAGTTCGTGGGTAAGCGGCAGGTTCTGGCCAATCATGGGGTTCTTGCTGCGACGCTCAACATCAATCAGGCCCGTCGAGGGAACGGCAGTGCAGAGCTCGGCGGCCTCGCGCTGCTCAAAACGGAGCTCGTAGTCGTCATAGGATTCGCCCTCGTCAAGTGGGCACTTAAAGCCGGGGTGACCGCCCACAAAGAACGGCATGTCCTCGGTGCCCTCATTGGTCACCTCGTACGATACGGCCACCTTTTCCGAATCGATCGTGTAACGAGCAACGATTTTAAACGGATACGGGTACTGCTCGAGCAACTCGGCATGGTCGGCAGAGCTTAGGCTCAGCGCGACCATGTTGTCGCTCTGCTCCTCGAGCTTCCACTCCTGTTTGCGAGCAAAGCCGTGACGGGCAAGCTTGACCTCGCGGCCGCCCATGGTCATTGCGTGACCGTCTCGAAGGCCGCCGCAGATCGGGAAACAAATGGGCGCCTGGCCCGACCACACCGCCGGGTCGCCCTGCCACAGGTACTCACGGCCGTTGGCCGCAATAGAAGTGAACGATCCGCCAGCCGTGCTCAGTGCTACGCGGATAGAACCGTTATCAAGAACAAACTCCATAGGAGCCTTCCCTTTCTTACGACAGCCCGCCAAGTCAATAGGGCTGATAGAAAACCGGCCCGCGCCCCCTCACAGAAACGCGAGCCGTCAACGGACTAGTTAATTACGCCGAATACCCGCTAATCATGGTATTCGCCGCGGTCCCACTTCTCGAGGAACTCGTCAAAGAAGTGCGGGTCAGCCTGAGCCTCGGCGTCGGCCTTATTGCAGGCATCGATCTTGGCGATCAGGGCATCGTGCTCGGGGGTCTTCTCGTAGGGCTCCTCCAGGAAGGCAAGCATAATATCGGCCATCAGGAACTCGCCGGTGATCTTGCCGCCAAAGCCCACGATGTTGGCGTTGAGCTCACGACGGGCATACAGGGCAGAGGTCATGTCGCGGACCAGGGCGCAGCGGGCGCCGGGAACCTTGTTGACGGCGTTGGTGATGCCAATGCCGGTGCCGCACAGGGCCACGCCAAAGTCGGCCTTGCCGCTGGCAACAGCCTCGCCCACGGCCTTACCGTAGATGGGATAGTGCGTACGGGTGTGGCTGTAGGTGCCGCAGTCGAGCACCTTGTAGCCAGCCTGCTCCAGGCGGTCGGCCAGATAGATCTTCTCGTCCGTAACGATATGGTCGCAACCGATTGCGATGGTCTTCTTCATCAGAACGTCCTTTCGTCTGAATTCACAAGTTGAGGTAGAAGTTCGAGTTCTCGGTGGCTCTCGTTAGGCCATCTTGTTGAGCATGTCGACACGGATCTGGTGACGGCCGCCGGCGTACTGGGCGCGCAGGAACTCGCGGGCGATCTTCTTGGCGACCTCGGTGCCCACAACGCCCGGGCCCATGGTGACCATGCGCGAGCCGTTGTGCTCGCGGGTCATGTAGGCGGAACGCTCGTCGGAAATGTTGGCGACGACCATGCCCTTAATCTTGACGGCGGCCATATAGGAGCCGACGCCGTACTTATCGAATGCGAAGCCCTGGGAATCCTTGTGCTCCAGCAGGTCCTTGGCAACGGCGGTCGCGGAATCGACAAAGTCCGCGGTAGGGGTCTCGGAATAGTCGACGACCTCGTGACCGTCGGCGATGAGCATCTCCTTGATGGACTCCTTCATCGACATACCGTCGGCATCGGAAGCGATTACAACCCTCATGACATCCTCCTTGAGAGATACGCAGGTGCGTAGTTTCTGTTTGGAAGTGTTGAATCGCGTTCAGGTCCGGGCATCTGAATGTGCGGTTCTTCACTGTTCGTGTTTATTTGAACACATTCGAACATTAACTGCAACAACTATTTGTTTATCTTTGTTCTTTTTTGAACAAATACCATTCACAGGCGATTGCTGACCGTTTGGGCCCGGCGCGGACGTAGCGACCATGTGTTCAACAAACAAAAGGGCGGCCGAGAACGTGCCTCGGCCGCCCTTCGGCGGTATTCCCCGGTATATACAGCTGTTTTAGCTACTCGGACTGCCCGCCCTTCTTGGTATGCTTAGACGGGGTACTCAGAAAGCGGCCCGTCAAATAGTTCGCGGGACCGGAGATATCAATCCCCAGTAGCACGTGCCCCAGCCACAAAAACGCCGCGAGCACCAGCAGTGGAATCACGCACGAGGTCACGATCATCACGATGACACCTTCGATCAGATCGGTCACCTGCTGCACAATTTCATCGGTCATCTGCTTGGCACCACTGGTCACCGATGTGACGAGACCCGAGGCGCCGTCGGCAAGCTGCTCAAGCACATTCTTGGACTCTGTGGACTCGGTCTTTTTCTTGCTTGCTTTGGAACTGTCGCTATCTGCCGCACCCGCTGCGTCGGCCGCCTTTTGCTCGGCCGCTTCGATGCTCACTCGATACGTTTCGTCGACCTTTTGCGACACCCATACGCTTGCAGGCACCAAGGCCATTCCGATCATGGCGACCACCAGCACGCGCGTCGCCACACGGCGCAGGACGACGCTCGTGCTCCAGCGCCCGTGAATGCCGAGCGACACCGCAAAGAGCACCAGCGCAAACGGAATCAGGATACCCAGACCAACCGACCACAAAATGGTCAGCAGATATTTCTCGAGGTAAAGCACGGCAAGCACGATACCAAGGTTACCCGAAAGCTGTGCGAGCTGCTCGGCAACTGGCGTTCCTGTATCGCCCGGCAGCGCAGTGACACCCGCAGATAGGGCGACGCACGAGGTCGTGAGCGCCAAAACATTGCCCTTCTTTTGATCGATGACCTCGATGGTGGAGTCCCAAGTCTTGGTATCGGCGAAATGCGGACGAGCCACAAAGCCCGACAGCAGCGCCAGTACCACGAGCGCAACGATAAAGCCAATCTGTAGCTTTTTGTTTGCGCACACGACATCGGACAGGCTGGGCTGCAGCTCGGTTACCGTCGTGTGCTCGGTTATCTGGACAGGACGCCCATGAGCCATCTCGTTCGCGTCTCTTTTTTGTATTGACCCGTTATCCGGCATTTGGATACCTCCTCAGTCCGGCGTTTAATGCGAAAGGAAGTATACCCACCGAGCAAAAATCGAACGGGAGGACGAACGGAGCGCACCAAGACTGTCCCCAACGACTAGTCGTTTAAGAACGTCCCCAATGACTATCTCGGGATAAGTTGCGGTGGAATAGGGATTGTTTTGTGCCCACCGGCCCCTATTCAGTCCCTATTTCACCGCAACTTGGAGGAGAACAGAAAAGCCCTGCCGCGGGTAGCGGCAGAGCTTTTGGAAGGGGACTTGGTTGTAAGGACTCGTTAGGCGAGCTTGGCCTCGAGCGCAGCGATGCGCTTGTAGGCGTCGATGGTAAAGCGGGCCTGCTTCTCCAGGATCATGGTGGTCATGAGAGTGTCCTGAGCATGGGCCATGATGAAGGTCATCTCCATCTCGCCACCGCCGGCCTCCTGCGAAAGCAGTTTGGTCTGCGTGTCGTGGGCACCGATGAGCGCATCGCTGGCATCCTTGTGCAGCTGTTCGGCCTTCTCAAAGTCACCCTCGCGAGCAGCATCGAGCGCTGCAAGCAGATCGGTCTGGGCGTCACCTGCGTATGCGACAATCTCGAATCCAACCATCGAGATTTCTTCTTTGGTTGCCATGTTGCGTTCCTTTCACATATGAACCAATGGAGAGCATCGCGTCCGGGCATACGCGTTGCGTTCTGTATGACAGAAACATTAACATTCAAACAAAAAAGAACAGCGCAAAACGTAATTTCGAACTATGAACGGTCACTTTTCGCCCGTGAACGGTTTTTAAACCAATCCGAACAATATCAAACACAATTATCGGCAACCCAAACAGGTCCGCACCCTAGCGTACATCGCGCACCGTATCGCCCTCGACGAGCTCGCCCGGAAACAGCCTGTGCTCCACACCGGGCGCAACGCCCTCGGCGCCGGCAATCTTGTCGACCGCCCACATGCCGACGCGCTTGTTGTCAAAGCGCACCGTGGTCAGGCGACGGTCGGGCACGATATCGCCCAGGCTGTCATCAACACCCACCACACTCACGTCCTCGGGCACGCGCTTTCCGCGCGACTCGAGCCCGCGAATGCAGCCGTAGGCCATGGCATCGTTGGAGGCATAAATGGCCGTGCAGGTCGGATCATCCGCAAGCACCTGGCCGGCGGCATATCCACTCTGCGCCGTCCAGTCGCCACGGACGAGCTGCGGTGGCTCAATGCCATGCGCGCGCAATGTCTCGCGCCAGCCTTCCTCGCGCCGCATGCCCGAAAGCGAGCGCTCGGGACACGAGATAAAGTGCACGGTCTTGTGCCCCCGCTCCAGCAAGTACTCGACCACCTGGCGCGAGCAATCGAACTGGTCGTTATCGACCGTTGAACAGAGCGGGTGCTCCAACATCGTAACGAGCACCGTCTGCATGCCGGGCAGCGGCTCAAAAGTGCCAAAGTCTGCCGGCATGCGATTCATGATCACAACCATACCGTCCACTGGCAGTGCGCTCATGCGCGACGATGCGCTCTCGAGGGTATACGGATGCCCGTCTACTTTAGTGAGGGTGATGGCATAGCCGTGCTTATCGGCCGCGGCGGCAAAGCCCTCCATACGGTCGAGATTGCCGGTGCCGGTAATGTTGAACATGGCGACGCCGACGGTCTTAAACTTACCGCGGCGCAGCGATCGACCGGCAAAATTGGGGCGATACCCCAGCTCGCGCATGGCGGCACGCACGCGTTCCTTGGTCTCGGGGCGCACGCTGGGCGAATCGTGCACGGTGCGCGAGACCGTCTGCTCCGAGACGCCCGCGAGGCGCGCTACGTCTTTGACGGATACCGATTTTTTAACAGCGGCCATAGGTCGATCTTTCTATGTCAACGATGCCATTGGTGGCACCTTGCGCAGTCATTTTTAACGCCTTCAAGTATATCCAACGCCTCCCCCACCATACGCTCACCACCCAAAACCTACCGTTCACCGACATTTTTGCTTCCCCGAACGGCTTTTGTCGCCCAAATGTTAACGTTGCCATTGTGCAAACACAGAGCCACCGGGCGGCTCAAACGTTTACGCGCAAGGAATCGACGGTCCACAGGCACAGGGGCCATCGGTTCGCGTCTTATTTTGTGTCGCAAAATGGCAACGTCAACATTTTGGCGACAAAACGTCAAAAGCTACCATCGTTGCCAACCCACCGACTCTTAGGAGCTTTGCATGGAGCAACTCATCGCCATCATCGAAAAGGGGCAGCCCTTTTTCAACGCGATCGCCCGCAACAAGTACCTCAAGGCGATCCGCGACGGTTTTATCTCCGTCATCCCCATCATCATCTTCTCGTCCATCTTCTGCCTGGTAGCCTCGGTTCCCAATATCTGGGGTTTCTACTGGCCCGATGACATCAACAACGCCCTGTGGAAGTGCTACAACTACTCCATGGGCATCCTGGCCATCGCCTGTGCCGCCACCACGGCCAAGCACTTCGCCGACGCTCAGAACCGCGATCTGCCCAAGAACAACCAGATCAACTTCATCTCGTGCATGTGCGCGGCCATCATCGGCTTCTTGCTCCTTTCGAGCGACACGATCGCCACGGACGCTGCCAGCGGCTTCAACACCACCTACCTTGGTTCCAAAGGCCTGCTGACCGCCTTTATCGCTGCGTTTGTGACCGGCATCATCTACAAGTTCTTCATTAAGCGCAACATCACCGTCAAGATGCCCGAGCAGGTTCCGCCCAACATCTCGCAGACCTTTAAGGACATCATCCCCTTCTCCGTCTGCATCACCGTCTTTTGGGTCTTTGACATCGCCTTCCGCGCTGCTTTTGGCTTCTGCTTTGCCCAGGGCGTCATCCAGGTGTTCCAGCCCCTGTTCACCGCTGCCGACGGCTACATCGGCCTCGCTGTGATCTACGGCGCTATGAGCCTGTTCTGGTTCGTCGGCGTCCACGGCCCCTCGATCGTCGAGCCCGCCATCGCCGCCGCCCTCGTTGCCAACATGACCGACAACCTGGCTGCGTTCCAGGCCGGCCAGCACGCTTCCGCTGTCCTGACCCAGGGTGCCCAGTACTTCGTCGTCTGCATGGGCGGCACCGGCGCCACGCTCGTCCTGGTCTTTATGTTCTGCTTCCTGGCCAAGTCTCAGGAGATGCGCGCCGTCGGTAAGGCCGCCATCGTCCCCGTCTGCTTTGCCGTCAACGAGCCGCTGCTGTTCGCCGCGCCCATCGTGCTCAACCCCGTCTTCTTTGTCCCGTTTGTCTTTGCCCCGATCGCCAACATCTGGATCCTCAAGATCTTTATCGACTTCTTGGGCATGAACGGCTTTATGTACACCCTGCCTTGGACCGTCCCCGGCCCCATCGGCACCATCATGGGCCTGGGCTTCCAGCCGCTCGCTTTTGTGATGCTCGCCCTTATCCTGGTCGTCGACTTCGTTCTGTACTACCCGTTCTTCCGTGCCTATGACGCCCAGAAGTGCGCCGAGGAGGCCGAGATCTCCCAGGAGGAGCTCGCCGCCAAGAACGCCGAGAAGGCCGCCAAGCTCAACGATGCCTTCCAGGGCAAGGCTGACGCCAAGAGCGTTGCCGCCGGCGCTGCTGCCGAGGCCGTGAAGGCCGACTCCCCCGCCGCTTCCGCAGCACCCGCTGCCGAGACAACGACCGCCAGCGACCTCAACGGCAAGCGCGTGCTCGTGCTCTGCCAGGGCGGCGGAACCTCGGGCCTGCTCGCCAACGCGCTGGCCAAGGCCGCCAAGGAGCGCGGCATTAACCTCGAGACCGCTGCCGAGGCCTATGGCAACCACGTGGACATGCTCCCCGACTTTGACCTGGTCGTCCTGGCCCCGCAGGCCGCAAGCTACCTGGCCGACCTGCAGAAGGACTGTGAGCGCGTGGGCAACAAGTGCGTCGCCTGCCGTGGCAAGCAGTACATCGAGCTCTCCCAGAACGGCGACAAGTCTCTCGCCTTCGTGAGTGAGCAACTTTCGAAGTAAGTAACGCCCAGGGCCAGCCGACCATCCAAGACCGGCTGGCCCTTCGATTTAGACGATTGGATCATCATGTCCGTTAATCCTGCTAGCGTCACCAACCCGCCCGCGCAGTTTCCCGAGGACTTTGTCTTTGGCGGCGCCACCGCTGCCTACCAGGTAGAGGGCGAGACCCGCACTCACGGTAAGGGCAAGGTTGCCTGGGACGACTTTCTGGAGGCCCAGGGGCGCTTCTCCCCCGATCCCGCTTCGGACTTCTACAACCAGTACCCCGTCGACCTGGAGCTGTGCGAGGAGTTCGGCATCAACGGCATTCGTCTCTCCATCGCCTGGAGCCGCATCTTCCCCAACGGCACCGGCGAAATCAACCCCGAGGGCGTCCAGTTCTACCACGATCTCTTCGCCGAGTGCCACAAGCACCACGTTGAGCCGTTTGTCACGCTGCATCACTTCGATACGCCGCTTCCCCTCTTTGAGAAGGGCGACTTCCTCAACCGCGAGACCATCGACGCCTTTGTGGACTTTGCCACCTTCTGCTTTAAGGAGTACGCCGACCAGGTGACCTACTGGTTCACCTTTAACGAGATCTGGGCCGACGCCTCCAACACCTACATCGAGGGCACCTTCCCCGGTGGCGTCAAGGCGCATCTGGCCGAGGCCTTCCAGTGCGAGCACAACATGATGCTCGCCCACGCCAAGGCAGTACTGGCCTTCCACAACGGCGGTTTTAAGGGCAAGATCGGCGTCATTCAGTCGCTGGAGTTTAAGTATCCGCTCAACGAGAACGACCCCGCCGACATCAAAGCCGCCAACAACGAGCACGTGCTGCAAAACCAGTTTTTGCTCGACGCCACCTTCCGCGGCGACTACGCACCCGACACCCTCGAGTGCGCCAACCGCCTGGCCGCCGTCTCGGGCGGCACCATCGAAATCCTGGACGAGGACCTCAAGATTATGCGCGAAGCCGCGCTTTACAACGACTACCTGGGCGTTAACAACTACCAGTGCCGCTTCTTGAAGGCTTACGATGGCGAGAACGACCTGCACCACAACGGCACGGGCGAAAAGGGCACCGGCCGCTGGCGCGTTAAGGGCATTGGCGAGCACGTGAACAAACCCGGCATCCCTACCACCGACTGGGACTGGATCATCTATCCCGAGGGCCTGTTCGATCTGCTCGTCTACATTAAGCAGCGCTACCCCAACTACAAGCAGATCTTCATCACCGAAAACGGCATGGGCTACAAGGACCCCTACAAGGACGGTTTTGTGGACGACCAGCCGCGCATCGACTACATCGAGCAGCACCTGCGCTGGCTGCTTAAGGCCATGGAGGTGGGTGTCAACGTGGGCGGTTACTTCCTGTGGAGCCTGCAGGATCAGTTCTCCTGGACCAATGGCTACAACAAGCGTTACGGCTTCTTCTACGTTGACTTTGAAACCCAGAAGCGAACGCCCAAGGCAAGCGCATACTGGTACAAGCACGTAGCGCAGACCCGTCGTCTGGACTAATGGCTGGCGGGGTTGCCCGCTCACACAACCTGTCCCCATTTCTCAGCCGGGGGCGGCGCGTCACACGGCGCGCCGCCCCCGGTCTTTTTGTTTTTGGGCTGGTCGGGAGCCGTTTGTCTCGATCTGTAACATCTAGCCGAGTTTTTTGGTCCTAGCTGTTACAGATTGAGACGAACAGGATTACTCTTTCCGAAGAATCTAAATCTGTAACACGTAGCCCGCTTTTGACCGTCTACCTGTTACAAATCGAGACAAACGGAGTAGGACCTAACCCCGTATGTCCCTAACAGTCGAGCGTTCGACCAGCGTACTCGGCACATGAATCGCCTCGATAGACGAGCTCTCTCCAATCGCCGCCTCAAACGCAAGCTTACCGACACCGCGCAAATCAAATCGCAGCGTCGTCAGCCGATTGTGAGGAACAAGTCCCTCGAGTGCGTCGTCGATACCAACCACGCTCACGTCGTCGGGCACGGACAGGCCAGCGTTCTCGAGCGCGGCGATAACGCCCAGCGCCATCTGGTCATTTGCCGCAAGCACGGCAGTCGGCGCCTGCGACCCGCCGGCAAGCACCTCGGCCGCAATCCGCTCGCCCATGGCGTACCCACTGTCCGCACTCCAATCGCCGCGCAGCATCGGAGCGGCATCGACATGAGCACGACCCAGCGTATCGCGCCAACCGGCCTCACGAAAACGCGAGGAAATCGAGTTTTCCGGACCCGCCACAAACCGCATATTCGAGTGACCATGTTCCAGCAGATAATTGGCCAACAGCTCGCACGAACCATACTGGTCGGAGTCGATCGTCGTGCAGCGCGGATGCGCATACATGGACAGGATGACCGTTCGCACTCCCGGCTGGGGAACAAACTCCTCAAAATCGGGAGCCATGCGGTTCATGTTGAGAATCATGCCGTCGACGGGTCGCTCGACCATGCGGCACGAGGCATCGGCAAGTGCATAGGGCTTGTCGCCGCCCATCTCGATCATAGTGACGGCAAAATCGTGCTCGCGCGCCGCTTGCATGATACCCTCGAGCGTCGCCAGGTTACCGACACGTGTGATGTTGTACATGCACAGGCCAATAGAACGATACGACCCGCCGCGCAACGCCGCTCCAGCAAAATTGGGACGAAAGCCCAGCTCTTCCATGGCGGCCAGCACACGCTTGCGCGTCTTTTCCGTCACGTTGGGCATACCGTTGACCACGCGAGACACAGTCTGGCGGCTCACGCCAGCGAGCGCCGCAACCTCTGCCGCGCTCGACGAACGACCATTCCTTGTCTGCTGATCCATGCCTTCCACGCTAACCTGCTTCCCAACTATTCCCCGCGCCCATGGCGCATCGTACATACATTGATAACGTGCTCATGATACCCGAGCCATATACCACAACATGAAAACTTCTGTCAATCAAAACCGCTTACCGAACAAATACAACCGTTCGCGGCTGTTTGAAGTTGTTTGTTTCTATACATCCCAGCCGGATGTTAACGTGCTCATTGTCAAATGTTCACGTGCTCATTTTGGTTCTAATCATTTTAAGATAGTGTTTATCGGGCTTTTTCACCGCTGAACGCTAACCAGGGAGCCTCCTGAGCGCAAACGCACAATATCGAACAGCGAGACGAGAGGGTGTATGCATATGTCTTTGCTAAACCGCGTACAGCAGCTGCCGAAGGGCTTTGTTTGGGGCGCCGCAACCGCCGCGTACCAAACGGAAGGTTCCACGAAGGTGGCAGGCAAGGGTAAGACCATGTGGGACGATTACCTTGTCGCCCAGGGTCGCTTTTTGCCCGACCCGGCCAGTGATTTCTACAACCGCTACGAGGAGGATATCCGCCTTTCTGCCGAGCATGGACTCAACGCCATTCGTGTGTCCATCGCCTGGACCCGCATCTTCCCCAACGGCGACGATGCCGAGCCCCTCGCCGAGGGCGTTAAGCACTACCACGAGCTGTTCGCCTGCTGCAAAAAGTATGGCGTCGAGCCCTATGTGTCCCTGCATCACTTTGACTCCCCCGCCGCCCTGTTCAACCAGGGCGACTGGCTCAACCGCAAGACCGTCGACGCCTATGTGCGCTATGCCGAGTTCTGCTTCCGCGAGTTCCGCGAGGTCAAGAATTGGTTCACCATCAACGAGCTCATCAGCCTCTCGCACTCCCAATACATCCAAGGCAACTTCCCGCCCAACCATCACTTTGATGTGACGAGCGGCATCCAGAGCCAGCACAACGAGCTCGTTGCCCACGCCCGCGCCGTCAACCTGTATAAGGATCTTAACGAGACCGAGCACCTGGGCGGACGCATTGGCATGGTCAACGTCCTGACGCCGGCATATCCTGCCACCGACTCGCCCGCCGACCAGCACGCCGCCGACCTGTACAACGCCTTCTACACCGACTTCATCATGGACGGCGCCTTCCTGGGTCACTACTCCGCGCGCACCCTCTCACTCATCAACGAGATTCTGCGTGCCAACAACGCCACACTTACGGTTGAGGACAGCGACATGGAGGAGCTCGCCAAGGCGGCGCCCCGCAACGATATGTTCGGCCTCAACTACTATCAGTCGGCGTTTATCGCCGCCTACGATGGCGAGTCAACCAACAGCTTTAACGGCACCGGAGACAAGGGCACCTCGTGCTTTAAGTTTAAGGGCGTCGGGCAGCAGGTCGATATGCCGGGTATCCCCACCACCGACTGGGATTGGCTCATCTACCCGCAAGGCCTCTACGACACGCTCAAGCACATCAGCGCCACCTATCCCAACCTCCCCGTCATCTATATCACCGAAAACGGCCTGGGCCACAAGGACCCCGAGCCCGACGCAAACGGCATCGTCGCCGATCCCGAGCGCATCGACTTTGTCGACCAGCACATGGAGAAGGTGCTCCAGGCGCGCGCCGAGGGCGTCGACGTCCAGGGCTACTTTATCTGGAGCCTGCAGGACCAGTTCTCGTGGGCCAATGGCTATAACAAGCGCTACGGCCTGTTCTACATCGACTTCGACACGCAAAAACGCTACATCAAGCAGTCGGCACTCTGGTACAAGGAGCTCGCCGACACTATGGCGGACGCGCAGTAGCGCATCGCCTCGCTTTCCCCCGAGAAGGGAGCGGCCCTATGCGATACAAACCCAGCCGCCCCCCTCTCTCCCCCTGGGACCGGCCCCGCCTGCACCCGGGCTTTTAGCAAGCGGGAGACCATATAGGTTTTCAACGTCCATGCCATTAAGATTTCATGCAAAGAGGAGCGTGAACTATGGAATCGATCGTTAAGTTCTTGGAGAAAGGTCAGCCGTACTTCGACAAGGTCTCTAAGAACATCTACCTTCAGGCCATTAAAGACGGCTTTTTGGCAGCAATGCCCATCATCCTGTCTTCTTCTGTCTTCCTGCTTATTTCGACCCTGCCGGGCGTTGTCGCCACGGTCGGCGGCTTTACGCTGCCCGACTGGTGGAACGTCGACGTCGTGAACTTCTGCAACAAGGTTTACAACTTCACGATGGGCGTCGTGGGCATCATGGTCGCCGGCACCACCGCAAGCGCGCTGACCGGCTCCAAGAACCGCCGCATGCCTGCCGGCAAGGCCATCAACGCCACGAGCACCATGGTCGCCGCCATGTGCGCTATGCTCATCTTGGCCGTTACCCAGACGAGTGCCAAGATCGACGGCGCCGATGTCTCGGTGTTCTTTACCGACAACATGGGCACCAAGGGCCTGCTGAGCTCCTTTGTCGCCGCATTTGCCACGGTCAACATCTATGCCTTCTGCATTAAGCGAGACATCACCATCAAGCTGCCCAAAGAAGTCCCCGGCGCCATCGCCCAGAACTTCCGCGACATCTTCGCCTTCAGCTTCTCCATCCTGTTTGTCGCCGTCATCGACGTTATCTGCCGCACCTGCTTGGCCGTCCCGTTTGCCAACGTCATCTCCACGCTGGTGAGCCCGCTGTTCGCCGCTGCCGATTCCTACGCCGGCCTCGCCCTCATCTGGTTCATGATCCCTCTGTTCTGGTTCATGGGCATCCACGGCCCCTCGGTCGTTAAGCCTGCTCTCAACGCCGCGCTGTTTGGCAACATCACTACCAACCTCGCCACGCTGCAGGCCGGCGGTCACCCCGCCCTCGCCCTGACCGAAAACTTCGGTAACTACATCGGCGAACTCGGCGGCACCGGCGCCACGTTCATTGTCCCGATTATCTTCCTGCTCTTTATGCGCTCCAAGCAGCTCAAGGCCGTCGGCAAAGCCTCTGTCGTGCCCGTGATGTTCGCCGTCAACGAGCCGCTGCTGTTCGCCGCGCCCATCATCCTCAACCCGTACTTCCTGATCCCGTTCCTGTTTGCCCCCGTGGCCAACGTCCTCATTGGTAAGTTCTTCATCGACTTTTTGGGCATGAACGGCTTTATCTATGCCATGCCGTGGGCACTCCCCGGACCGATCGGCACCTTCATCGACACCAACTTCCAGCCGATCTCTCTGGTCCTGGCTGTCGTCCTGCTGGTCGTTGACTTCTTGATCTACTACCCGTTCTGCAAGGCCTACGACAACGTCCTGTGCAAGCAGGAGGCCGAGACCCTGGCCGAAGAAGAGGCCGAGGAGACCAAGGCCGTCAAGACCGCTGCCGCCCCCGCCGTTGAGGCTCCTGTTGTCGAGACCGCTTCTGCCACTGAGGCCTCCGCAGCTCCGTCCGCCCTTAAGGGCAAGGATCTGAGGGTTCTGGTTCTGTGCGCTGGCGCCGGCACCTCTGCACTGCTCGCCAACGCGCTTAAGGAAGGCGCCGACGAGCTGGGCATCGACATTACCGCCAACGCCGGTGCCTACGGCAGCCACTACGCCATCATGGACCAGTACAACGTCATCGTCCTGGCTCCGCAGGTTCGCACCTATTACAACGAGATGAAGGCCGACACCGACCGCCTGGGCATCACGCTGCTGTCGCCCAAGGGCAAACAGTACATCGACCTCACTAAGGATCCCAAGGGTGCCGTCGCCTGGATCGAGGAAAACCTCGAGGCATAAGACGCTGACACCACCTGCCGCTTGCAGACAATAAATGGCCCGTGCATCGATGTGTGATGCGCGGGCCATTTTGTTTAGACCGCACCCGTCCTCCTGTTCATCTCAATCTGTAACATCTAGCCGAGTTTTCGGGTCCCACCTGTTACAGACTTAGACGAGCAGGCCGAGCACGTCTACGCCCGCAGGTCCTTCACGCTGGAACGTTCGACCAACACGCCCGAGACGAGCGTACGGCTTCTGGAGCTCGGGGTTTCCAGACCTGCGACGACCTCGTTAAGCGCACGAATGCCCAGCTCGCGGTGGCGAAACTTCACCGACGTCAGAATGGAGTTGGGAATCGTCTTGTAGAGCTCATCGTCGAAGCCGATCACGGACACGTCGTCGGGCACACTGAGCCCCTTGTCACGTAGAGCCATCATCACGCCGTTTGCCATGCAGTCGTTAGCAGCGAGGACCGCCGTGCAATCGGGTTTATCGGCAAGCGCAAGGCCTGCGGCATAGCCACTATCCGCATTCCAATCGCCTTGCAGAGGCTCGGGCGGCTCAATGCCACGCGCCTCGAGTGCCGCACGCCAACCTTTCATACGGCACTGGCTCGACAGCGACTCTTTCTTACCCGAAACGAAATACACGTTCTTGTGACCATGATTCAAGAAGTACTCGCACGCCATGCGCGCGCCGCCCTCTTGGTCGTCACTAACGGTGGAGCAGGCAGGATGCTTCATCGGCGTAATAATCACCGTCTTGAGGTCTTTCGGCGCCTCAAAGGTATCAAAGTCATCGACCATCTGACGCAGGTTGAAGATCATGCCGTCAACGGGAAGCTGCGACATCCTGCGCGCCGCATCGGCAAGGGTCATGTTCTCCCCTGCGCACTTCTTAATCATCGTGAGCGCAAAGCCGCGTTCTTCGGCGGCATCGGCGATACCGTCAATCATGTCCACGGCACCGCCCGACAAGTGAAACAGCACGACGCCGATGCACCCGTAACGGCCCAACTTGAGCGAACGCGCGGCAAAGTTGGTTCGAAATCCGAGCGCCTCCATTGCCGAATGGACCTTATCGCGTGTCGACTCTCGCACGCTATTGGGCTCGTTGATCACACGCGAAACCGTCTTGAGAGAAACACCCGCGGCAATCGCCACATCGTTCATCGAGACGTTTTTCTTGTCCATCGTTGTCACTGCTTCTCCACTCGGTTCTCTATCGCTTGTTTTTTGTGTTCTAGCATACACTACCTGCCTGACTGATAAATCAACCGTTTACCGGGCAATATCGACCGCTCACCCGTATATCCTTGTTGCTCTTCCAAAAATGTCTTACGTTGTCATTAACGAAATGACAACGTTGTCATTTCGCAATGCCTTCCTTAAGCAGGAAGGCTTCCGGGCAGTCCTGACCATCCATCGACGACCAGTTCCATCCACATGCATCGCGCATCAAGTAGCAAAGGAGCTTTATGGACGCCATCGTAAAGATGCTCGAAAAGCATCAACCGTTCTTTGAGAAGATCTCGAGAAACATCTACCTCCAGGCCATCAAGGACGGATTCCTTGGGTGCATGCCCATCGTCCTCACCTCTTCGATCTTTCTGCTGATCGCCACGCTTCCCGGCGTGGTCGGCATCGCGCTGCCCCAGCCGCTCCTCGACTGGTGCAACAAGCTGTACAACTTCACCATGGGCGTCATGGGCATCATGGTTGCCGGCACCACCGCCAAGAACTTCACGGCATCCATGAACCGTCGTATGCCCGCCGGCAAAGTGCTCAACGACGGTTCCACTATGGTTGCTGCCCAGTGCAGCATGCTGCTGCTCGCAGTCACGCAGTTCAGCACCAAGTTCAACGGCTCCGAGCTTTCGGTCTTCGATTGCACCAGCATGGGCACGCGCGGTCTGTTCTCGGCCTATATCGCCGCGTTCATTACCGTGTGGGTCTATAAATTCTGCGTCTCGCGCGATCTGACCATTAAGCTGCCCAAGGAGGTTCCGGGCGCCATCGCTCAGAACTTCCGCGACATCATCCCCTTTGGCGGCGCCGTCATCATCTGCAGCATCATCGATGTCGTCGTGCGCAACCTCATGGGCGTTCCGTTCTCCGAGCTGCTTATCAAACTGCTCTCCCCGCTCTTTACCGCTGCAGAAACCTATCCTGGCCTTATCCTTATCCAGGCAGCCACCGCGTTCTTCTGGTTCATCGGCGTCCACGGCCCCTCGATCGTCCAGCCGGGCATCGACCCCATCCGTCTTGCCAACCAGGCCGAGAACCTGCAGGTTCTGCTGGCCGGTGGCCACCCCGCCCACTCCCTCACCTTTAACATGTCGCTCGTGGGTGAGTTCGGCGGCACTGGCGCCACGTTCATCGTGCCGCTTCTGCTGATTCTCTTTATGAAGTCCAAGCAGCTCAAAGCCGTCGGTAAGGCCTCGATTGTTCCTGTTGCCTTTGCTGTCAACGAGCCGCTGCTCTTTGGCGCGCCGATGATCCTTAACCCCTACATGCTCATCCCCTTTGTTGCCGCCGGCTGCGTCAACGTGAGTGTTGCCAAGTTCTTTATCGATAACGTGGGCATGAACGGCTTCTCCTTCGTGGTGCCTTGGGCCACCCCCGCCCCCATCGGCATTTTCATCACCACGAACTTCCAGCTTATTGCCCTGGTATTTGTCGCGATCATCATCTTGCTGGATGCCATCATCTACCTGCCGTTCTTGAAGGCATACGATAAGCTGCTCTGCGACCAGGAGGCCGAGCGCGCCGCCGAGCTGGGTCTCGAGTCCGATGGTGCTGCCACCATCGCCGCCAGCACCTCTGCGCCCGCTGCCGAGCAGACCGCCGCTGCCGTCGAGCCGACCGCCGCTGCCGCCGACAGCAAGCCTGCCGCCGAACAGCCCGAGCCTGCCGCCGATGCATCCGCCAAGAAGGACGTCGATGGCCTGAAGGTCCTCGTCCTGTGCGCTGGCGCCGGCACCTCCGCCATGCTTGCCAACGCCATCAAGGAAGGTGCCGCGCAGACCGGAGAGAACATCGCTTCCTCCGCAGGCGCCTATGGCCAGCACACTGCCATCATGGATCAGTACGACGTTATCGTGCTTGCCCCGCAGGTCCGTAGCTACTACAACGACATGAAGGCCGACACCGATCGCCTAGGCATTAAGCTGCTCGCTCCGCGCGGCAAGGAATATATCGACCTTACCCGCGACCCCGCTGGCGCCATCAAGTGGCTCCGCGAGAACCTCGACTAGCTCCTCCCTCTGTTGGTGCCCGAATCCCCAGTTCGGGCACCTCCCCCTATTCGTATCCCACAGAAAGGATGACTCATGACCAACCCCATGCAGTTCCCCGACGGCTTTGTGTTTGGCGGCGCCACCGCCGCTTACCAGGTTGAGGGCGAGACCCGTACACACGGCAAGGGCAAAGTGCCCTGGGACGATTTCCTGGCTGCTCAGGGCCGTTTCTCCCCCGACCCCGCAAGCGATTTCTACAACAAGTACCCGGTCGATATCGACCTGTGCCAGCGCTTCGGCATCAACGGTATCCGTGTCTCCATCGCTTGGAGCCGTATCTTCCCCAACGGCACCGGCGAGATTAACCCCGAGGGCGTCGCCTTCTATCACGAGCTTTTTGCCACCTGCAACAAAGCCGGCGTTATCCCCTATGTCACGCTCGATCACTTTGACACGCCCGAGGCCTTCTACCAGGACGGCGGAGAGGGCTTCCTGACGCGCACGACGATCGACGCCTTTGTCGAGTACGCCAAGTTCTGCTTTGCCGAGTTCACCGAGGTCAAGTACTGGTTTACCTTTAACGAGATTCCCGCGACCGCCGAGGGCAGCTTTATCGTCGGCAACTGGCCGCACGGCGAGAAGTATCGCCTGGACAAGGCCTTCCAGCTTATGCACAACATGATGGTGGCCCATGCCAAGGCCGTCGTCGCCTTCCACGAGGGCGGCTTTGAGGGCGAGATCGGCATTGTCCAGAACCTGGAGCCCAAGTATCCCCTCGATCCCAACAGTGCTGCCGACTGCGAGGCCGCCCGCATGGCCGACGTCATTAACAACCGCTGGGTACTCGACGCCACCTTCCGCGGCCACTATGCAGCCGATACCATGGAGGCTGCGACCAAGCTGGCTCATATCGCCGGCGGCGAGCTCGACGTCCGCGACGAGGACATCGCCGCGCTGACCGCCGCGCTCCCCTACAACGATTGCCTGGGCGTCAACACCTACAAGTGCCAGTTCCTGCGTGCCGCCGAGGGCGAAAACGACATCAACCACAATGGCACCGGCGACAAGGGCTCCTCGCGCTGGTTCCTCAAGGGCGTGGGCGAGTCATGCGTGCGCGAAGGCATACCCACCACCGATTGGGACTGGATCATCTATCCCGAGGGCCTCTACGACCTGCTGCTCCGCATTAAGAACGATTACCCCAACTACAAGAAGATCTACATCACCGAGAACGGCATGGGCTATAAGGACGACTTCGAGGATGGCTTTATCGACGACGCCCCTCGTATCGACTACATGCGCCAGCATCTCGCATGGATCCTCAAGGCAATCGACGGCGGTGTAAACGTCGACGGTTACTTTGTGTGGTCGCTGCAGGACCAGTTCTCCTGGACCAACGGCTATAACAAGCGTTACGGCCTGTTCTACATCGACTTTGAGACCCAGAAGCGCTATCCCAAGGCGAGCGCGTACTGGTACAAGAACGTCGCGGAGACCGGCCTGCTTATGGCCTAGTTTCCGCCGCATGCCACCCGTCGGCCGCATACGAATCCCAAACCGGTTCGTATGCGGCCTTTTTGTTTTTGGTGAGCCCGTGCAGGCCGTTTATCTCGATTTGTAACACCTAGCAAGGATTTTCGGCTCCAATTGTTACAGATTGAGATGAACGGGGGCATCCGGTTCGAAATATCTAGATCTGTAACATCTAACTCGCTTTTAGCCGTCTAACTGTTACAGATTGAGACGATTCGACGGTATCGTCCGCATGGACACACCGTGGTACAATTGTGTCCCAACGCAAAGGAGGTACCCATGTCAGCTTGTGTGCCCGTCCGAGATATGAAGGACACTGCTGCATTCACCACGCTTGTTGAGTCTGAGCGCGACGTCACCGTAACTAAGAACGGCTACGAGGCCATGCACTGCATCAGCAGCGACCAGTATCGCCTCATGCAAGAAGAAATCGCCAAGGCAAAACTGCTGTCTCGTATGATGTTGGCAGAAGACGAAATATCGCAAGGCGACTACAGCGACTACGAATCCTTCGCGGCTTCGATACGAGACAAATATGACCTATAACGTCGTAATCCTCAAAAGCGCGCGATATGAGTACGAGAGTATTGTCGGATACCTTGCTCAAATCCTTAAGAATCCGCGTGCAGCAGGCAATTTTGTCGCTGAGTTTGAATATCAGCTTGATCTGCTTCGCGAGCAGCCGCTCCTACGTCCCCTCTCGCACATGCAAGAGCTGGCGGCACGTAATTACCGATCGTTTCCCGTCAACAACTACGTGTGCCTTTACAAGCTTGAGCACGAAACAATCTATATCGCCCACATCTTTCATCAGTCACAGGACTACGCCCGCCTGGTCTAGCCCACAAGCTGAATACTTGGCCCGAGCACATTTGCACGTCATATCGCGTCACGTTGACGCGTAAAATGACGCGCAAATTTTTACGCGTCATCAAATTTGACGCACAAATGGTGTTTTTACATTTACGTGTCATTTTGCGCGTCATTGTGAAGCGGTAACCCCGCGCTGGCAAGGGCAAAAGTCCTCCTGCAGCGTTAGCTAGCAGATGACCTGCGTGTGCTCCTCGATGGCGACACGATCCTCGGCGGTAATACCCGGCTCGCACACCACGGCGTCCAAACTGTCCAGGCGGCAGAAAGTGTAGAAGCCGCGCCTGCCGATCTTGCTGGAGTCGGCGATGAGGCAGCGCGTATCGGCCTTGCTAAAGACGAGCTGCTGGATGCGGCCCTCGTCCATGTTGGACGTGGACGCGTCGCCGTCCAGAATGCCGTTGGCACCGATAAACGCCGTGTCAATCCCTAGTGCGCGCAGGGTATCCTCGGCCGTGGGCCCCACAAAGGCGGCGGTGCGGCGGCGGTACATGCCGCCCACCAGGCATAGCTCGCAATCCTCGCGCGCCTCGAGCAGGCTAAAGGCCGAAAGCGAATTGGTCACATAGATGGAAGTCAGCTTGTCGGTGACTCGGAGAGCGCCAATGCGATCTCACGACGGCTGCGCTCATTGTCTCAATTAGCTACTCAACGAAATACGGCCCCGCAGCTCAATAAGCTGCGGGGCCGTACTATACACCGACGAATCAACGACGGAGTGCATCCACTATTTGGCCAGCTCCTGAACGATCCAGTCAATTGCACCTTCGGGATCGTTGGTAAGGTCGATATACTCCTTGCCCCTTGTGGTGAGCAGTTTAATTCCAAGGCGATCGGTATCGGCCTTCATAGCGTCATAGTACATGCGTGCCTGGGGCGCCAGAACAATCACGTTGTACTGATCCATCGTATCATAGTGGCTTCCGTACGCACCGGACTGAGAAACCAGATCAATACCCTTAGCAGCGGCGCCTTCGCGAAGAGCATTTGCCAAGAGAGTCGAAGTGCCGGCACCCTGGCAAAGCACAAGCACGCGGATCTGCTCCGCCTTGTCCTTTACCGCCTCGAGAGCTTTTGCGACATTTTCCTGTGCGGCAATAGCATCTGCATCCGAGGTTCCTGCAGTCTCCTTTGCAGACTCTTCCAAACAAAGCTGATGGTCATACGCCTTGCAGAACGGATAGTAAATCACAAAGTCAACGACCAACAGCACCGCAATCAATACAAGAGAACGTACATCAAGACCTGTGGTGAGGAATGCACCGATTGGGCCGGGAAGCGCCCACGGCATGGTATACATGGGGGCGTTCATTCCAATTACGTCAATGAAAAACTTACCGATTATAGCGTTGACCATAGGAGCCGCTAGGAAGGGCACGAACATATAGGGATTGAGAACAATCGGCATACCGAAGAGAACGGGCTCGTTAACTCCAAAAATCACCGGGATAATCGATGCCTTGCCCATGGCTTTAAGCTGCTTGGAACGCATAAACATGATCAGGATAATAGGAACGATGAACGTGCAGCCAGAACCGCCCAGACCGCCGATGAAGTTTGTAAAGTCCAGCGCGAGAGCAATTGACGGGTGTCCACCTGCTTGGTAAACCGCAAGATTGGTAACGGTATTGTCGTAGAGCGCAGCATTGATCGGAGTCATGACAACCGAGGCACCGTGAATGCCCATAAATTGGAAAAGTGCGACCGCGCCCTCGATAAGCGCCATGCCAGGATAGGTGTCGACCGCGGAGAACAGCGGCGAGATAAGAGCGGATACCAAATTGGCGAACGGCACAGCAAGCAGCTTACGGCTCGCAAGATCGATAAAAGCGCACGCAAGGATCGAAAACCCAAACGCAAAGATATCGCGAAAACTCTGCGCAATAGAGCCAGGGACCTCTTTGGGGAGCTTGATCGTCACATTATGGCTAATGCACACCTTATAGATATTAACGGTCAAGAATGCGGATACGAACGCAGCGATAAAACCCTTGGTTCCCATGTAGCCGGTTTCAAAAACAGACGTATCTGCTCCGCCAATCGAGACAACATCGTTCGTCACCGATAGCAAGAACATGCCGCACATGGCGCAAACCATGCACGAGGTGGGGTTGAGAGATTTGCCCGAAGGCATGCGGCGGTTCATCGACTTGGCAAGTGAGCTCGCCGTGGTGCCGGCCACCATAATGCCAAGAAGTCCCATGGTATATGCATAGATTTTATTGAAGAAATCCAGTACCTCAGACGGAAGCGCGATGCCTACATAGGCAGGGAGCGTCGAAAGAAGAAGGAACAGACTCGAGAACAGCACAATTGGCATATTCGAGAGAAAGCCATCCTTAATCGCCACCAGATAAATGTTCCTTGAGATTTTGTCGAAGAGGGCCTGGTGTTTTTCAAGGAATTTGACGATAGCGTCCATAACACATCCTTTCATGATTCCCGGGCACACAACGATTTATCCGGACTCAACCGTCGTCGTCCCCGTTTGTATCCACGTATGTAAGTGAATACGTTCTTGTGCGAAATGTAATATCATTTGCGCGATTTGTCATAACCAATTCTTTTTCCGCTTTGTCGATATGTCAAGAATTCAAATACTTATTCGGTGAACGGTAGTTGATTAATATAAGGTTTTCCCAGCTAAAGGCCATTTTTTCCGAGCAGTACAATAAGTTTGCAACCGTTCACCGATTGGATATAACATATTTAATATATTGTTGTAACAATATTAGTGACGATGTCACAAGCCTGTCGTTCTAGTCAAAGGAAGTAACAATGCCCAAACGATTACTGAACATGTCCGCATCCGATTTTGCCACCACGTCACCCATGGATCTAAAGCAGGCAATTCTGGCCTCCGAGGGACGTACCATCATGGCGGAAAACGTACCCTCTTCCCAATTTCTCAGCGGCGTTACTAATGCAGAAATCGAACGTGCCGCAGGTGCCGACCTGCTTCTGTTTAACGCGTTCGATGTGTTCGATCCAGTTATTGCCGGTATTCCAGATGATCTCAATGAAAACCCGGTCACTTGGGTGAAGCGAGCATGCGGAAGGCCGATTGGCGTCAATCTGGAGCCAGTTGATAACGAGGCAGAGATGTCTGAATCCCGTACGGAAATCCCCATGGGTCGTCGCGTCTCTCCCAAGACCTTAGAAAAGGCTAACGAACTCGGATTTGATTTTATCTGCCTGACGGGCAACCCTGGAACTGGCGTCTCCAACGATGCGATTGCCCATTCAATCAAACTCTCCAAAGAGCATTTCAATGGCCTGATCATAGCCGGAAAAATGCATGGAGCGGGCGTTGCGGAACCTGTCATGACGCTCGAAATAGCGCGCGAGTTTGTTGACCTCGGTGTCGATATCCTTCTGGTGCCAGCCCCCTACACCGTCCCCTGCTTCCAAGAAGCAGACCTGCGCGCCATCGTAGACTTTGTACGATCCTACAACGTAGGCAAGTCAATTGAAGAGAAGGTTCTCGTCATGGCGGCGAACGGGACGAGTCAAGACTCTTGCGACAGCGAGACCATTAAGAAAATAGGCCTTGCAGCAAAAGCAGCCGGCGCTGACCTCCAACATATCGGGGACTCCATGAACGGTATTTGCCTGCCCCAGAATATCTTCACGCTCGGACAAGCCCTTCGTGGATACAGGCATCAGATTATCATGCTGAGCCGCTCTGTGATACGTTAAGGTTACCTTGCCCACGTTACATCCCGACTGAGGCAACCATCAGGTATAACCAACATGCAAACTGAGGCTCTAATGCTCGATACACACGAAAAACGGCCACTCTATTTACAGCTCACCGACGCGCTGCTCAAGCAGATCGTTGATGAATATCAAGCAGACGATAAACTTCCAACAGAAATGGAACTCTGCGACGAATACGCCGTAAGCAGAACAACCGTCCGACTTGCCATGAGTGAGCTGGAGCGTCGTGGAAGTATCTATCGAATCCAAGGTAAGGGATCGTTTGTTGCACCGAAACGCGTTAGCGAGCTCAATTCACTTTTAGACTTTGACTTTGCAAGCCATTGCGATGGCGTTGATCCGGATGCCATCACCAAACATTTCGGCGGCCTCACATCAGGTCGTCCAATTTCTGTAATGATGCTCCAACAATTTGGATGTCAAAGTCGCGATGAAATTCAGCGTCTTGAATTGACCTACGAACTTGAAGGCAGCTTCATAGGCGCTGATACGTTCTTCATTTCAAAGTCGCGCGTTCCGAATAACCAGTTAGATTTTCAGGCATTTAGCAGAATCATGGACGACTTGTCCAAGTCTATCCAATCTGTTAGGGAAAGCTATAGAGCACGTCAGCTTAGCGATTCCGAAGCCAGCAATTATGGTGTTGCAAAACTTCCGGTCATCGAACTGACTCATTATGCTTACGACTCCGGAGGCAAACTAATCTCAATTGTCTGCCGCACCGTCTTAACTGGGCGGGTCCCTTATCAAAACTTTATTTTCAAGTCCTAATGTTCTTTTTCTTTTGTCTCGATCTGTAACACGTAGCCGAGTTTTTAAGTCCTAACCGTTACAGATCGAGACAAACAAGGTAGACCCCACCGAATTGTCTCGATCTGTAACATCTGACTCGCTTTTGGCCGCCTAGATATCACAGGTTGAGACGATTTGATAGTGGAGTCCTCATTTGCGCGTCATATCGCGTAGCTCTGACGCGCTGGTTCCCACAATGGCAGGAGACAAAAGTCCTCCCGCAGCGCTTGTTGGCAATCCCGTAGCGTTAGCTAGCAGATGACCTGCGTGTGTTCCTCGATGGCGGCACGATCCACGGCGGCAATACCCGGCTCGCACACCACGGCGTCCAAACTGTCCAGGCGGCAGAAGGTGTAGAAGTCGCGCTTGCCGATCTTGCTGGAGTCGGCGATCAGATAGCGCGAGTCGGCCTTGCTAAAGGCGAGCTGCTGGATACGGCCCTCGTCCATGTTGGACGTGGACACGTCGCCGTCCAGGATGCCGTTGGCGCCGATAAACGCTGCATCGATACCAAGCGCACGCAAGGTATCCTCGGCCGTTGGCCCCACAAAAGCGGCGGTGCGGCGGCGGTACATGCCGCCCACCAGGCACAGTTCGTAGTCTTCGCTCGCCTCGAGCAGGCTAAACACCGAAAGCGAATTAGTCACGATGCGCAGGCGGCACGCCGGCAGCATCGAGGCCATCTGCTCAACCGTGGTGCCCGTACCCAAAAAGATGGTCGAGCCCTCCTCGATGAGCTCAACGGCTCGGCGCGCGATCTGCAGCTTTTCCTCAGCATGTTTGGAACGTTTTTCGCTGTGCGAATACTCGTGGCGCAACATAGTGTGGGGACGTCCCTGTGCACTGCGGGCTCCGCCGTGCACGCGCTCGATCTCGCCCAGGCTCGCAAGTTCCTCAAGGTCACGGCGGATCGTCATATCCGAGACGCCCAGCGCATCCGAAATCTCCTTGACCGAGACCGTGCCCTGCTCTTCGAGCAGCTGCCGAACCTTATCCTGTCGCTCTGCCTTAATCACGATGAATCCTCGCCGTTCTTTGCGCGCATATCATTCAAACAGTAACGAACAAATTGTATCAGACCCGTGCGCGTCAAAAATGAACGCCCGCACAGCTCCAATCATCACTTTTTTGAGAAAAATACCCCCTGCTTTAGTGGGGTGTAGTGATAATCTCGCCTGTTCGCGCTACAGTTTGTCGGAAATACCTCGATGTTAGGAACCAAATGATCACTTCCGAGCTTTTCGGCACCGCGCCGTGCGGTACCCCCGTTCATCGTTACACCCTCAACGGGCCCGAGATCTGCGTTCGCATTATGGACTATGGCGCCACCGTGCTTGGTGTCGACGTGCCCGACATTCCCGGCAACGTGCGCGATGTGGTGCTGGGCTTCGATAAGCTCGAGGATTACTTTGACAACCCCGCCTGCTTTGGCGCGACCATCGGCCCCGTGGCAAACCGCACCGCGGGCGCCACAATCACCATCGCCGGCACGGACTGGCATATGCCCGCCAACGAGGGCGCCAACAACCTGCACAGCGATCTTGAGCACGGTCTGCATAAACGCGTGTGGGACGTTGAGCTCAACGAGGCCCATAACGCCGTGCGCATGACCACCTCGCTTGAGGATGGCGAACTGGGCCTTCCCGGCAACCGCACCTTTACGGCCGTGTTTACCGTTACACGCACCGGCGTCTTTCGCATCGAGTATGGCTGCGAGAGCGACCGCGCCACCTACGTGTCCATGACCAACCACACGTACTTTAACCTTGCCGGCCATAACGCCGGCATGGACTGCGAGCACTTCTTTGTTGCCAACGCTGCCCACTACCTGCCCATCAACGAGCAGAACATCCCCACCGGCGAGATCGCTCCGGTCGAAGGCACGCCGTTTGACTTTCGCGAGCTGCGCCCCGTCGCGCCTGGCATGGAGGCCGACGATCCCCAGATTAAGCAGGCACGCGGCTACGACCACTGCCTGTGCATCGATGGCTATCAGTACGGCCGTAATCTGCGCCGTGCGATGCACGTCGAGGAGATGTGGACCGGCCGCGAGCTGGACTACTACACTACCGCTCCAGGCGTGCAGCTCTACACCGGCAACTGGCTGGGCGACGAGCACGCCAAGGACGACGCCAACTATGGCTGGGGCGCCGGCTTTGCCCTCGAGGCCGAAATGTATCCCGACACGCCGCACCATCCGCTGTTCCCCCAGGGCATCGTGGGCCCCGGTCACCCCTACAGCAATGTGATCGAATACCACTTTATGAGGCACTAAGCCCACAACGCAACATATCGCACAGCAACGCCCGCCGGCACCACCGCCGACGGGCTTTTTTCTATCCAGTCGAACGCCCGCTCGTTCGCCTCATGGGTCGGCCTGACGCCCTCCGAGCACTCCAGCGGGGAGAGCGACC
>UQUX01000002.1 GCA_900544425.1 uncultured Collinsella sp.
CGCCGACCGCGTTGAGCGCGCTGTTCGCAGTCACGAGCGCATCGCCGTCTTTGGCGATTTTGACGTCGACGGCATAACGTCGACTTGTCTGTTGACCGAGGCGCTGCGGATGTTTGGCGCCAATGTCACACCGTTTATCCCGCACCGCTTTGACGAGGGGTACGGCCTGTCGCGTGCGGCGCTCGACCGCGTCAACGAGCTCGCCCAACCCAACCTGATTGTGACCGTCGATAACGGTATTGCTGCCAAGGAAGAGGTCTCCTATCTGGAGAGCCTGGGGATCGATTTGGTGGTCACGGACCATCACGAGCCTTCCGACCAGGTGCCGCAGGGCGTGCCCCTGACCGACCCCAAGCTCGAGGACGAGGGTCCCTCGCGCGAGCTTGCCGGTGCCGGCGTGGCACTCAAACTGGTGCAGGTCCTGGGCGAGCGTTTGGGCAAGCCGTCGTATTGGCGTTCGCTGATAGAGGTCGCGGCGCTGGGCACCGTATCCGACATGATGCCGCTCACGCCCGAGAATCGCGCACTGGTCGCCGAGGGCATCCAGCAGATGCGCGTGACGGCCCGTCCCGGCTATATCGCGCTTGCCGCACTTGCCAAGGCCGATCTTTCTACCATTACGGCCGACGGCCTGTCATTCTCGCTCATTCCCCGCTTAAACGCTGCCGGTCGCATGGCCGATCCCAAGCTGGCGCTCGACCTGCTGCTTGCCCGCAATCCCATCGAAGCAAGCGCGCTGGCGGCCGAGCTCGAGGAGATCAACCGTCAGCGTCGCGAGACCGAGGCGGAGCTCACGCGCGATGCCATGGCAAAGGTCGAGGAGACCTATGATGGCGGTCGCGCAATCGTCGTGGGTGGCGAGGGCTGGCACGAGGGCGTCAAGGGTATCGTGGCGAGCCGTCTGACCAACCGTTATCACGTGCCGGCGCTGCTGTTCTCGATCGAAGACGGTATTGCTCGCGGTTCGGGTCGCTCGGTGGGCAAAGTCAACCTGTTCGACGCTGTCGAGCGCTGCTCCGATCTGCTGATTCGTCGCGGCGGGCATGCGGGTGCGGTGGGCGTGACCATCGAGGCGTCCAAGCTCGACGAGTTCCGTCGTCGCCTTTCCGCCGTGCTGTCCGAGCTTCCCGCCGAGGACTTTGAGGACACCGACGAGGTTGCCGCCACGGTCGACCTCTCCGAGCTGAATATTGAGACCATCGAGCAGATCTCCCGCCTTGAGCCGTTTGGCCAGGGCAATAAGGTGCCGCTGTTGGCGGCCGAGGGCGTGACAATGTGCGATCGCGCCGTGGTGGGCAAAACCGGCGAGCACATGCGCTTCGTGGCGACCGATGGCGCTGCGAGTGTGCCGGCCATTATGTTCCGCGTGCCGCAGATCGATAAGCTCATCAATTGCGATAGCGCCGTCGATTTGGTGTTCGAGGCCGTGGCCGAGCATTGGCAGGGTCGCGTAAAGCCAAAGCTCATGATCAAGGATGTCTTGGTCCGCGATACCACGGTGCCCAGCGTTGACGACCCGGCATGTGAGCTTCGCCGCGGCGTGGAGCCTGCAGACGCTGGTCTTCGTCTGGAGTCCCGCAAGCGCCAAACGCTCGCCCAGCTTTCCTATACCGAGCTGACGCGCTCGCTTATTCATAGCTTTATCGGCTCGAACCAGCCGCACCGTGCGCAGGTCGAGGCGCTCGATGCCCTGGCCGATCACCAAAGTGTTCTGGCCGTTATGGGAACAGGGCGCGGCAAGTCTCTTATCTTCCATGTGCATGCCGCGCGCGAGGCGGTCCTTCGCGGGCGTGCGAGCATCTTTGTCTATCCGCTGCGCGCGCTCGTTGCCGACCAGGCCTATCACCTCTCGTCGACGATGGCCGCGCTCGGCATTGGCGTGGGCGTGCTGACCGGCGAGACCGTGGAGGCGGCGCGCGATGACGTGTTTGCCGGCTTGGCTTCGGGCCGCACCGGCATCGTGCTCACGACGCCCGAGTTCCTGTCCATTCACCGCGACCGCTTTGCGCGTTCGGGACGCATCGGTTTTGTCGTTATCGATGAGGCGCATCATGCCAGTCTTGCCAAGGGCGGTGACCGCAGCGCCTATCTCGACATGCCCGATATCCTCAAGGCCCTGGGCGACCCGGTCGTTCTGGCCACGACTGCCACCGCAACGGCTCCGGTTGTGGCCGAGCTTGCCCGCGTGCTACCGATTACCCGCACGGTGGTCGACGAGACGGTGCGCGAGAACTTGCAGCTCGAGGATGACCGAGATCTTGCGAGCCGCGAGAACCGCCTGGTGTCAATCGTGGCGACGGGGGAGAAGACCGTCATCTACGTCAACTCGCGCGACCAGTCCGTGGCGCTTGCCAAGACGCTGCGCAAGCGGGTGCCCGATTGCGCGACCCGCATCGCGTTCTATAACGCGGGGCTTGCACGCTCCGATCGTCGCCGTGTCGAGGAAGCGTTTCGAGACGGCAGCCTCAGCTGCATCGTTTCGACCTCTGCCTTTGGTGAGGGCGTCAACCTGCCCGATATTCGCCATGTCGTGCTCTACCACATGCCGTTTGGCAGCATTGAGTTCAACCAGATGAGCGGACGCGCCGGTCGCGACGGCCAACCTGCCGTGATTCACTTGCTCTATTCGTCGCGTGACGCTCGCATTAACGAGCGCCTGCTCGACTGCTACGCGCCCGAGCGCGATGAGCTCGTCACGCTCTATCGCGCGCTGCAGACCATGTGGCGCTCCAACCGCGGCAAGACCGGAGACGACTCGTTTAGTGCGAGCGATATCGACATCGCGCAGATGTGCCTCGCCATCGATGCCCGCACGCCGGTTGACGAGCGCTCGGTGGCAAGCGGCCTGGGAATCTTCGAAGAGCTTGGTTTCTGTCGCGTTTCGGGGTTTGACGACACCCGTCGCATCGCGATGGCAGAAAACCCCGGCCGTGTGCAATTGAGCAGGTCAATCCGCTATTTGGAGGGCTTGCGCTCGCGCATGGAGTTCTCGGCTTTCCGGAGTTGGGCGCTCGATTCGTGCGCTTCTGATATGCTAGCCAAAGTTAACCGCCCGATCGTTCCGCGGGCCTAGGGGAAGGGGACCTCGATGGATGCCGCAGCCCGTACCGCCCATGATTCCACCCTCCAGCCGTTTTCGGAGATGGAGCACTATAAGCATGCCGATGAGCTGCCACCCGAGATTATGGCGGACAGCTACGACAAGCTGGAACGCCTGTGCCTCAAATATATGAATGAGGAGGACTTCTCTAAGGTGGAGCAGGCCTACTGCTTTGCCGCCGAGAAGCACTGCAACCAAAAGCGCCGCTCGGGCGAGATGTACATTAACCATCCCGTCGAGGTGGCCATCATTTTGGCCGACCTCAAGATGGACTGCGATGTGGTGTGCGCCGCGCTGCTGCACGATACCGTCGAGGATACCGAGACCTCGCTTGCCGATGTGTCCGGCCTGTTTGGCGATACGGTAGCCGAGCTCGTCGATGGCGTGACCAAGCTCACCAACATCGAAGTCGACAGCATGGACGAGAAGCAGGCCCTCACGCTGCGCAAGATGTTCCTCGCCATGTCCAAGGACATCCGCGTCATTATCGTTAAGCTTGCCGACCGCCTGCATAACATGCGTACGCTGGCGGCCCTTCGCGAGGACCGTCGCCTGTTTAAGGCTCGCGAGACCATGGACGTGTATGCGCCCCTGGCCGACCGTCTGGGCATGAGCTCCATTAAATGGGAGCTCGAGGACCTGTCCTTCTTCTACCTGGAGCCCGATGCCTACCAGCGTATCGCGCGCATGGTGGCTGAGTCACGCGAGGTTCGCGAGCGCTATCTGGCCGAGACCATCAAGACGCTCACCGACGAGCTCAACCGCATTGGCCTGGAGGGCTTCCAGATCAACGGCCGCTCCAAGCACTATTGGTCCATCTACCAAAAGATGAAGCGCAAGGGCAAGGAATTCTCCGAGATCTACGACCTGGTGGCACTGCGCGTCATCACGCATTCGGTGCGCGATTGCTACTCCACGCTCGGCGCGGTGCATACGTTGTGGCACCCCATGCCCGGTCGCTTTAAAGACTATATCGCCATGCCCAAGGTCAATAACTACCAGTCGCTCCATACGACGGTTATCGGCCCCACGGCCCGCCCGCTCGAGATTCAGATTCGAACCTATGAGATGCATGAGCAGGCCGAGTACGGCATTGCCGCCCACTGGCTCTATAAGAAGTCGGGCGGATCGTCTGCTTCCAAGACCAATGACGCCCAGCGTCTGGACGACCAGATTAACTGGCTCAAACATTCGCTCGATTGGGCGGCTTCTGACGAGATTACGGACGCCAAGGAATACCTGCACTCGCTGAAGGTCGATCTGTTCGACCAGGAGATCTTCGTCTTTACACCCAAGGGCGAGGTCATGGCGCTTCGTGCCGGCTCCACGCCGCTCGACTTTGCCTACGCCGTTCACACCGAGGTGGGCAACCACTGCGTCGGCGCTAAGATCAACGGTGCGGTGGCCCCGCTCACGCACGAGATCAAGACGGGCGACCGCGTTGAAATCCTGACCAACAAGAGTTCCAAGCCGTCGCGTGATTGGCTCAAGATCGTCAAGACACCTTCGGCCAAGTCAAAGATTCGCCGTTACTTCGCCGCCGCGACCAAAGACGATGACGCCGCTGCCGGCCGCGATATACTGGCCAAGGACCTGCGCAAGCGCGGGTATGGCATCTCTACGCCGCGATCCACGCGTGCGCTCAACGCCGTGGCGGAGCAGTTTAACTACAAGCAGCTCGAGGACCTGTTTGCCGCCGTCGGCGCCGGCAAGGTTGCCCCGCGCGCTGTGGGTAACAAGGTCGAGCAAATCTTGGACCCCAAGCCCGAGGAACAGGTCACCAAGGCCGAGGCTATCGCCGAGGTTGTCAAGCAGCCTGCCCGCGGCTCCAACCGCAAGCCGCAAAAGCGCGGCAAGAGCGCCAGCAACGGCATTATCGTCAAGGGCGAGAGCAACAGCGGACTGCTGGTCCGTCTGGCGCATTGCTGCAATCCGGTGACGGGCGACGATATCGTCGGCTTCATCACGCGCGGCCGCGGCGTTTCGGTGCATCGCGCCAACTGCCCCAACGTCAAGGGTCTTATGGAGCATCCCGAGCGCATGATCGAAGTGGAGTGGGACGGCGCTGCCGACACCCTCTTCCAGGTCGAGATCGTGGTCGAGTGCCTGGACCGCATGGGTCTGCTCAAGGATGTTACCATTGCCATTGGCGATGCGGGCGGCAATATCCTTTCTGCCGCCACCTCGACCAACCGCGAGGGTATTGCAACCCTGCGCTTTATGGTCGAGATCTCGGACGCGAGTGGCCTGGATCCGCTGCTGGCCTCTATCAGCAGCGTTGACTCGGTCTACGACGCGCGCCGCCTGATGCCCGGCGAGGGTGGAGCCCAACTTAAGCGCCGCGTTTAGTCGCGACGAACGTGCCACATTATCGATATTCGCTACACTCGAGGCATCGTTTGATGCCTCGAGTTCTATAGAGAGGAGAGGGACATGAGTGCTGTGTCCTTGGATGTAACTCCCAAGGGAACGGTCGAGATCGAGACACTCGTAAACGGTCCCATTCAGACCAATAGCTATGCTGTTATTTCGGACAATGAGTGCGTGATTGTCGACCCCGCATGGGAAGGCGAGCGCCTGGTGGAGCATATTCGAGCCAAGCATCCCGGCGTACGCATGCTTGGCGCCGTATGCACTCATGGCCATGCCGATCATGTTGGTGGTGTTGCCGGCGTGCGAACCACCGTTGGCGAGGGTTGTCAGTATGAGCTGTGTGCTAAGGATGTGGCGGTGCCGCATGCGAACATCGAGGAACAGCGAGCTATGTGGGGCATTGAGACGCCCGATCCTGGGGAGCCGACGCGCCTGCTCGCCGAGGGCGATACTCTCGAGGTGGGCGATATCTGCCTGCAGGTGATCGAGGCACCAGGGCATACGCCGGGCGGAATCGTCTTGTTTGCCGCCACCGAGCAGGGGAACATTGCCTTTGTGGGCGACACCCTGTTTCCGGGTGGGCACGGCCGCACCGATCTTTCTGGAGGAGACGAGGCGGCGATTCTGCGCTCGCTCTCCAAGCTCGCCCGGCTTCTCCCGCCCGATACCGTTTGCCTAACCGGCCATGGCGATTCGACCACCATGGCACGCGAGCTCATGCAGAACCCTTTCATGCAGGTGTAGCTTAATAGTCGGCTTTTTGAAGCACGAGAAGCGTCCAAACGTCAAGCTATTTTTCCCCAACGGGTCAATTTCGTAGGGCAAACGGTCAAAAAAGTCTGTTTGGACGATATTCGTGAACAAACGAACGTTTATGCTCGGGTGCGCCGTGGTAAAATCACAGGCGTTATCGGAGCAACCTTACAGGAGGTTTCTTTTATGCTCGTCAACGCAGCAGACATGCTCAAGAAGGCCGAGGCCGGCAAGTACGGTCTCGGTGCCTTCAACACCAACAACCTCGAGTGGACCCTGGCTATTCTCCAGGCCGCCGAGGAGGCCAAGTCTCCGCTGATCCTTCAGTGCACCGCTGGTGCCGCTAAGTGGATGGGCGGTTTCAAGGTCTGCGCCGACATGGTCAAGGCTGCCGTCGAGGCCACGGGTGTTACCGTTCCCGTCGCCCTTCACCTCGATCACGGTTCTTACGAGGACTGCTTCAAGTGCATCGAGGCCGGCTTCACGTCCATCATGTATGACGGCTCTCACGAGGAGACCTTCCAGCTTAACCTCGACCGCACCAAGGAGCTCGTTGAGCTTGCCCACTCCAAGGGCATGTCCATCGAGGCCGAGGTCGGCGGCATCGGCGGCACCGAGGACGGCGTGACCTCCAGCGGCGAGCTCGCTGATCCTGCTGAGTGCAAGCAGATTGCTGACCTGGGCGTTGACTTCCTCGCTTGCGGTATCGGCAACATCCACGGCGTGTACCCTGCCGACTGGGCTGGCCTTTCCTTCGAGCGCCTGGGCGAGATCAAGGCTCAGACCGGCGACCTGCCCCTCGTCCTGCACGGTGGCACCGGCATCCCCGAGGATCAGATCAAGAAGGCCATCTCCCTGGGCATCTCCAAGATCAACGTCAACACCGATCTGCAGCTCGTCTTCGCCAAGGGCGTTCGCGAGTACATCGAGGCCGGCAAGGATCAGCAGGGCAAGGGCTTTGACCCCCGCAAGCTCCTCAAGCCTGGTCGCGACAACATCGTTGCCCGCACCAAGGAGCTCATGGAGGAGTTTGGCTCCGTCAACAAGGCGTAAGCGTCGCTAAACTTCCCGCCGGAAGCCCCGTCTCCCTACACTGTTTCCTTTGCGCTCACCTGGCTTCGCCAGAAGTCGCGCCAAGGAAACAGTTCCGGGGGACGGGGCTTCCTTCGTTTAACGCCGCAGGGTTACTGGGCTGAATTCTTTTTTTGACTACCGTTCGGCGGTGTTGATGGCTCCCTTGTTGGGGCTTTCTTTTTATCTCGCTACAATGGACTTCAAGCGTTCTAATGACTTGGAGTTTGGTATGGCTGTTGTTAATGTGTTGCCTTCGGATGGGAAGGTTATTGACGAGGGTCCTGTTGGTTGCTCTGTTGATGTTTGCTGCGATGACTTTCGCCATCTCGATATTGGGCTACCGCCTGAGATTCTTCGTCTTAAGGATGCCGGGTATTTGACGCAGGCTGTTGCCGCCTGCGATCGCCTTTTGGAGCAGAACCCTGAGCCTTCGCTGGCTGCCTGCGTTCGTGCCGAGCGGTATCGCATGCTTGAGACGCCGCTTCATTTTTCGGTGTCGCGCGATCGAGCTATTGCGATGATCCGCGAGGAGTGGCCTGGGTTTACCGAGGAGCAGTTTGACGATCTGATTGACCGTAAGCGTATTGACTGGCGCTTTATCGATGGCGAGCTGTTCGTTCTCGACAACTTCCTCGATTCGCTTCGCGTATATCCCAAAGAGGTTCCCGGCATGCGTCCCGATCCTACGGACGGAATTGCACTGCGCAACGAGATGCTCAAGGAGATGGAGTCACAAAACGGATTGACTCGCGTTATTACGCTTAAGGCGTCCTTGTCTGTCCCCGGCGCTCTAGAGGGGGAGACCGTTCGCGCTTGGCTTCCCGTAGCCGCCACCTGCCGCCAACAGTCTCAGGTCGAGATTCTCGACATGACGCCGGAGGGTGCTGTTGCTCCCGCGAACGCTTCGGCGCGTACCGCCTCGTGGTCTTCTTCGAGTGAGCGCTCATTCTCGGTGACTTATCGCTATCAAATCAATGCCGCTTATCGCGATATTTATGGGGGTGCGCTTCCGTCGCATCCGTGTATGGACGCGCCGTTGCCCGAAGATATTTCTGAGGACCGTCCGCACATTGCATTCACGCCGTATCTGCAGCAGCTGACGGCCGGTGTTGTTGACGGACTCGAGGATCCGCTCGATCGCGCTCGTGCTATCTATGATTATCTGACGCAACATATCGACTATCGCTATCAGCCGCCGTACTTGCTTTTGGGATCTATTGCCGATGACTGCGCGCATTCGCTCCGCGGCGATTGCGGAGTTATGGCGCTCACGTTTATCACCATGTGCCGTATCGCGGGCGTGCCTGCCCGTTGGCAGAGCGGCCTGTACGTTGCGCCCGATTCGGTGGGGTCGCACGACTGGGCAGAGTTCTATACGCCGCAGACCGGTTGGCTCAACGCCGACGTGTCATTTGGATCTTCTGCTCGCAGGATGGGGGAGGAGTGGCGCCGCCGTCACTACTTTGGCAATCTCGACCCGTGGCGTATGGTGGCCAACAATCGATTCCAGGCAGAGTTTGAGCCCTCTTTCGACGGCATGCGCGAGGACCCTTACGATAACCAGATGGGTGAGGCTTCGGTCGACGGTCGCGGATGCCGTCAGCGCGAGATGCTCCGCACAGTCGAACTCATCGAAATGCTCGAAGTTCCATTTTCGGACTAATCGGTAGAAAGCTGTGATAAACTAACTCACGCATTACGTGCCCGAGTGGCGGAATTGGCAGACGCAGTGGACTCAAAATCCACCGTTGGCAACAACGTGCGAGTTCGAGTCTCGCCTCGGGCACCATACATGCAAGTGAGCGTTCAAGGGGGTTGCGGCCCCCTTTTTCGTGCCGAACTCGCGTGAGCGCGCGAAGCGTTAAGCAAACAGGCCTGCGGCCTGTTTGTAGCGGCGCGTGGCGAGGGCGCCGCGCGTCCGAAGCCCGGGGCTTCGCGAAGCGAAGGCCCTTCGAGTCTCGCCTCGGGCACCATACATGCAAGTGAACGTTCAAGGGGGTTGCGGCCCCCTTTTTCGTGTACGTAATGTGATAACGCGCTGTACGTGTTATTATTCGCAAGGCGTTGTTCCCGCAATGCCCTAAAGAGGAACCCGAGGGTTCCCACCTTTTGGCGCCAATGAGCAGCTGACTGGTCATACAACTTAGATTCCCTTCCTCAAATCGAGGAACTCTATGTGTACGACCTGGTTGCTGAGAAGCGCCGGGTTATTTTTTTATGAATGGAGGTAGGGAAAATAGCTAAGTCTGATGACACCCGCATCAACGACGAGATCACTGCATCTTCGTGCCGTTTGATTGGCGTCGATGGCTCTCAGCTCGGCCTGTTCGCCATCCGCGATGCCCAGCGCGTCGCCGACGATCAGGGTCTCGACCTAGTCGAGATCGCTCCCAACGCGGAGCCGCCGGTCTGCAAGGTCATGGACTACGGTAAGTTCAAGTACCAGCAGGCCATGAAGGCCAAGGCTGCTCGTAAGAACCAGTCCAAGGTCGAGGTCAAGGAAATGAAGTTCCGACCCAAGATCGACGTTGGCGACTACGAGACCAAGAAGGGCCACGTTCTGCGTTTCCTCAAGAAGGGCGCACGCGTTAAGATCACCATCATGTTCCGCGGCCGTGAGATGGCTCACCCGGAGCAGGGCCTTAACGTTCTCGAGCGTCTCGCCGAGGATCTCAAGCCTTACGCTACGGTCGAGTCCAAGCCTAAGATGGAAGGCCGTAACATGCTTATGCTGCTCGCCCCGATTAAGGGCGCCTTCGATGAGGATAAAGCGGCAGGCGATACCAAGTAACTAGTGTTCTGTAACCGATTAAGGAGTATTTCATGCCTAAGATGAAGTCCCACAGCGGCACCAAGAAGCGTTTCCGCAAGACTGGTACCGGCAAGCTTATGCGCGCCAAGGCTTTCAAGAGCCACATCCTGAGCAAGAAGTCCACCAAGCGTAAGCGTGGCTTCCGTCAGGAGACCGAGATCGCCGCTGCCGACCGCAAGGTCATCAAGTCGCGTCTCGCCTAAGTTCGCGTTCCCGTTTTTCGTTTTACCGTCTAGGAGTTGATAGAACATGGCACGTATTAAGCGCGCTGTTGCCGCCAAGAAGAAGCGCCGTACCGTTATGCATCGTGCGAAGGGTTACTACGGTGCCGCTTCGCGTACTTACAAGCATGCTAAAGAGCAGGTCCAGCACTCCCTGCAGTATCAGTATCGTGATCGCCGCAACAAGAAGCGCGAGATCCGTTCTCTCTGGATCACCCGTATCAACGCTGCTGCTCGCCTGAACGACATCTCTTACTCTCAGTTCATGCACGGCCTGAAGGTTGCCGGCATCGAGCTCGACCGCAAGGTCCTGGCTCAGATGGCTTACGAGGACATCGAGTCCTTCAACGAGCTGGCTACCATCGCCAAGAAGGCTCTCGAGGCCTAATAGATTCTCTTGAATCGCTAGGGGAGTGTCGCGTTGTGCGCGGCGCTCCCTCTTTTTATCTGAAGCGCTGGTTTATATAGCAAAAGCGCGGGTAGATAGACACTTACAGGTGACCGATCTTTATATATCTCTTAACCGAAGGGTCATCATCTGATACGTGCAGTATTTCTGCACCAGCCTTTCTATGACTTATATAGGAAGCAATGTATTGTGTAGGACTTGTGAAGAGTGGAATTGACGTCCCACGGGGCCCCTCCGGTCTGGCAATATATCTCCTTGCCGCGCGGCCCGGTGGAACCGGGAACCAGCGCAGGCGTGCACCTTGAGAACCGGATACTG
Organism: uncultured Collinsella sp.; assembly: GCA_900544425.1. Taxonomy (GTDB): domain Bacteria; phylum Actinomycetota; class Coriobacteriia; order Coriobacteriales; family Coriobacteriaceae; genus Collinsella. The sequence continues at coordinate 11,061 of UQUX01000002.1, forward strand.
CGAGGATGGACACTCACTTCAGTGTCGCATCCGGGCAGACATCGAACCATTTGAAATGGTCTAACTTGGATTTGTTTTTCGCAAGGCCGCCGAGAGGCGGCCCCGAGAAATTCCTTTTCCTATACTAAAACCATATGAATCGAACGGAACCGATCAGCGAATGACTGAGAGGACCGGACGGGCTCGAAGCCCATATATTTTGGACGGAGAGTTCGATCCTGGCTCAGGATGAACGCTGGCGGCGCGCCTAACACATGCAAGTCGAACGGCACCCCTCCTCGGAGGGAAGCGAGTGGCGAACGGCTGAGTAACACGTGGAGAACCTGCCCCCTCCCCCGGGATAGCCGCCCGAAAGGACGGGTAATACCGGATACCCCCGGGCGCCGCATGGCGCCCGGGCTAAAGCCCCGACGGGAGGGGATGGCTCCGCGGCCCATCAGGTAGACGGCGGGGTGACGGCCCACCGTGCCGACAACGGGTAGCCGGGTTGAGAGACCGACCGGCCAGATTGGGACTGAGACACGGCCCAGACTCCTACGGGAGGCAGCAGTGGGGAATCTTGCGCAATGGGGGGAACCCTGACGCAGCGACGCCGCGTGCGGGACGGAGGCCTTCGGGTCGTAAACCGCTTTCAGCAGGGAAGAGTCAAGACTGTACCTGCAGAAGAAGCCCCGGCTAACTACGTGCCAGCAGCCGCGGTAATACGTAGGGGGCGAGCGTTATCCGGATTCATTGGGCGTAAAGCGCGCGTAGGCGGCCCGGCAGGCCGGGGGTCGAAGCGGGGGGCTCAACCCCCCGAAGCCCCCGGAACCTCCGCGGCTTGGGTCCGGTAGGGGAGGGTGGAACACCCGGTGTAGCGGTGGAATGCGCAGATATCGGGTGGAACACCGGTGGCGAAGGCGGCCCTCTGGGCCGAGACCGACGCTGAGGCGCGAAAGCTGGGGGAGCGAACAGGATTAGATACCCTGGTAGTCCCAGCCGTAAACGATGGACGCTAGGTGTGGGGGGACGATCCCCCCGTGCCGCAGCCAACGCATTAAGCGTCCCGCCTGGGGAGTACGGCCGCAAGGCTAAAACTCAAAGGAATTGACGGGGGCCCGCACAAGCAGCGGAGCATGTGGCTTAATTCGAAGCAACGCGAAGAACCTTACCAGGGCTTGACATATGGGTGAAGCGGGGGAGACCCCGTGGCCGAGAGGAGCCCATACAGGTGGTGCATGGCTGTCGTCAGCTCGTGTCGTGAGATGTTGGGTTAAGTCCCGCAACGAGCGCAACCCCCGCCGCGTGTTGCCATCGGGTGATGCCGGGAACCCACGCGGGACCGCCGCCGTCAAGGCGGAGGAGGGCGGGGACGACGTCAAGTCATCATGCCCCTTATGCCCTGGGCTGCACACGTGCTACAATGGCCGGTACAGAGGGATGCCACCCCGCGAGGGGGAGCGGATCCCGGAAAGCCGGCCCCAGTTCGGATTGGGGGCTGCAACCCGCCCCCATGAAGTCGGAGTTGCTAGTAATCGCGGATCAGCATGCCGCGGTGAATGCGTTCCCGGGCCTTGTACACACCGCCCGTCACACCACCCGAGTCGTCTGCACCCGAAGTCGCCGGCCCAACCGTCAAGGGGGGAGGCGCCGAAGGTGTGGAGGGTGAGGGGGGTGAAGTCGTAACAAGGTAGCCGTACCGGAAGGTGCGGCTGGATCACCTCCTTTCTAGGGAGATACATTCTTAGAGAGATCAACTTAACTCGAATAGAGGGCAGGAGCCCGTCCGGTTGATGTCGCCCGGAGTAAGTCCCCGCAGCACCCGGTCCCCGGGGTCGCACCCGCGTACCTTGAGAGCCGCATAGCGATAGGAGAGAGATGGAAGAGATTCTCTTCCAGACTCGATTCTTTTCTGCGATTAAACGTAAGAATGATAGCAATCATTCATCCGATCCAAACAAGAAGAATTCACTTATATATGAGTGAGGAGCATCTGATCGCGAGCACAGTGAAGACACTGTGCCGCGGTATGAGATACCCGAATTGCGACATACGAGCGCTATTCATGATATCGATTAATTTTTATTAGCGACACGTGGATATCCCGCGGGCCCGAGAGCGGTCCCGCAAGATACCACGGGCGCACGGCGGATGCCTTGGCACAGGGAGCCGATGAAGGACGCGGCAAGCTGCGATAATCCCCGGCGAGGAGCACACATCCTTCGACCCGGGGGTCTCCGAATGGGCGAACCCATCCACAGAGGTGTGGATATCCCCGGCCCGAACACATAGGGCCGGGGAGGACAACCCGGGGAACTGAAACATCTAAGTACCCGGAGGAGAGGAAATCAATCTCGAGACTCCCCGAGTAGCGGCGAGCGAAAGGGGACCGATGGCCAAACCGTCGAGCGGGCATACCCGGCAGGGGTTCCGCCGACGGGGTTGCAGGGCCGCGCATCCGGGGGCTGCCGCCCCCGGGCGCAGGTCCGGCTGGGGAGCGGAACGGCATGGGAGGGCCGGCCGCAGCGGGTGACAGCCCCGTACGCGAACCCAGACCGGACGGCGCGACGCGGTCCCTGAGTAGGGCCGGGCACGTGAAACCCGGTCCGAACCTGGGTGGACCACCATCCAAGCCTGAGTACTACCCTGTGACCGATAGCGCACCAGTACCGTGAGGGAAAGGTGAAAAGCACCCCGGGAGGGGAGTGAAACAGTACCTGAAACCGTGCGCCCACGAGCAGTCGGAGCAACTTTATGTTGTGACGGCGTGCCTTTTGTAGAATGAGCCAGCGAGTCGCTGGCGCGGGGCGAGGTTAACCGAAAGGGAGCCGGAGCGAAAGCGAGCCTTAACAGGGCGACTTGAGTCCCGCGCCGCGGACGCGAAGCCGGGTGAGCTATCCGTGGGCAGGCTGAAGCGGGGGTAAGACCCCGTGGAGGGCCGAACGCACGTCGGTTGAAAACGGCGGCGATGACCTGCGGATAGGGGTGAAAGGCCAATCAAACCCGGAGATATCTCGTTCTCCCCGAAATAGCTTTAGGGCTAGCGTCGCGCGTTCACCGCCGGAGGTAGAGCACCGGATGGACGAGGGGGCTTCGCCGCCTACCGAATCCAACCGAACTCCGAATGCCGGCGGCCCAGAGCGCGGCAGTCAGAGCATGTGGGCTAAGCTGTGTGCTCGAGAGGGAAACAGCCCGGACCGCCCGCTAAGGTCCCCAAGTTCCAGCCGAGTGGCAAAGGATGTGCGTCCGCCCAGACAACCAGGATGTTGGCTTAGAAGCAGCCATCCATTCAAAGAGTGCGTAACAGCTCACTGGTCGAGTGGACATGCGCCGACAATACACGGGGCTAAGCTGGACACCGAAGCGGCGGGATTTTGATTTACAGAATCGGTAGGGGAGCTTCCCATGGGCGGAGAAGCCGGAGGGCGACCGACGGTGGAGCGCATGGGAGTGAGAATGCTGGCATGAGTAGCGAGAGACGAGAGAGTAACTCGTCCGCCGTGAACCCGAGGTTTCCTGGGCAAGGCTAATCCTCCCAGGGTCAGTCGGGGGCTAAGGCGAGGCCGGGAGGCGTAGCCGACGCGCAGCAGGCAGACATTCCTGCACCGCGCACGCGGCGCTACGACCGACGGGGCGACGGATGGGGGTGGCTCGGCGGGGTTCTGGACGTCCCCGTGATGGAGCGCGGCCCGCGGACCAGGGAAATCCGGTCCGCACACAGGGCGAGGCTCCGGACGAAGCACTTAAGCGAAGCGAGTGAGCCCGAGGTCCCTAGAAAAACCCCTAGGCAGGCGCGTGCGCGCCCGTACCGCAAACCGACACAGGTGGGTGGGTAGAACATACCGAGGCGATCGGGTCAACCATGGTCAAGGAACTCGGCACAATGGCCCCGTAACTTCGGGAGAAGGGGTGCCCGCGCGTACGTGAACCGGCTCGCCCGGGGAGCGGAGGCGGGCCGCAGTGGAGAGGCCCAAGCGACTGTTTACCAAAAACACAGGACTCTGCAGAAGCCGCAAGGCGACGTATAGGGTCTGACGCCTGCCCGGTGCCGGAAGGTCACGCGGAGGAGTTAGCCGATTCGGCGAAGCCCCGAAGCCAAGCCCCGGTAAACGGCGGCCGTAACTATAACGGTCCTAAGGTAGCGAAATTCCTTGTCGGGTAAGTTCCGACCTGCACGAAAGGCGCAACGACTTGGGCGCTGTCTCGACCATGGACCCGGTGAAATTGCACTGGTCGTGAAGATGCGACTTACCCGCGGAAGGACGGAAAGACCCCGTGAACCTTCACTGCAGCTTGGCATTGGCCGCTGGTCCCGCGTGTAGAGGATAGGCAGGAGGCATCGATCCGGAGGCGCCAGCCCCCGGGGAGCCGCCCTTGGAATACTGCCCTCGCGCGACCGGCGTCCTAACCCGAGGCCGTCAACCGGCTCGGGGACCGTGCCAGGCGGGCAGTTTGACTGGGGCGGTCGCCTCCTAAAGGGTAACGGAGGCGCGCGAAGGTCCGCTCGGGACGGTCGGCAACCGTCCTTTTGAATGCAAGAGTACAAGCGGGCTTGACTGCGAGGCCCACAAGCCGAGCAGGTGCGAAAGCAGGCTCTAGTGATCCGGCGGCCCCGAGTGGGTGGGCCGTCGCTCAACGGATAAAAGGTACTCCGGGGATAACAGGCTGATCTTGCCCAAGAGTCCACATCGACGGCAAGGTTTGGCACCTCGATGTCGGCTCATCGCATCCTGGGGCTGGAGCAGGTCCCAAGGGTACGGCTGTTCGCCGTTTAAAGCGGTACGCGAGCTGGGTTCAGAACGTCGTGAGACAGTTCGGTCCCTATCCTCCGTGGGCGCAGGAGAATCGATGGAGGCTGCCCCCAGTACGAGAGGACCGGGGTGGACGCACCTCCGGTGAACCGGTTGTCGACCAACGGCACGGCCGGGTAGCCGCGTGCGGCGCGGATAACCGCTGAAGGCATCTAAGCGGGAAGCCGTTCCAGGGATTAGTTCTCCTTCCGGTAAGGGCCCAGGTAGACTACCTGGTCGATAGACGGCAGGTGCAAGGGCGGCGACGTCCTCAGCCGAGCCGCACTAATCGCCCGAGCTCTTCCGGAACCGCACCTCGCGGCCCGCGGGACCCAGCGCTCATGCGCGGTCCGGGCACGAGGATGCCCCCGAGTCGACTCCTCCTATGCGCCATGCGGCCCCCAGGGCACGTAGATGAGACCCAGGACACCGTGAACGGTGGGCGCCGCCCACCGGTCAGCGGCCAGAGCATGGGGGGCACGCCCGGTCCCGTTCCGAACCCGGAAGCTAAGCCCCATCGCGCCGAGAGTACTGCGGGGTCAGCCCGTGGGAGGCCAGGGCGCCGCTGACCGGTGGACGGCACCGAGCCGTACGCTTGAACTGAGAAGGGGGAGGCCTCGCGGCCTCCCCCTTTTTTGCGTTTACCGGGCATAAATGACTCATTTACGCCAGACGATTTAATTCTTTTTGGTATTGAGCTTTTATTTAAAGAAAATAAAACGAATAACAAGGGCAACTGCTATGGCTGCAATGATCAAAAGCAGGATTGTCAGTCGATGCTGCTTGCGTCGTTTACTTGATGAAACGAAGATTGATTTTCCCTGTTTTGGCGTTTCGAGATAGCGAGCCGAATGCGTCAAGGTTTGCTTTGGTCGAGGACCTCTTTGTTGATGAGCGGCGGATGCTTTCATCGGCTCATCACTAGCTGCGCTGTTTTTAGATAATGGTGCGTCTTTCAGATATACAGGGTCTCCCGAGGCGACGCCCATATGTTTACGTCCCGTTTGGGCATCCTCGAGCGTTTGATATCGATTTCTCGTCACATACTCGGGCTCCGGATCATTAATGGGCTCTTGCGAGATGTGGGGGCGATGGAACCGTGGCGGCTGCGTGGAAGTATCTTCCCCCTGCGTCGGCATAAACATATTGTTCTGGTTTTGGTCGTCCATGATGCCCTTTAGCTCGTTACCAACAACGTGTACGCGCTCATTGTAAGCCCCTTGTTATTTGTAGCTGGGGACATACTCGGTATTTAAGCTCTGGTTCAAAGAACCTTAACCTTCCTAAAACCTGAGTCATACGCACTTAGATATGCTTATAGTACTGGACTCAAAAAACTTTATAGTCGATGTATATATGAGCACTGGGTGGGCATATATAAGAGCGTCAAAAGAAGTCCCAGTCACCTAGAAGATGGCTCGGCAGTCCTTAAAAGGAGTGGTAAACATGGCAAGCATGGTTCCTTATCGTTCGGTTTTTGGCGTTCGTCCCTCTGCAAGCTCGCTGTTCGATCTGTTTGATGATATGAGCGACCTAGCGAACAGCTCGATTGCCTCTAAGGCGTTCCCCGTTGACGTTGAGGATAAGGGCGATGGCTATGAGGTCAAGGCTTATCTGACCGGCGTCGCCAAGGACGATATCGATGTCGAGCTTAACGAGGGTCGTCTGTCCATTAGCGTGAATGTCGAGGAAGACGAGGAGAACGAGGGCAAGAACTTCCTGCAGAAGGAGTTCAGCTCGTACAGCGCGACGCGTGGCGTGTATCTTAAGGACGCTTCGAGCGAGGGCCTCTCGGCTAAGTACGCTGACGGCATCCTGACCGTTACGGTTCCCAAGATCGTCGAGAAGAAGAACGTTACGAAGATCTCCATCGAATAACTTCGTTGGTGTTCTTCGCTATTAAAAGACAACAAAAGGGGCTGGGAAGCGATTCCCGGCCCCTTTTGCTGTTTAGGACAGTCTATTGAATGGTTGCTGGCCGATACTGGCTTGCGGGGCGTATCGAGAGTTTTCGCGATCCTTGGAGAAGGGTGGCGGAGCTGCCGAGCTCGTCATCCAGGGTTGCGGCTAGAGCTTTGGCATAGCTTTTGACGGTAAGGCTCGGACGATTGTTGTCTTGGCTGATATGCATGGCAATGAGCTGTTCGGTGCGATCGGTAACAAGTTCGCGCGCGGCTTCGGCGGCTTGGCCGTTGGAGAGGTGTCCCCTTGCAGACAGGATGCGCTCCTGAAGAAAGCGGGGATATTCTCCCTCGCGCAGCATGGTCACATCGTGGTTGCTTTCGAGCGCGAGGACTCGACAATCTTTGAGGGTGTTCATGGCTTGGCTCGATAGCTCTCCGGTGTCGGTAGCAAAGCCGATGGAATCATCGAGGGCGTCGAATCGAAAGCCGATTGGATTTATGACATCGTGTGATGTTGAGTAGGTTTGCACGTGGATGCCGGCAATGGATAGGGTGTCACCGGGGTCGAATTCCTCGACAGGCAGATGCGAAAGATTTTCTTTGCTCGAAAGTGTGCCCCTGCTGGCAAAGAGGGGACCGTGCCAGTGCTTGCACCAGACATCGAGACCCTTGATGTGATCGCAATGCTCATGAGTAATGAGAAGAGCCGAGACGTTGTCTGCCGAGAGTCCCAGTTCTGCCATGCGCTTTAATGTCTCGCGGCGAGAAAGACCGTCGTCAATCATGATGAGCCCCCGGGGGCCTTCGATGAGCGCGCAGTTGCCTTTTGAGCCGCTGCCAAGGATATGAAGGTGCAGACGAGACATAAGATTCCAAAGGATACAATGGGTGCGGACGAATAGAGGAGGAAGCAAATGCCTACGGTATCACAGCATTACGGACACCATGCCGTGCCCGGGGCAGTCGATGAGACCCGAACGAGGCAGCAGGCTGCTCCTGTCGTGCTCATGGTATCAGGCGGCGCGGACTCGACGGCACTGCTTCTTATGGCGTGCACATCAAAGCTGGATATCCAAGACGGGCGCGGTGTTGCCCCCATTGCTCGCGAGCGCCTGCATGTGCTGCATGTAAACCATCATCTGCGCGGCAAGGCGTCCGATGGCGACGAGGCCTTTGTGCGTGAGCTCTGCGCGAAATATGGTTTACCGCTGTGCGTGGAGCACGCTTATTTTGATGGGGAGTCGGGCAATATTGAGGCCGCGGCCCGCGAAGTGCGCTATGCCGCGGCGCGGAGGTATGTTCGCGAGCTCTGCGCCCAGACGGGGGCACCGCGAACGGCGGCTCGTATCTGCACCGCGCACACGTCTTCGGATCGCGCGGAAACGTTTTTGATGAACGCGATTAAGGGTTCGGGGCCCGCTGGCCTATCGAGCATTCCTCGCCGGAGGAATATCGTGGTACGTCCCTTGCTCGACCTAACTCATGGCGAGCTCGTGGGCTATCTACAGGTACATGGTCAGCCGTGGCGTGAAGACGAGAGCAATGAGGATATCTCGTATCTGCGAAACTACGTGCGCCATCGAGTAATGCCAGTGGTGGCGCAGCGCAACGCGAGCGTCTGCAAGACGATTGGCGCCGCCTGCGAGATCTTAGGCGATGAGGACGCGTTTTTGTCTCAGCTTTCGGCACAGGCGTTTCGAAGCTGTTTGCGCAAAGAGGCAGCGGGCGCACTGGTGCTCGATGCCAGGCGCCTGGCTGCGGCCGAGGTGGTAATCGCGCGGCGCATCGTGCGACTGGCGATTAAGCGCATCGATCCGGACGCTCGTCCCGAGATGCGACATGTGGAGCGAGTCCTTTCCTGCGTTGCCGAGGGCACCGGCTCGGTCACGCTTCCGGCGGGGATTGACGCACGCATTGAGTTTGGCATGCTGGCGTTTAAGGCGCCGGCGGCTCGCGAGGGCCTGGTCGCGGACTGGGTTACCGTACCCGGTCGTTTGCCGTTGGGCGGGGGACGTATGCTGGTCACAGAACCGATGGCTGTTGAACCGGGATGCGATATCGTGCGCCGCGCCCGTGAGCTTGCGGCTGCCGGGGAAGTGACAGCTTTGGTAGACGCGGCTGCCCTGGGTTTTGCCGACAGCGATAGTGAGCGGATCCTGGCGGGCTCGCGTGGCGAGATCCCTGCCGAGGCGCGATTGGCGCGCCTGTGGGTGGACGGTCCCGCGCCGGGAGACGTGATGTGCCCGTTAGGGATGAGTGGCCGAAGCAAGAAAGTATCCGATTTGCTAGGCGAGGCTCGCATTCCCGTTTCCGAGCGCGCCGGCGTGCCCATGGTGAGGACGGCGCCGGGGGGTGCCGTGGTGTGGGTCGCCGGAGTTCGCGCGGACGAGCGTTTTAAGTGCACGGCCGCAACGCGCGTGGCATATCTGCTCCGCGTGGTCGATGCGGAATAGCGTCCCACGCCTGCTATTCTGTGCGACGTTGACGGTATTCCCGCGCTGATGGCGCACGGGCTGGTAAATTTACCCCGTGCGCTGCTAGAATGTGTAGTTCGCGTCCATACGGCGGTGTGTGGGCGATAAGCACAAGAAAGGGTTGTCATGGCTTCTCAACATCCGGATATCGAGAAGGTTCTGTTCACGCAGGAGGATATCGACGGTATCGTCTCTCGCCTGGGCGAGGAGATTACGCGCGACTACGCGGGTAAGGATCTGGTGCTGATTGCGGTCCTGCGCGGCGCCGTGGTCTTTATGGGCGACCTGATGCGTAAGATCGAGCTGCCGACCAACATCGATTTCATGGCTGTTTCGAGCTATGGCGACGGTGTGAAGTCCTCGGGTATCGTGCGTATCATTAAGGACCTGGATATCGACATCCGCGGTCGCGACGTGCTGATCGTCGAGGACATTCTGGACTCGGGCCTGACGCTCAAGTATCTGATGAAGAACCTCGAGAGCCGCAAGCCCGCTTCTCTGGAGGTCGCCGCCTTCCTGTGGAAGGACGTTGAGGACCGCGTCTCGGCCATCACGCCCAAGTATGTTGGAACCCATTGCCCCGATGCCTTTGTGGTGGGCTACGGCCTCGACTATGCCGAGCGCTATCGTAACCTTCCGTATCTGGGCATTTTGAAACCGGAGGTTTATTCGTAAGATGCCCGACGACCGTAACGATAACAATTCCCAGACTCCCCGGGACCCAAAGATCCCGGGGATGCCCGGAGGCAAGAAGCCCACGCGTACGGGCTGGCTGTATTTTATTTTGGCTTGCGCGCTTCTGGGCTACGCCTTCTTTAACATGGGCTCCGGCTTTGCCAATTCCAGCAATACCGTTAAGCTCGCGACGAGCGAGATGGTGAGCGCCATCAAGCAGGATCGCGTCGAAGATCTGACCTATACGGTTCAAGACGGAAGCGTGACGGGTCATTACTGGAAGACGAAGAAGGACAAGGGCGATACGAGCGAGCTCAAGAGCTTCTCTTCGACCTATGTCGGCTCCGATTCGCTTGCCGAGCTCATGGCGGAGCACCCCGATACCAAGTACATCGTCAACACCAACGATCCCGATTTTTGGGGCGACTTGGCGATGAGTGTGCTTCCGACGATCGCCCTTATCGCCATCATGTTCTACTTTATGCGCCAGATGATGGGCGCCAACAACAGGAACATGCAGTTTGGCAAGACCAACGCCAAGACCAACGAGGCCACACGCCCCAAGGTCAAGTTTGAAGACGTTGCCGGCGTGGACGAGGCAGTCGAGGAGCTCGAGGGGATCCGTGACTTTTTGAGCGATCCGGATCGCTATCGCAAGCTGGGCGCCAAGATCCCGCGTGGCGTGTTGCTGGTTGGCCCTCCGGGCACCGGTAAAACGCTGCTGGCCAAGGCTGTTGCCGGCGAGGCGGGCGTGCCGTTCTTTAGCATCTCGGGTTCCGACTTTGTCGAGATGTTCGTAGGTGTCGGCGCCAGCCGTGTGCGTGACCTCTTTAAGGAGGCCAAGTCCCAGGCCCCGTCGATCATCTTCATCGATGAGATCGATGCCGTGGGACGTCAGCGCGGAGCTGGCTTGGGCGGCGGTCACGACGAGCGCGAGCAGACGCTCAACCAGCTGCTGGTCGAGATGGACGGCTTTGAGGAAAGCGAGTCGGTCATCCTGATCGCCGCGACCAACCGTCCTGACATCCTGGATCCGGCATTGCTGCGTCCCGGCCGTTTTGACCGTCAGGTTACGGTCGACCGTCCGGATGTGAAGGGCCGCGAGCAGATCTTGCGCGTGCATGCCGAGAACAAGCCGATGGACGAGGACGTGAAGTTTGAGAAGCTCGCCCAGATGACCGTTGGCTTTACCGGTGCCGACCTGGCGAACTTGCTCAATGAGTCTGCACTGTTGGCTGCCCGCCGCCATCGTTCCGTAATCTCGATGGACGAGGTCGAGGAATCGATGGAGCGCGTGATTGCCGGACCGCAGCGCAAGGGTCGCGTGATGACCGAGGCCGAGCGCACCACGATTGCCTACCACGAGAGCGGCCACGCTCTGGTGGGCCACATCCTGGAGCACTCCGATCCGGTTCACAAGATCTCGATCGTCAGCCGCGGCCAGGCGCTGGGCTACACGCTGCAGCTTCCGCAGGAGGACCACTTCCTCAAGACCAAGAACGAGATGCTCGACGAGCTCGCCGTGTTCTTGGGCGGTCGCGTTGCCGAGGAACTCATGTGCGACGACATCACGTCGGGCGCGAGCAACGATCTGGAGCGCGCAACCAAGATGGCGCGCGAGATGGTCACGCGCCTGGGCATGAGCGAGGAGCTGGGCACTCAGGTCTTTGGCGAGGCGCAGCATCAGGTATTCCTCGGTCGCGATTACGCCGATCATCAGGATTACTCCGAGGAGACGGCGCGCCGCATTGATATCGAGGTTCAGCGCATCATGCGCGAGGCCCATCGTCGTGCTGTCGAGATCTTGGATGCCCGTCGCGATCAGCTCGATCTGATGGCGAAGGTGCTGCTTGAGCGCGAGACTGTCGAGGGCGATGCCGTGAATGCCCTGCTCGATAACGAGTGGGACGCCTACCTTGAGCGCGAGGGCGATATCCTGGCGGCCAAGGAGGAGCGCAATGCCAAGGCGGCTGGCTTGCCGACCAAGAAGCGCGCGCCTCGTATGAGCGAGGAGGAGCTGGCGGCTGATGCCGCGGCCTTTGCGCAAGCGGCCATGCAGGAGGATGCCGAAGTCGCATCCGATGATGCTGGCGATGACCATGCCGTCGTCGATGCCGACACCGACGCCGATGCCGATGCCGACAAATAGTCTTTGTGGCGAAAGCCTCCGCGGGGAAACCTGCGGAGGCTTTTTCTTTTGAGCGATATGGGGCCGCCTGTTGATTGGGGACAGACTTAAATGAGCGTTTTCACGCATTTAAGTCTGTCCCCAATCAACATTGCTGCGGCACTTTGCTCGGCTAAAGCGTACAATAGCGCCTATGCGAAAGGGGAACAGATGATCAACGAAACTATGTATGCTCGCGGTGCGGAAAGCTCCATCATCCGTGAGATTTTTAGCTATGGCCTTGAGCGCAAGGCGCAGATCGGTGCGGAAAACGTATTCGATTTTTCGCTGGGCAATCCGAGCGTTCCGGCACCCGCTGCTGTGGCGGAGTCCATTAAGAAGGCCCTGGAGCTGCCGAGCGACCAGCTGCACGGCTACACGCCCGCACCGGGCCTGCCGCAATGTCGTGCCGCTGTGGCCGAATCGCTCAACCGCCGCTTTGGCACGAGCTATGAGGGCAAAGACGTCTTTATGACGGTGGGTGCCGCGGCTTCGCTCACCTGCGCGCTCAACGCCGTTACGAATCCGGGCGACGAGGTTATTGTTATCGCCCCGTACTTTCCGGAGTATCGCGTTTGGATTGAGAAGGCCGGCTGCACGTGTGTCGAGGCGCTTGCCAACGAGGACACATTCCAGCTGAGCGTGGATAACGTATTCAAGGCGATCACCGACAAGACGGCAGCCGTCATTATCGACTCGCCCAACAACCCGACCGGTGCCGTATATACGCGCGACACGCTGACGCGACTGGCCAATGTTCTGCGCGAGGCCAACGCTCAGCGCGATCCCGAGAATCCGATTATGCTCATCTCGGATGAGCCGTACCGCGAGATTGTGTACGGTGCCGAGGTGCCTTGGGTGCCCTCGATCTACGAGCACACCATCGTGTGCTACTCGTATTCCAAGTCGCTGTCGCTGCCTGGTGAGCGCGTGGGTTGGATCTTGGTTCCCAACACCAATCCGCAGGCTGCCCGTCTGATGCCGGCTGTTGCGGGTGCTGCCCGTACGCTGGGCTTCGTGTGCGCGCCGGCGCTCTTTCAGCGCGTAATTATCGACTGCATCGATGAGCCGAGTGACGTTGAGGCCTATGCACGTAACCGCACCGCGCTTACCGACGCACTAGCGGAGTATGGCTACACCTATGTTGAGCCGGATGGCGCGTTCTACCTATGGGTGAAAGCGTTGGAGTCCGATGCGAATGCGTTTTGCGAGCGCGCAAAGAAGTATGAGTTGCTTGCGGTTCCCTCGGACAGCTTTGGTATGCCGGGTTGGTTCCGCCTGGGCTATTGCGTGAGCTACGAAACGATTGTCAATTCGCTACCCGCTTGGAAACAGTTGGCGGACGAGTATCGTTAAAAGTAAAGCGCTCTGCCTACAATGTTTTACGTGAAACGGGGTTTGGTGTTAAGCCGGACCCCGTTGTCATGGACGTTGTGTCTTTGGGATGGAGTGGTTTTACGACTATCGGAGGCTATGCGTACAATGAATATAAGCGACGGCCGTGCCAGATAAGGAGACCTGATGCCCTACCTGCTTTCTTGTGACATTCATACCCATACGATGTTCTCTGCGCATGCATATTCGACCATTGAGGAGAATGTGTACTGGGCGGCAGAGCGTGGTCTGCAGGTGCTCGGATCTGCCGACCATTTGAGCTCTATGGTTACGGCTTGCCCCAATGACCTGCGCAGTTACCAGTTCTTTATCAACCAGGATATCTGGCCGCGCATTTGGAGCGGCGTGCTGGTGCTGCGTGGTGCCGAGGCCGATATCGTTTCGCTGGACGGAAGCCTGTTTGGCGAGGACACCCCTGTCACGCTCGATATTGCCGGCGATTCGTACAGCCGTCAGCATTCGCTGTTCGATTTGGTTACGCGTAATTTGGATTATTTGGTTGCGAGCGTGCATAATCCGCAGATTGCTGAAGGCGCGACGCTGGCCCAGACGACCGAGATGTATATCAATGCCCTGGAGCACCCCAAGGTGTTCATGCTGGGTCACACGGGGCGTTCGGGCGTGCCGTTCGATATCGACGAGGTGCTGTTGGCAGCTAAGGCCAAGCACAAGATTATCGAGATCAACAACCATAGTCTTGAACACGGTGTCGACACTGAGCATTGGGCCGTATGCCGCAAGATCGCCGAGCGCTGCGCCGAGCTGGGCGTGGGCATTGGCGTGTCAACCGATGCCCACATTGGCATGGCCATTGGCAAGCTCGATCACGCGTGCAAGATGCTCGACGAGATTCACTTCCCGCTAGATTTGATCGTGACGCGCGACCGCGAGACGCTGCTGCGCGAGATGGCGGCAGCCGGCGTGTGCGATCTGCGCAATGGGATGTAGCGGAGTTTATAAACCAAGCGAAGGGGGCGGCCCAGGCGGGTCGCCCCCTTTCTTCAAGACTTTAGTCCGCTGGCCGCGCAGCGGCCAGCTTTAAACCACCCGCTACGCGGGTGGAGACAAACGGCTTTACAAAGCCACCCCTCCGACCGATATTGACGATTGTTCAGGCCGTCAAGAATTCGAGTCGAAGGGGTGGTCGCCATGGCCCAGAAGGCCTACAGCCTTTCCCACACGAAGTGGATGTGCAAGTACCACATCGTGTTCACGCCGAAGTATAGGCGCAAAGTGATCTACAACCAAATCAGGAGCGACATAGGGGAGATCCTCAGGAAGCTGTGCGAGTACAAGGGGATCGAGATAATCGAGGGGCACCTGATGCCCGACCACGTGCACGTGCTGCTGGCGATCCCGCCGAAGTACAGCGTCGCGAGCGTCATGGGCTACCTGAAGGGGAAGAGCTCGCTGATGATATTCGACAGGCACGCCAACCTCAAGTACAAGTTCGGCAACAGGAAGTTCTGGGCGGAGGGCTACTACGTGTCCACCGTCGGCCTGAACGAGGCGACGATCGCCAAGTACATCAGGGAGCAGGAGTCCCACGGCATCGCGCTGGACAAGCTGAGCGTGAAGGAGTACGAGGACCCCTTCAAGAGGGGGTGATGCTGCCGGTTCGACCGGCGCGCCACGGGTCAAGATGCACTAGGCCTGGACGAAGTCCGGGCCCGCGCCTTTAGACGCGAGCCCGGGGCCCGTGGGTTATACCCTAAGAGCAAACCACCCTTTTTAAGGGTGGTTCTGATTGTCCCAAAAATCTACTGAGGTCGGTTAGCGGCGTTCGAGGACAGCTACGGTTTCGGTGTGGTCGGTGTGAGGGAACATGTCGACGGGCGTGATCTTGAGCAGGCAATAGCCTCCGTCGAGGAGCTGATGCAGGTCGCGCTCTTGAGTTACGGGGTTGCAGCTGATATAGGTGATGCGGCGCGGCTTAAGCGCGCAGGCAGCTTCGAGGAACTCGGGGGTAGAGCCGGCGCGCGGCGGATCGATGGAAAGGACATCGACCCGCTCGTTGTTATCGGCGGCATCCAGGATGCAATCGGTGGCGTCGTCGGCCATAAACCAGGCGCTGCGGGTGAGGCCGTTGAGCTCGGCATTGCGACGTGCGTCGGCAATGCCCGCCGGGTTGCGCTCCACGCCGAGCAGCATAATGCCGATGCCCTTTTTCTGGGCATCTTTAACTGCGCAAAGACCGATGGTACCGCTGCCACAGTAGGCATCCATGAGCACATCGCCCTGGTGCAAATCCATGCCGTCGATAGCGAGCTGATAGAGCAGCTCGGTCTGTTGCGGGTTGGTCTGGTAGAACGCGGTGGGGGAGATATCGAACTCGCAGCCGAGTAGCTGGTCGCGCATGCACTTGGCGCCATACACGATGCGGGTTTCCTCGCCGAGGATGGCGTTGCCGGGGCGTCCGTTGATGTTTTGGGCGACGGTGACGATGCGCGGATCGAGTGCGGCGACGGCCTCAAAGAATTCCTGCGCATGCGGTAAGTCACGCTGGGCGGTCACGAGCGTAACCATGACCTGGTCGGTACGCCAACCGCAGCGGATGACGGCATAGCGAAGCAAACCAAGATGCTTGTCCTCGTTAAAGGCGGGAATATGCAACCGCTCAGCTTCGCGTGCGATGCCGTTGAGAATCTGACGGGCGCCCGGTGCCTCGACGGGGCATTCGGGTACGGCAACGATCTTGTGCGTGCCGCGCTCAAAGAAACCGCAACGGACAGCGCCCTCCTTACCGGGAGCAAAGGGAGTGGCGGCCTTATGGCGAAAACCGCGCGGCGCAGGATATTTGCCCGGGTCGCCCAGGGTGACACCCATGCCACGAATAGGATCTACAGCAATGCCCTCACGCTCACAAAGCGAAGCAAAAAGCTCCTCCATAGCAGCCTGCTTAGCTGCCAACTGCTTTTTATAAGGACGATTGAGCGCCGTGCACCCACCGCAAGATTTCATGATCGAACAGGGAGACTTGGGGTCCACGGCCTTACGCGCAGACGAAACCCGATCTTTATGCGAGTGCTTGGAGCGAGTCTGAGATGCCTTATCCTCGTTCCGACGAGAGCCGGGACGCTTGGCCTTAGCCTTGCCCTTGGCCGACTTACCCTTCGCGTCCTGAGACGACTTGGATTTCTTAGAAGATTTTTTCTCCTCTGACCCCTCAGCCGCCTCGATCAAAGCACGACGAGCCTTACGCTCCGCACGAGATTCTGCCATGAATTAACCCCACTAATTTACAAATTGAAATCTGAAAGCATTGTACCGTGCCAAGTTAGCAGACGATATGCAAGCGCCCATTTCATGTCAGCGATAAGTCCAACGATGTTTGCCCGGCGTGGGCGGGGAGCGGCGCGTAATTAAGTTTATCGCGAGTTCCGCACGCAAAGGAAAGCACTTAATGTGCTTTCCGTCTTGCGCAGGACTGTAGAGCAGGAAACTTAATTACGCGCCGCTCCCCGCCCACGCCGGGCAACCTCTCCCTTGTACTTTATCAAGGTAGAGTGTATGATTCTGGACGTTACACGACTCACTTTACCTAACTAAAGTGCTAGCAAAGGGGAATACCATGAATACCGATATGTCTCGTCGTCAGTTTGTTGGTCTAGCCGGCTCGCTCGCCACGGTGCTTGGCCTTGGTCTTGTCGGTTGCGGCGGTGGTGCCGGCAAGGGCTCCGCTGCTGGCTCTGCCGCGGCCAAGGATGTGAAGGGCGCTGCGGAGTCCAAGAAGCTCGTCGTGGGCTTTGACAAGTCCTATCCTCCGTACGGCTTTGTGGGCGACGACGGAGAGTACACTGGTTTTGACCTCGATCTGGCCAAGGCTGTTGCCGATAAGCAGGGCTGGGAGGTCAAATACGAGGCCATCGACTGGGATGCCAAGGATACGCTGCTCAACTCGGGGGCCATCAACTGCATCTGGAACGGCTTTACCATGGAGGGTCGCGAGGACGACTACACGTTCTCCGAGCCGTACATGCTCAACGAGCAGGTGCTGGTGGTAAAGAAGGATGCAGGCATCAAGAGCTGGGACGATCTTGCCGGCAAGACCGTGATTACCCAGACCGATTCCGCTGCGCAGGATGTGCTCGAGGGCGAACAGAAGGATCTGGCGGCGACGTTTGCCACGCTCGACACGATCGGCGAGTACAACACGGCCTTTATGCAGCTCGAGAGCGGCGCGGTCGATGCCGTGGCTTGCGACCTTTCGATTGCCCAGTATCAGCTTGCCGCCAAGCCCGATGCTTATACGCAGCTTGATGAGCCGCTGTCCAGCGAGCACTACGCCGTCGGCTTTAAGAAGGGCGACACCAAGTCGGCCGACGCCGTGACCGAGTCGCTCAAGGCACTCTACGATGACGGTACGGTTAAGGATCTCTGCGACAAGTATTCAAGCTATGGTCTATCTTTCGATAATTGGGTGCTCAAGTAATGTCTATTCAGGTCATGATGCAGATGCTTGGCCAGGGATTCTTGGTCAGTTTGCAGCTGTTTGTACTGACGCTGCTCGGGTCGATTCCGCTGGGAATCCCCGTGGCGTTTATGCGCATGAGCAAAATCGTGCCGCTTCGCTGGATTGCGCGCATCTACATTTCGGTCATGCGCGGTACGCCGCTCATGCTGCAGATGTTTGCCATCTACTTTGCCCCGTACTACGTGTTTGGCATTTCGCTCACGCCCGATTCCAAGTGGACGGCGTGCGTCGTGGCGTTCATCATCAACTACGCCGGTTACTTTGCCGAGATCTATCGCTCGGGCCTGCAGTCCATTCCGCGTGGTCAATACGAGGCAGCCGAGGTGCTGGGCTACTCGCGCGTGCAGACGTTTCTGTATATCGTGATGCCGCAGGTCGCCAAGCGTATTCTGCCGGCGATGGGCAACGAGATCATCACGCTGGTCAAGGACACGTCGCTGGCGTTTGCCATTGGCGTGGGTGAGATGTTCTCGACGGCCAAGGCGCTGGTCGCCTCGCAGGTGAGCATGGTGCCGTTTGCGATCGCGGCGCTGATCTACTGGATTTTTAACTTTGTGGTCGAGATGCTGCTGGGCGCCGCCGAAAAGAAGCTGGACTATTATCATGACTAACTCAGTGATGAAAATCGAAAGCGCGCGCAAGGCGTTTGGCGGCAATGAGGTGCTCAAGGATATTTCGCTCGAGGTCAAGCGTGGCGAGGTCGTGGCGATTATCGGGCCTTCGGGTGGCGGCAAGTCCACGCTGCTGCGGTGTGCCACGCTGCTCGAGACACTCGACGGAGGCTCGCTCTCGTTTGGTGACCTTGCCGTTGCGACGGATGCGGGTTCGGGCGCGGTCTATGCGAAGGGCGATGTGCCCAAGCGGGCACGCTCGCGATTCGGCTTGGTGTTCCAAAATTACAACCTGTTCCCGCACTATACCGTGATGAAAAACATCATCGACGCGCCGATCCGCGTGCTTAAGCGCCCGCGCGAGCAGGCGGAAGCTCGTGCGCGCGAGTTGATCGCGCAGATGGGGCTTACGGGCAACGAGAACAAGGTTCCGTGTGAGCTTTCGGGCGGTCAGCAACAGCGCGTGAGTATTGCCCGCGCCCTGGCGCTCGATCCGGAAATCTTATTCTTTGACGAGCCAACCTCGGCACTCGATCCCGAGCTGACGGCCGAGGTGCTGCATGTCATTAAAGACCTTGCCGCGCAGAATATGACGATGGTGATCGTGACCCACGCGATGCAGTTTGCGCGCGATGTTGCCGACCGCGTGGTCTTTATGGATGGCGGCCGCATTGTCGAGGAGGGTCCTGCCGAGCAGGTCATCGACCATCCGCGTGAGCAGCGCACCCGTGAGTTCTTGAGCCGTATCGAGGGATAGGCTCAGGTATTTACTCAACTATTAATTGAGGCGAAGCCGTCGCAGGTCTTACGGTCTGTGGCGGCTTTTTGTTTGCATCGACGGGGTTCAATAATCGCCTCACAAGCTTGTCTCTTCCTCTCGCCGCCTGTATTCATACGTGCGCCGAAAGGTATGCATGGACGGCCGCCCGTGAGGGTAGGGTGGTGGCATAGGACATTTGGAGGGTGAGTCGGCTCGGTTGCCGACCATGCTGCTCCCGGGATGGCACCGACCGCGAACTCTCCCCGTTGGCGTCGCGCATTGCGCGCGGCCCTGCAAGGAGGTCATCATGGGTGCTCCCAAGACCGGTAACGTAAGGAACGTGGTGCTCGTAGGCCAAGGCGGGGTGGGCAAGACTTCACTCGCCGAGGCCATGCTCCACCTTTCCGGCAAGACCGCCCGCCTGGGCGGCCACGACGGCACCAAGCCCACGCTCGACTATGACCCCGAAGAGGTCAAGCGTTCATTCTCCATCTCGACGACCATTGCGCCTATCGACTGGAAGGGCGCGCGCATCAATGTGCTCGATGCCCCGTGCTACCCCGATTTTATCGGCGACGCCTTTGCCGCGATGAGCGTCTGCGAGACGGCTCTGTTTGTGGTCGACGCCGAGGCCGGCCCGCAGCCTACGACGGTTAAGCTCTGGTATGCCGCCGAGGACCTGCGCCTGGCGCGTGCGGTGTTCGTAAACCGCCTGTCGCGCTCCGAGGCCAGCTTTGCGACCACGATGGACCTGCTGCAGGAGCGCTTTGGCACGCGCCTGGGCGCCGTGACCCTTCCCTGGGGCGAGGGCGAGGACTTTGACGGCATCATCGACCTGGTGCGCATGAAGGCGCGCCATTGCAACGGCACCGAAGCCGTTGAGTCGGAGATTCCCGAGGAGTATCGTGCCCAGGCCGAGGAAGCCCATGACCATCTGTGCGAGCTGGTGGCCGAGGCCGACGACGAACTGATGATGAAGTACTTGGAAGGCGAGGAGACGCTGACGCAGGAGGAGCTTGAGGGCCTGCTGTCGAAGGCGATTGCCGCGCGCATCTTTGTGCCGGTCTTTGCGGGCGATTGCATTAAGGAGCAGGGCGTCAACTCGCTGATGGACGACATCGCGACGTACTTCCCGGCGCCGACCGACTACGGCGAGATGCCGCTTATCGACGGCGATTCGCTCAAGATTTCGAGTGACGATGATCGTCCGGTGGCGTTTGTGTTTAAGACCCTGGCCGATCCGCAGCAGGGCCGCATCAGCTTTATCAAGGTGCTGACGGGTACGCTTGAGCCGGGCCTTGAGCTGGTCAACGCGCGCACGCGCAAGGGCGACCGTCTGGCTCACCTGTATGTGATGTGCGGCCGCGACATGACCGAGGTCGGTCACGCCTATGCCGGCGACATTATCGTGGCACCCAAGCTGGCGGCCGAGACGGGCGATACGCTCTCGATTACCGGCAAGGTCGAGGCTGCGGCGTTTAAGTTCCCCAACTCGCAGTACCGCATTGCCATCGAGGCCGAGAATCGCGGGGACGAAGAGAAGCTCTACACGTTTATCGAGAAGGCCTGTAAGGCCGATCCGACTATGAGCATCGACCGTGACGAGGAGACCGGCCAGACCATTATCTCCGCCGTGGGTGAGGCGCAGGTTTCGGTGCTGCTCAACCGTTTGGAGGACCGTACCAAGGTCGTGGCCAAGAGCGTGCCGATCCGCATTCCGTATCGCGAGACCATTCGCCGTACGGCAAGCGCGCAGGGCCGCCACAAGAAACAGACTGGCGGTGCCGGTCAGTATGGCGACTGCTGGCTGCGCGTTGAGCCGCTCATTGGGCCCGACGGCACGAGCGATGGCTATGAGTTTGTAGACGAGGTCGTGGGTGGCCGCATCCCGCGCTCGCTCATCCCCGCCGTGGACAAGGGTGTCCAGGAGACCATGAAGGACGGCATCATTGCCGGCTACCCGCTCACGGGCATTCGCGTGGCTGTGTACGACGGCTCGTATCACAGCGTCGACTCCAACGAGATGGCGTTCCGCGCGGCGGCTCGCATCGGCCTGCGCAAGGCGTGCGCCGATGCCGACCCGGTGGTGCTGGAGCCCATCGAGGAAATCACGGTGACTATTCCCGAAAGCTACGCCGGCGCTGTGATGGGCGACATCTCGGCATCGCGCGGTCGCGTGACGGGCATGGAGACCGATGAGCGCGGCGACACCGTGGTCGTCGCTCAGGCACCTCTCGCCGAGTTGACGGATTACTCGACGCGCCTGCGCTCTATCACGCGCGGCACGGGTGACTTTACCATGAAGCCTGCTGGCTATGAGCAGGTTCCCTATGACGTTCAGGCCAAGCTCGTGGAGTTGTACAACGCGGGAAGGTAGCAAGCCCGCGTGTAACGTCGCGCGACATAACCCCAATTTGGGTTGGGGGCGGTTGTGGCCCGCTCCGGACAAGGTTCCGGAGCGGGCTTTTCTTCTGCGACGAGCCGTTTGTTTAACGCTGTATCATTCGGCGCGCGATGCGAGCCGGGCGCTCGGAGCCTGCCCACCTCCCCGGTGACAAAAGCGATGCAATCGGGGCACGCGGGTGACTCTTGGGCGTATGAGGGGCCCGGACGTGCACACCGCGGGTGACAAAGCGCCCGTTAAGCGGTTTGCCCATACCTCCTAAACTAAAAGGCGTAGAGAAACGACAACAAACGAGAGGAGGCAGACATGGCACTGTTCGATTCGACACACACGCTCGACGCCGTCGACGCCGCCGACCAGAACGCCGTCTTCGAGGCCCTCGCCACGAAGGCCGTGGAACTGGGCGTCGCCGCCGATGCGTCCGCTATCGTCTCTGACCTTCATGAGCGCGAGGCCGAGGCTTCTACGGGCTTTGGCAACGGCGTGGCTGTCCCGCATACCAAGAGCGCCAACGTCAGTACCCCCGCCATTCTCTTCGCGCGCCTGACCGCGCCCGTCGAGTGGCACGCGCTCGACGACGCTCCCGTCGACACGGTCATCAACATCCTTGTCCCCGAGAGTGGCAGCGACACCCATCTGCAGCTGCTCGCCAAACTGGCGCGTCGCCTCGTGCACAAGGATTTCGTCGACCATCTCAAGGGCGACTCCATCGAAGACGTGTGCGCCCTCATCCGGGGCGTCGTCGGATAGCAGGTAATGTTCAACCCCGTGTGAAAGGAAAGAGGGGAGAAGCATATGGCAAAGTCAATCGTGGCCGTCACCAATTGCCCGGCCGGCATTGCACACACCTACATGGTGGCCGAGGCGATCAAGACGAAGGGCACCGAGCTGGGTTATGAGGTTTACGTCGAGACCCAGGGTGCCAGCGGCGTCGAGAACAAGCTTACGCCCGAGCAGATCAAGGAGGCCGACTACGTCGTCCTCGCGCTCGGTCGCGGCATGAACGATGACGATCGTGTTCGCTTCGACGGCAAGAAGGTCGTAGAAGTGCCCGTTTCCGAGGCCCTCAAGCGCATCGACAGCCTTATGGGTAACCTTGAGAGTGAGGCCAAGGTCTTCCGGGCCTCCGCGGTCAAGCTTGGCGCCAAGCAGGAGAGCGTCACCACCGGCATCATGAGCTACCTCATGGCCGGCGTCTCCGCGGCCCTGCCGTTTGTCATCGGCGGCGGCGTGCTCATGGCCATCGGCTCCATCATGGCCCAGTTCGGCGCGCCCAACGTGGCCCCCGGCGACGGCCAGATGGCTTCGCTCGCCTGGGTGCTCAACACCATCGGCGGCCTGGGCTTCACGTTCATGATTCCGATGATGGGCGCCTTTATCGCCAACGCCATCGGCGATAAGCCCGCTATCATGCCCGCCTTCATCTGCAGCTACCTCGCCAACAGCACCGACTTGCTCGGCACCGAGGTCGGCGCTGGCTTCCTTGGCGCCTGCGTAATTGGCCTTGCGATCGGCTACTTCGTCAAGGCGATGAAAAAGATCAACCTGGGCAAGAACTTCCAGTCCCTGCTTGGCTTCCTGATCATCCCGGTTGTGACGCTCTTTATCTTTGGCCTGGGCACGTACTATATCATCGGCCCGGCCATGTCCTGGCTTATGAACGCCTTCGTCGGCCTGTTGAGCTCTATCCCGAGCTCGATGAAGCTCGTCGCCGCCTTCCTGGTAGGCGCCATGCTCGCCTTCGACATGGGCGGCCCGGTCAACAAGGCCGCTTGGTTCTTCTCCTTCTCCTTGCTGGGCTCCGGCGTGTACGACTGGTACGGCATTGTAGGCGTCGTGACGATCCTTCCGCCGATGGCCGCTGCCATCGCTACCTGGATCCGTCCGAAGCTCTTCACGCAGGCCGAGCGCGACTCCGCAATCCCTGCGCTCATTGTCGGCGCAACCGTCGCCACCGAGCCGGCTATCCCCTATGCCCTGGCCGCACCCCTGCCTATGATCTCCGCGAACGTCATCGCCGGCGGCGTCGCCGGTGCCATCTCCATGGCCCTTGGCGTCCAGCGCATCGCTCCGGGCATCGGCATCTTCGATCCATTCCTGGGCCTCATCTACCCGGCGACCAGCTACTACATCGCCGTCGCTGTGGGTCTGGTCCTGAACATCGCCCTCATCATCGTCTTCAAGTCCGCTTGGATGAAGAAGCGCGAGGCTCAGAACGCCTAAGGCTCGATAGAATAATTAGTCCTGCGGGGTCGCCGGTCTGTTCGGCGGCTCCGCAGGTTTCAATGAAAGGAATGGGGAAATGCGTTACGACTTCGATCGCGTCATCGACAGAATGGGTACCTACAGCACCCAATGGGACTATGCGGCCGACCGGTTTGGCAGCGCAGACGTGCTTCCCTTTTCCATCTCGGACACCGACTTCGCCGTGCCCGACGAGGTCATGGATGCCCTCCGCGCCCGCATGGAACACCCCATCTTTGGCTATACCCGCTGGAACCATAGTGACTACAAGGGTAGTGTTGCCGGCTGGTTTGCCAGGGACGGGGCGTCCCACGTGGACATGGAC
This sequence comes from uncultured Collinsella sp., assembly GCA_900544425.1. Taxonomy (GTDB): domain Bacteria; phylum Actinomycetota; class Coriobacteriia; order Coriobacteriales; family Coriobacteriaceae; genus Collinsella. The sequence goes on from UQUX01000002.1 coordinate 35,263, forward strand.
TGGGTCGTGTACAGCCCGAGCGTTATCTTCTCGGCCGCGACGGTCATTCGTCTGGTGAGCGAGCCGAATGACGCCGTGGTGACGCTCACTCCCATGTATGACGCCTTCTACGGCCTGATTGAGGGCAACGGGCGCGAGCTTGTGGCCGTTGCTCAGGCGAGCGCCATGGACGGCTACGGTCTCGATTGGGATGCCCTTGAGGTGGCGCTTGCCCGCCCCGAGGCAAAGGTTATGCTGCTCACCAACCCGCATAACCCCACAGGCAAGGTCTTCACGGCAGGCGAGCTTGCTCGTATTGTGGAGCTCTGCCATGCCAACGGGGTCTTTCTCATTTCGGATGACATCCATCGCGATATGATTCTGGGCGAAACTCCCTACACACCCGTGACGAACATCACGCGCGAGGGCGCGGCGCTGCTGTGTTCGGCCTCCAAGACGTTCAACACGCCCGGGCTCATCGGGTCCTATGCGCTCATCCCCGACGATGACCTGCGCGAACGCTTCCTGTTTGAGCTCAAGCAAAAAAACGCCCTGTCGAGCGTGAGTATCTTGGGGATGACTGCCCAGATGGCGGCGTATCGCTCGTGCTCCGAGTATGTGGACGAGCTTGTGGCCTATATTCGCGGCAACATGCAGGCGCTCAAGGATTTCCTTGCCGCCAATCTGCCCGAGATCCGCTTTGCGGTGCCGCAGGGGACCTATCTTGCCTGGATGGATGCCTCGGGCCTGGAGTTGGATGCGACCGAGCTCCAGCGCCGGCTCGTCGAGGTGGGCCATATTGGCATCATGTCGGGTGAGACGTACGGCGGTGCCGGGTACCTGCGCATGAATCTCGCCTGTCCGCGCTCGAAGGTTGAGAGGGGGATGGAGCGGATGCTCGCCGGCATCCGCTCGTAGCGGCATGATCAGCAAGAGACAGAGACAGCTCCTGCGGGCGCTCGACGACGGCCCACGCTCTGGTGCCGAGCTCGCCGAGATACTCGGCGTCTCCCGCCGCACCGTGGTGCGCGAAGTGGCGAGCATGAGCGCGTGGCTTGAGTCCGTGGGCGCCGGTAGTATCTCGAGCGATCCCAACTACCATCTGATGGTCACATCCGAGGATGCGATCGCCTCCATCTTGTCGCAGGACCTCACCGACGAGGCGCGCGTCCTCATGTGCGTGCTCTCCCGGCCGGGGATCTCGACGGCGCAGATCTCAGGGGAGACCTATCTCTCGGTCCGCTCCGTGCGCGCAGCGATGGATGAGATCAACGTCCGGCTGCGCGGGGTCGTCGCGCTCGAGGCGCGCGTGGGCTACGGGATCGATGCGGACTTTAGCGGCATGGGACCGGCGGACCTCTTGGCGGCGCTCGCCATCGACAATACCGGTATTGCCGCTGAGCTCGAGCGCTCATGCGGCTGGGACTCCCTGATGCGCCTGATCGGCGAACGGGGCGAGGAATACCGCCTGCTCATGGAGCCGTATCTGTCGCAGCGCCAGCTGAGGATGCAGACGCTCGCCGCCGTCTGGTGCAGCGCGTGGCTCGTGCCCGACGCCCCGGGCGGCGCCGGCGCCGGCGCCGGCGCGCGTGCCGTCACCGAGTTCCAGCAGTACAAAAAAGACCTGCTCTACCGCCTGGTCACGCGCCGTGCGGCCATTCTGGCGCGCATCAGCGAGGTGCTCGTCTCGCACGGCATTAAGTCGACGCGCGAGGACCTCGGTAGTCTTATCTTCGACCATGTGCTGCGCTGCGCTCTCTTTCCCACGCTCATGTCGGCGGAAATCCAAAAGCAGATGCGCGGGATCCGTATGGAGCACCCGTTTGAGTTCGACTTTGGCGCTGATCTCTCCGAGTGCCTGCGCGCATTTGACGAGCATCTGTTTGTGGAGCCCGACTTCCTCTCGCTCTACGTGCTGGCTTCGCTGGAGCACTTTACGCGCCATCCCGTGAGCCTACTTTTGGTCTGCGGGCGCCCTTCTGTGGCGACCATCAACAAATCCCTGATCGAGCGCGGCGTCGACGGCGTCGAGGTCGAGCTCGTGGACAGCGAGCCGCTCGCCCGGCACGCGCTTGAGGACGGATCGTTTGACCTGGTGGTGGGCGACGCCGCGGCAGCGCGAAACTTTAAGGCCGCACGTGAATGGGACCTCTCGTTTTCGGGCGTGCTCTCGGCCTACGAGGTCGACCGCATCCGCCAGATGGCGCTGCGTGTGCTCTACGAGCGCGATATCGCGAGCCTGCTACCGCGCGCGAGCTATCTTGAGCTGCATGTTGAGGCCGGCGACTACCTCGATGAGCTGTCGCGCGCCCTCGGCGGGCTGGTGGCAGCGCATGCGATCTCGGCAGATGAGGCGGCCCTCATCATGGACCGCGAATGCCAGGGCGACCGCCTGCAGCTGGGACATGTCGCGTTCCCGCATACCATCACGCCGGTCGCTGCCTCGACGTTTCGCCTGCTCGCTATCATGCCCGATGCGCCTCTTCGCGACGGCGACGAGCAGATCGACCTAGTGGTGGTGACGCTTGCGAGCCAGCGCCTGGCCGACAAGAGCAGCATGTTCAACTATCTGTTCTCCGTGCTGCACGATGCTGAGCGCGCCGGTGTGCGCTTGCCGCACACCTACGAGGAGACCGTCGCGTTCTTGGGGCGCGACTTTGGCTATGCCGAGGAGAAGAGCGATGAGTGACGAGGCGATGGGGGCGCGCGGGGCGCTTGCGGCCGCATATGGCGTGGCGGGCGCTACTGGATCGATAACGGGGGCTGGGCTGACGCCGGCTGCCGAGATCCGCGCCTATGTGGATGAGGTCTGGCCGAGCTTTCTTGATGATCTTGAGGCGCTCGTGGTCGTGCCGAGCGTGGTCGACGAGTCGCGCGCCGTGGCGGGCGCCCCGTGGGGCATGGAATGTCATCGTGCGCTTTGCGTTGCGATGGATGTGGCGCGCCGCCAGGGGCTTTCGGTCGTTGACTGCGATGGGTACGTCGCGTATGGCGAGCTTGCCGGTGAGACGCCCGAACAGGTGGCGACGATTGCCCATGTGGACGTGGTTCCAGCGGGCGAGGGCTGGACGGTCGAACCCTATGCTTTAACGCGTCGCGAGGGCGTGCTTATGGGCCGCGGCGTGCTCGATGACAAGGGCGCGGCGCTGGCCTCGATCTATGCTGCCGGGTTTTTGGCGCGCCGCGTGCGCAACGGCTGGAAGCCGCAGCGGACGCTCCGCTGCATCTTGGGCGCCTCGGAGGAGGCGGGCATGATGGACGTGCGTCGCTACCTAACGGATCACGAACCGCCGGCATTTTTGTTCACACCCGATGCCGAGTTTGCCGTCTGCTGCGGGGAGAAAGGCTGCGTCAACGCCGAGGTCTCGCGCGCGGTCGACAGCGCCGGGGCAATCATCGAGCTTACGGGCGGCGTGGCGAGAAACGCGGTGCCCGCCCGTGCCGAAGCGCTCGTGTGCATGGACGCCTGCGTGGATGGGTTACCCCGCGCCGAGGGGATCGATGTGGAGCCCGTCGGCGACGGCACTGCCCGCATTGTGGCCCACGGCGTCGCCGGGCATGCCGCCGAACCGGCGGGTACGGTGAACGCCATCGGCGTGTTGGCGGCCTATCTGGCCGCATGCGGTGTCTGCAGCGCGGCCGAGCGCGAGTTCCTCGGCTTTTGCAAGCGGGCCCTTGGTGTATGGGACGGCTCCGGCTTGGGAATCGATGTCGCAGACGAGCTGTTCGGCGGCCTCACGTGTATCGGCGGAACTATACGCACTCAGGCGGGGAGCTTTGTGCTCACGCTCGATGCGCGCCTTCCGGGTGCGGCCGATGTCGGGCAGGTGGGCCGTCGCATCGAGGACGTTGCGCGCGAGTACGGCTGCGAGGCGCGTATCATCCATGTGCGGGAGCCGTTCACCATGGACCCCCAATCGCCCGAGGTCATGGCGCTCCGTCGTGCCTACGAGGAGTTCGCGGGCCGGCCCGCGGTGCCGTTTGCTATTGGCGGGGGCACGTATGCACATCACTTTCCGCGTGCCGTGGGGTTCGGTCCGCTCGACCGCGCTGAGCCGCTGCCCGATTGGGTCGGCCCCGAGCACGGCCCCGACGAGGGTATCTGGGAGCGCCAGCTCAAGCGCGCCCTCGCCATCTACATCCGTAGCCTCGAATCCCTCCTCAACCCTAAAGTGAGGATAGACCTAAAATTGGGGTAATGGTGTCGCATGGGTAGCATGGTCCCAATTTGGGGTTAGTCTCCATTTTGGGATTAGTCGCCGTTGGTCTGGTTGCGGCCGGTGGCGTAGTCGATCTGCACGTGCGGCTGCAGGTTGTAGCAGTATACGTGGAAGCAGAGGGTCTTGCCGTGGTCCTCGACCGATTGCGCCTCAAGGCGCACGCCACGGCAGACAAGTTCCTCTTCGTTATACATGGGCGTGACACGGTAGAGCACATGGTTACCCGTATCGCGGATGTAGCCGAGAATCTGCTCTTCAAACGGCAGCATGCCCGTCTCGTTGAGATAACGCGTGCCGGTGAGGAGATTCTTGCGATTGGCGTTCTCGCCGCAGAGTGACCAGGCGATAAGGTGGCAGCGGTTGTAGAGGCTCTGGCCTGGAATAAAGTCGTAGCGCTGTTGGTGCCAACCGGCAGGATGGATGCGCGAGATGTCGCCGCGCTTTCCCTGTCCGAGTGATTCGGGGCCCACGCAGGCGAGCGCTTTGCGGGTGCGGCCCAAGCTGTCGAGCTTGGAGAACTTCTTAAAGCAACCTTCTTCTGTAGCGCGCTCGTATTCATCGAGGGTGAATGACGGCGTGCCGAGCGGGTGCGTGCTGTCGGCGCGCAGGGCAACGTAGGGGTTGCCGGCGTAGTCGGGAATGCTGCTGAGATATACGCCGTGGGCGCGGTGGAGATCGGGGTTTTCGACCTCGTCGATGGGGGTGGCGGCGCTGTCTGTGGAAGCACCGTCGCCGGTGTCGGTTGCGGCGGAATTGGAGCCATCGCCGGAGTCTTGGCTATTTTGAGAGTCCGAGGAGCTCGCTGTTCCCGATTCGAGTCGGGCAACCAGGTCCGCCTCGTCGTCGGTGCGGCTGGGACTCTCGTCTTGCTTCTCGGCCAGAGCCGCTGCCTGCTCATCGCTTTGCGGCGACAACAGCTTGGGCGCCCCGTCGAGCGACCCTGTGAACAGCGCAAACCCCAGCACCACGGCGGTGCCGATGGAAAGTACTTGCTTGTAGGCGGACTTGCGCGACATGGAGGCTCCTGGATGGACGGTTGGGAATCTACCAGTCTAGCAGGAGCCGGCAGGGGCCGTTCTGTCGAACAAATACTCAAGATTTGGGATAGACGTTACTGATTCATTTGCCTCATATGGAGCTGCGGTGGTTGTGTATGTGGGGCTATTTTGCGTTTCCCCAGATAAAACCCGCCAAAATAAACCTGTCCCTTATTGGCAGGTTACTGATTCATGGCACCGTGGATGTAGGGGGTGACCTCGGGGGAGATATGGTCGCAGCCCAGCTCGCGCAGCGCGGACTCGATAACGGCGGGCAGCGGGGTCTTGCCCTTGTCGTCGACGGCGGCACCGCCGAGGGCGGCAATCTTGGCGACATCTGCGGGTGCGGCCTCGATATGCATGCAGCCGCCGACCAGGCGTGCGCGGACCTGAGCCAAGTCAAGATCGTGCAGGTAATCCTCGCAGGCGCGGATTAAATCGACCTTCTCGCGCGTAAGCTCCTCGCCCGTGGGGACGCGCGTGGCAAGACATGCTCCCGCCGGCAGGTTCCAAACAGGATAGCCCCATGCGCGCAGCAGCTCGCGCTCTTCGTCCTTGGTAAAGCCGACCTCCATGAGAGGGGAGCGTACGCCGAGCTCTTCTGCCGCGCGCATGCCAGGGCGGTAGTCACCGCGATCGCTTGCATTGCTGCCATCGATGACGGTGGGAAAGCCGAGCGACTTGGCGTGGTTGACGATGGCGGTAAAGCCGGCGTGCTTGCAGTGGTAGCAGCGATTAGCATCGTTGCAGGCTACTTGGGGGAGCTGCAGCTGATCCACCGAAAGATTGAGCACGGGGAGCTTAAAATGCGGCCCCTCATTGGCCTGTCCATCAACGGACTGCTCAAACGAAGTCTGTTCGGGCGTGCCGATGAGCGGCGTGGTGAGATGGACGAGGAGGGTATTGGTAGGCATGATGCGGGCACAGACCGCGGCCAAAAAGCTGCTGTCGACACCACCGGAAAAGCCGATGGCGACGCGTCCGTATGCCAAAAGCAGCTGCTCGAGTGCTGCGAGTTTGTCCTGAAGCTCCTCTGTGGGTGCGGCGGTGTCTGAAAGCATGAAAGTTCCTTACAGTAATTAAAGCTCGGATGAAACTATAATCCCACCGAGCTGCTTGTCATAAGACTTCCAGCTATGTAACGAAAGTGCAATATGCTATATACGTTATATACAAGCTTGTAAAGTGCGGTAGAGTGGCAGTAATGCAATCCGGCGAGGGGGACCGATATGATCAAGGCTGTTATTTTTGACATGGATGGAACGCTGGTCGATACCGAGCGTTTGGGGATTAAGGCCTGGAAGGCAGGCGCCGCTGAGCTGGGGCTCGCGATTGATGAAGCGCTGATCCATCAGTTTATCGGCCGCACGCTGCCCGATGTTATGGACATCCTCGATAAGCATTATGGCAGCCACGAAACCACCGAGGCGATCTATCGTCGCCACAAGGAGATTCGCGACGAGATGGTCAAGACCGAACTGGAACTTAAGGCCGGCGCCGCCGAGTGCCTAGACGAGCTGCTGGCTGCGGGCTATCACGTTGGTCTAGCGACGTCGTCGCGCCTCGTTACGGCCGAGCGCAACCTTAAGATGGTTGGCCTCTTTGACAAGTTTGAAACGGTAACGTGTGGCGAGGACGTCGTGCACGGCAAGCCCGACCCCGAGATGTATCTGCTCGCCTGCGAGCGCGCGGGCTTTGCTCCCGAGGAATGTGCCGTGGTCGAGGATTCGCGCAACGGTTGCGTCTCGGGCATTACGGCCGGCTGCCATGTCTTTGCCGTCCCCGATATCGTGCCGCTGCCGCAGGACGTGGTGGATGGCTGCGAGGCCGTGCTCGATACGTTGTTCGACCTGGCGGCGGCGGTCAAGGCCGTGCGCTAGACAATTGCGGCGTTGAAACGAGCAATTGCTTACGTTTGCGCTTAAACAAAAGGGGTCCGGCAATGGTCGGGCCCCTTTTGCTTAAGCGGCGACTTAGCATACTCGCGGGCGTGCTATAGATACGCACCGAGGTTGATGGCCGTGGCGTCGGTCTGGCTGCTTGCCTGGGTGCTGGCGCGTTCCAGTAGGAACGGACGTACCAGTTCTTGGCGGTTGATATCCTCGGCGGCGACTGCGGTGACGGTACGCGCTGCGGAGCCGACACGGATATGCTTGATCTTTGCCGGGGCCTTGTTCTCGATTTGCTCCATCAGCAGTTGGACACCCTTGCGGCCAATCTCGTAGCCCGGGGGCGCTACCGTAGTGAGCGGGACCGATCCGCTCCAAGCGAGCGGGTTGCCGTCGCATCCGGCCACGCGTACTTGCCCGGGGACAGAGATGCCCTTGTCGACCAGTGCCGAAACGACGCCCGAGGCCAACACATCGGTCAGGCCGACGACAAAATCGGGACGTTCGTCCGCGGGGCGCTCGGCGATTTGGGCACCGATGCCGTAGCCGTCGGCAGCGGTATTCCATTCGCCGGCGTCGATGACTTCGATCTTGATATCGGGGTGCAGGGCGAGCGCCTTATGAATGCCAAGGACGCGCAGGGTGAGTTGCATAAATGCTGCTCGGCCGACGACGACAATATGGTGCGCGCCGCGGGCGATAGCAAGTTCGGCAATGATGCGACCCTGGGCCTCGTTGTCGGCCGCTACGTAGTAGCCGGGCTCGGAGCAATGGATGTCCAGATGGACGATCGGCACGGGCATCTTGGTCATGGCGGGGTGCCAGTCGGGGGATGCCATGGGCTGAACCATGACGCCGGACATCTGGGTGCCCATAAAGTAGCGCAGGTAATGGTCCTCGAGAATATCGTCGTTATCGGCGTTGGCGATGAGCAAGTCGTAGCCGTGCTTGCGGGCCTCGTTGTGGGCGCCGCTGGCGATTTGGAGCGAAAAACCGTGATCGAGACGGGGGAGCACCAGGCCAAAGGACTTGGTAGCGCCGCCCGCGAGCTGACGGGCGCTTTGGTTGGGCAGGTAGCCAAGGCGATTGATGGTCTCGTTGATGAGCTTGAGGGTCTCGGGGTGCAGCTTTTCGGGGTGGTTGAGCGCGTTGGAAACCGTGCCCAACGAAACCCCGGCCTCGCGCGCGACGTCGCTGATTTTTACCTTTGCCATAGCGGCCCCTTTGATGCGTTTCAAGTACAAGCCAGATTGTAGCATCCCAAACCTTCCAAAAAGGGACAGGTTTATTTTGGCAGGTTTTATCTGGGCAAACGCTATTGCCAGCGCGACCACCACGAAGGGGGCAGGCACCTTTGTGGTGGTTTGGACCGGCTGGACGTGTGTGCATCGAGTGGTATCTAAGTTGAGATACCACTTCTGGTATATCAGCTTGCGTTTGCGTGAGTACAATACTCGAACGTTATACGTCTCAGCGCCCCTTGTGCGTGGACGTCTTGCAGTCACGCGAACGAAGGGATTTATCTTATGTGCGGAATCGTCGGCTACACCGGCTCTGATATTGCAAAGAACATCCTGGTCACGGGCCTCAAGCGTATGGAGTATCGCGGCTATGACTCCTCGGGTGTCGCGCTCGAGGTGGGCGAGGGCGCCGCGGCGCACCTCGATGTCATCCGCCGCGTGGGCAAGGTCGCGGGCTTGGAGAGCGAGCTTTCCAACATTGACAGCGACGCTACCTGCGGTATCGGCCACACCCGTTGGGCCACCCACGGCAAGCCCTCCGTCGTTAACGCTCACCCCCACACCAGCTGCGACGGCCGTATCGCCATCGTCCACAACGGCATCATCGAGAACTTCGCCGAGCTGCGCGAAGAGCTGGAGGGTCGCGGCCACCACTTTAAGAGCGAGACCGATACCGAGGTCTTCGCGCATCTGATCGAAGAGGCTTATGCCGAGACGCACGACCTGATGGCCTCCGTGCGCGAGGCTTGCACCCACGTGGTCGGTGCCTATGGTCTGGCCGCCGTGTGCGCTGACGAGCCCGGCGTGATCGCCGTGGCCCGCAAGGATTCCCCGATCGTGGTCGGCGCGGGCGAGACCGGCGCCTATGTCGCCTCCGACGTCATCGCGCTCATCGACGCCACCCGCGATGTCGTGGTGCTCGAGGACGGTCAGTTTGCCAAGCTCACGCCCGCAGGCGTCGAGTACACCGACGAGGCCGGCAACGTTATCGAGCCCAAGGTCACCCACATCGATTGGGACCTGGACATGGCAGAAAAGGGCGGTTATCCCGACTTTATGCTCAAGGAGATTCACGAGCAGCCGCGCGTCGTGCGCGACACGCTGGTTGGTCGTATGACGCCGGCCGGCGAGCTCGACATCGACGAGCTGGGCCTTTCGCTCGAGGAACTCAACGACATCGACCGCGTCTACGTGATCGCTTGCGGAACCAGCTATCACGCTGGCCTCATTGCCAAGAATCTCATTGAGGGCTGGGCTCGCATCCCCACCGAGGTGGAGGCGGCCAGCGAGTTCCGTTATCGCAACCCCATCATCACGCCGACGACGCTCGTCGTTGCCGTGTCCCAGTCGGGCGAGACGGCCGATACCCTCGCCGCCATCCGCGACGCGCGCATCAAGGGTGCCAAGGTCTTCGGCATCACCAACGTGGTGGGCAGCCCCGTGGCGCGTGAGAGCGACGGCGTCATCTACACCAAGGCCAACAAGGAGATCGCGGTCGCCTCGACCAAGAGCTTCATCGGCCAGGTCGTGAGCCTCACGCTTTTGGCCCTGCTACTGGCGCAGGTCAAGTACCGCTTGACCACCAAGCAGGCGCGCATGCTGTTCCGCGAGCTTTCCGATACTGCCGAGCAGATCCAGTGGATTTTGGACACGCAGACCGATGCCGTGCATGAGGCTGCCCTGCTGTGCAAGGATGCGCAGTCGGCGCTGTTCGTGGGCCGCGGCATGGGTGCCGCTATTTCCTACGAGGGTGCGCTCAAGCTCAAGGAGGTCAGCTACCTGCACGCCGAGGCCTACGCCGCCGGCGAGATGAAGCACGGCCCCATTGCCCTGATCGACCCGGGCTTCCCTGTCATCGCTGTGGCCACCAAGAGTGCCACCTACGACAAGACCGTGTCGAACCTTATGGAGTGCAAGGCGCGCGGTGCCAAGGTCATCGTCGTTGCCACCGAGGGCGACGAGGAGATCAACAAGATTGCCGACTGCATCATCCGCGTGCCGGCAGTCCGCGACGTGTTCAGCCCCATCACGGCGAGTGTCCCGCTGCAGCTGCTCGCCCGCGAGGTCGCCATCCTGCGCGGCTGCGACGTCGACCAGCCCCGTAACCTGGCGAAAAGCGTTACTGTCGAGTAATCGAGTTCCGTCATCCTAACAACTAAGGCCCGGCTCCGTTGCAGCGGAGCCGGGCCTTGTTGCATTTGACCAGATAAAACCTGCCAAAATAAACCTGTCCCTTTTTGGTAGGTTAGCGGAGCTTGCTGGTCTCGAAGTACTCGGGGAACTGGTCCAGAACTTCGGTTTGGTTGCGGAACATCATGTGCAGGTGCTTGCTGACCAAAAAGCTCGCTTCGATGGGGTCGCGACCGGCGATAGCGCGGCGAATCTGCTTGTGCTCGTTCACGATGTCCTGATTGTCGAGAACCTGTGTGGCGGCGCGCAGCCAGCGGAAGCGCTCCAGGTCGGCATTGGTCTCTTCGAGCCACGACCACACGGTGCTGCGACATGCGATGCTAAAAATCATGTGATGCATGAGGTTGTCGCTCAAAAAGAAGCCGATGCGATCCTCTTCGGCCATGGCCTTTTCCTGCAGCACGATGGCGCGGTCGAGCTGCTCGATGCCGGCCGACGTGGCGCGCGCACAGCACTCCACGATCACCTGCTTTTCCAGATGCTCGCGGATGTAACAGGCACTCTCGGCAAGGGTGAGGTTGATGGGCGAGACGTAGGTGCCGCTCTGGGGCACGGTGCGCACCAGGCCTTCCTGCGCCAAGCGAACCAAAGCCTCGCGCACGGGCGTGCGCCCCATATCCAGGTCGTCGCAAAGTTGCTTGACGCCCAGCTTTTCGCCCGGCTTGTAGTCCAGGTAGACGATTTTGCGTCGAATGGTGTGGTAGGACTGGTCCTGTAGGCTCGTTTCCTGCTCGCCGACGTGCATCGATTCTTCCATAGCGCCTCGCAACTGTTCTATCAAACTCATATGTCAGTTGTTAATTATGCCGCGAATCAGCTCTCCGCGGTGGGTAATTCGGCTGTCGCCCGAGAACTATTGCGGCATCTTAGTCTGTGTTTGCGCAAGGCTGCGCTCAATGTTGCCGTATCATAAGCCGTCGCAAACGTGAAATAGAAAGAAGGAATCCCATATGCAACTGGCAAATATCGTACGCGAGCGCTGGAAAGGCGTCTTGTTCTGCCTGATCATCGCTATCCCCGCGACGTTGCTCGGCAAACAGATTGAGGTGGTCGGCGGGCCGGTATTTGCCATCCTCTTTGGCATGGTCCTGGCGCTCGTCTTTCCCAAGAATCGTCGCGAACCGCTCGCCGCCGGCGTTACCTATACGTCCAAAAAAGTCTTGCAGTACGCGGTTATCCTGCTTGGCTTTGGCATGAACCTCTCCCAGATTCTGTCCAAGGGCGCCCAGTCGCTGCCGATTATCGTGGCGACGATCTCGACCTCGCTTGTCATCGCCTTTGTGCTCTGCCGCGTCATGAACGTACCGGGTAAGATCGCGACGCTTGTGGGTGTGGGTTCGTCGATTTGCGGCGGTTCTGCCATCGTCGCGACCGCACCCGTCATCGATGCCGACGATCGCGAGATTGCCCAGGCCATTTCGGTCATCTTCCTGTTTAACGTTATCGCGGCGCTCGTGTTTCCGACGCTCGGCGGCATGCTCGGGCTGACCAACGAGGGCTTTGGCCTGTTTGCCGGTACCGCCATCAACGACACCTCGTCCGTAACGGCTGCGGCGAGCGCTTGGGACAGCATGCATCCCGGCGCCAATGCGCTCGAGAGCGCCACGGTGGTCAAGCTCACCAGGACGCTGGCCATTATTCCCATCACGTTGGTTCTCGCATACTGGCAGATGCATCTGGCGCGCAAGGCCGGCGGCGACGCCAAAAGCACGTTCTCGCTTAAACGCGCGTTTCCCATGTTCGTGCTGTTCTTTGTGCTGGCGAGCGTGATCACCACGGTGTTTCAGCTTCCTGTGTCCATCACGGCGCCCATCAAGGAGCTGTCAAAGTTCTTTATCGTGATGGCCATGGCGGCTATTGGTTTTAATACCGATATCGTCGAGCTGGTCAAAAAGGGCGGCAAGCCCATCGCATTGGGCTTTTGCTGCTGGATTGGCATTGCGTGCATGAGTTTGGGAATGCAACACGTGCTGGGAATCTGGTAGAGAAGTAGCTTATTTGCGTGCTGCGTGCTGCGTGCTGCGTGCTGGCGAGCGCATTCTCACGGTGGAGCGATAGGAGCTCTTGCGGGTATGGCTTGTCCGCAGGTTTATAAGTCCCGAAGAGCTCTTATCGCCCCGCCAGGATGGCGATGCGGGGCAACACCTATACTCGCAGGACGGCGCTTTCTGCCCTATAGTGTTTGGTGAGCAATATCGTTCAATTTTGAAACACTCGGTCGTACGACCGTCGGCGGTTGCACGTCGCTGCGGACAGGGGCAAATAATGGATAGCGATGCCAAGCTGAACATCTTGACCGAGGCCCTGGCTGCTGCCGGGGCCTCGGCATTGGCAATCGATGCGCGTGGGGACGTCGCGATCTCGACCATGAATGACGCGGCGCTCGAGCGGGATGTGGCGGCTTTTGTCGCTGAGCGCCTCGACCGTATAGGAGACGGCGCGCGTCTGGTTATGGGACGTGCGGGTGCGCGCCTGAGCCTGACCGTTCGCCCCACCGACAAAGAGGGCGGGGGCCTTTGGGTCGTCGTGGTCCGCGAGGTGCGCGGTGCCGCGGCGCATGCGGGTATCGAGTGGCTCAACGCCGACGAAGTTGAGGCTCGCTACGAATCGAGCGCGTACGGCATCGTTGAGGAGGCGGCCTCGGTGGCTGCGCCGGTTGCAGAGAGTTACGCGCGCGGTGTGCCCCTTATGCTCGAGGGCGAGCTGGGAGCGGGTCAGGTCGAGATCGCCAAGCGCCTCTATCTGGACGGTCCTTTTGCCGGTCAGCCCTTTGTTTCCGTCGCGCTCGATGAACTCACCGATCGCGGTTGGCGCCATGTGCTCAAAAGCGCCGAATCGCCGCTGTTCCAAACGGGGCTGACCCTTTGCATTGAGGACTGGAATGCGGTTGGTCCCCAACGCCTTCGCGAGCTCGTTTCCACGATGGCCGACACCGCGTTGGCGACGCGCTGCCATGTGGTGCTGACGGCGAATGACATGCCGGGCGGCAGCGAAAGTGATCAAGCCGCTTTTGTGACCGAGCGCTTCGCCTGTGCGGTGAGCGTGGCGCCGGCAATCGCCGAGCAGGGAGCCGCGTCGAAGAAGGTTGCGCGCTATTTGGAATATCTCGCTGATGTATTTGGGACGGCAACGCCCACGCTGTCTGCCGCGGCGGCGAAGACGCTCGATGCTTACCGCTGGCCGCGCAATTATCTGCAGCTCCGCGAGGTCTCGGAACGACTGTATATATTGGTGGGGGCGGGCACGGTGGACCGCACTGTGGCGGAGGAAGTGCTCGCCCAAGAGGACGTGATTAAGACCGCAACCTTTGGCGCCCCGACACTCGAAAGTGACCTGTATATCCTGCGACCGCTGGCCGATACCGAGCGAGATATCGCGCATTTGGTTGTAGATCATCTCCACGGCAACCGAACCCGTGCGGCGGAGGTGCTGGGCATAAGCCGTACAACGCTGTGGCGCTTGCTGAAGGACGATGACCGTTGGGCGAGGCGCCCGTGACCGCGCGCGACGCGTGTGCTACAGTCCAAAGCGTTATTGTTTCGATTTGGTTACGGCGTGCGAGGGCAAATGGCTGAGACTTCAAAACCGAGCCGCAGAAGGCGGAGCGCCGCGCCGGTTAACCGGCGCACGACATCGGTGACGTGGGGCAAACACGCCTCGGGGTTTGATGGCTCGTTCAAACGCACTAAATATGGCTATCCATCGGCAAGCGCTCGCTTGGCCATGCAGGCCGAGTCGTCGCTGTGGGGCCGCAAGCGCGTGGTGGGCTCAAAGCTCAAGCACGACGGCACGCTCGGTTACATCAGCCGCGGGGCGGCTCGCCGCAGCGGGCTCAACCCGGCTGGTTGGCATCGTTATGTTCCGATCGCGGTCATCGTTGTAGTGATCGTCATCGCACTCGCCGCGCTTGGCTACGCCGGCGGTGGCGCCAACTTGGACGCGGTGTTTAAATCGCCCGAGCTCGCGCATGCAGGTACAGAAGTTATCGAGGGCGCTCAGACCCAGACGGGCGTCGCGCCCCAGCGTGGTATCGTTGCGGCGGCCTCCACCATCGCAGATGCTCAAAAGGACGAAGGCGAGCAAGGTAACGACGCCGAGACGGCCCAGACAAGCGAAGCGACGACAACTCAAATATCAACATAGCTTGCCGGCAGAAGGGGACGTTCCTTTTAATATGAGCAGGACATTGTCAAGAGGCAAAATCGGGCCTGG
>UQUX01000003.1 GCA_900544425.1 uncultured Collinsella sp.
GTCGCCAATCTGGGCGGGCGCGACCATCATGGTGTCGGAGCCGATGAAGGCATCCTTGCCGATGACGGTCTTGTGCTTGTGTACGCCATCGTAGTTGCAGGTGATGGAGCCCGCGCCCACGTTGACGCCGGAGCCCATGGTGGTATCGCCGATGTAGGACAGGTGCGGCACCTTGGAACCCTCGCCGATCGTGGACTTCTTAATCTCCACGTGCGTACCGGCCTTGGAGCCGTCGAGCATGTGGGTGCCCGGGCGCAGGTAGGCGCGCGGGCCGCAGTCGACGCCGTTCTCGATGACGGCTTCGATGGCGATGGTCTCATCGATGATGCAGCCACTGCCGACGGTGGTGTCGGTGAGGCGGCTGTTGGGGCCGAGCTGGCACTCCTCGCCCACGGTGACGTGGCCGATCAGATGCGTCTGCGGCCACACGACGGTGTCGCGGCCGATGGTAGCGTCGGGGCCGATCCAGGCCTGCGTGGGGTCGATGAAGGTAACGCCCTCGGCCATCCAGTGCTCGTTGATGCGGTCGCGCGCGATGGCGGTGAGCTGCGCGAGCTGGATGCGGCTGTTGACGCCCAGGCCGTCGCGGTAGTCGTCGCAGTGGAAGATGGAGACTGCCTGGCCGTGACCCTTGAGGATTTCGAGCATGTCGGGCAGGTAGTACTCGGACTGTGCGTTGTCGTTGCCGATCTCGTTGATGTGGGCGGCAAGCTGCGCGCCGTCGAAGGCGTAGCAGCCGGCGTTGCACTCCAGCAGCGTGGCGGCCTGCTCGGGCGTGCAGTCCTTCTGCTCGATGATGCGCTCGATCTGACCATCGGCGCCCAGCTTGATGCGGCCGTAGCCAAAGGGATCGGGCGGGGTCATGGTCATGACGGTGCAGGCGAGCTCGCCGGTGGCGACGGTCTGCGCGAACTTGGCGACGGTGTCGGCGGTGATGAGCGGCAGGTCGCCGTTGAGCACGACGACGGGGCCTTGCGTGATGCCGCAGGCCTCGAGCGCGACCTTGACGGCGTGGCCGGTGCCCAGGCGCTCGGTCTGCTCGACGCACTCGACCTTGGTGGCGCTGTTGGCGTAGGTGCCGTCGATAAGGGCGCGCATCTCGTCGGCGTGGCTGCCGATGACGACCACGACGCGGCTGCAGCCGGCCTTGATGGTAGCGTCGACGATCCACTGGACCATGGGCTTACCCAGGATCTTGTGCGAAACCTTGCAGTGGTTCGACTTCATGCGGGTGCCCTCGCCGGCAGCGAGGATAATTGCGGTTGCGTCCATGTGATCTCCTGTTACGTTATAGAGACGTGTGCTTGGAAACGATACACGGCGCAATATGATACCGCAGGCATATGTTGAGCGCGTAACGATTGGATTGCGGCGGTTGAGGCTTGCGCCGCCGGCGTGGCGTTTGCGCTGGCCGTGCATGGCGGCGGTGCTGCGGAGCTGTCGTTTGAGCGAGGGGACGGGGGTGCCCGTGGACAACATACGAGAGGAGTTTGGCGGCGAGCCCGTCGCGGCATTCTCGATGTCGCATCCAGCTGTGCCGGCGCTCTATATAGTGCTGACGCTGGGGCTCACCATGTTCTCGATGCAGCCGGTGCTGATTGCGCTGTCACTTGCGGGCGGGTTGGCGTATGGATTTGCGACGCGTGGGGCTGCCCGCACGCTGGGCGCACTTCGCTGGCAGCTGCCGGTGATTTTGATTATCGCGCTGGTCAATCCACTGTTTAGTGCCTCGGGCTCGACGGAGCTGTTCCGTATTGGCATGCGCGCGGTGTATCTGGAGAGCATGGTATACGGCCTGTGCATGGGCGGGCTGTTTGTGGCGAGCGTGCTGTGGTTTGAGGCCGCGGCGTCGATGCTCGAATACGACAAGGTGCTCGCGCTTTTGGGTAACGCCGCACCGGTGATCGCGCTCATGATCTCGATGTGCATGAGGCTTATCCCACAGTTTTTGCGCCGCGGCCGTACGGTGCTGGCGGTGCAGGATGCGATTGATGTGCCGGGCCGCGCGCCGGCCGACCCCGTGCGCTCGCGCCTGCGGGCATCGAGTGCATTGATGGGCTGGGGCATGGAAGATTCGTTGGAGCGCGCGGACGCGATGCGCTCGCGCGGGTGGGGCGCCGCGACGCGTCGTACGACGTATGCGCGGTATCGGCTGGGGCGCAGCGACGTTGCCGCGCTGGTTGGGCTTGCGCTGTTTGGTGCTGCCGCGGTGGCGGTGGCGTGGACCGCGACGACGCAGTATTCGTTTTATCCGCAGCTCTCGGTGCCGGCGCCGTGGCCGGGCTATGTCGTGTACGCTGCCTGGATGGTGCTGCCTTGCGCGTTGCACGCGATTGATGAGAAGAGGTTTGGCTGATGGCTCGGTTGGATAGCTGCTCGGTAACGGGCGGGGCGTGCGGCTCCGATGTGCCTGCGATTGAGGTGCGGGGCCTTAGTTTTGCCTATCCCGGGGCCGAGGCACCGGTGCTCGAGGGGCTTGATTGGCGTGTTTCCCAAGGTGCGTTTGCGCTGCTTGTTGGCGGTACCGGTTCGGGCAAGTCGACGCTACTCTCGCTGCTCAAACCCGAGATCGCGCCGACGGGCGAGCGCGCTGGCGAACTGCGCGTGCTGGGCGAGAGCGTTGCCGACATGGATGTTCGGACGTCCGCGGAGCGCGTGGGCTATGTGTTTCAGGATCCCGAGAACCAGATTGTGTGCGAGACCGTGTGGCACGAGATGGCGTTTGGCCTGGAAAACTTGGGGCTAGCGCGTGACGAGATGCGTCGTCGCGTGGCCGAGACCAGCTATTTCTTTGGGCTGGAGGATTGGCTCCACCGCGATACCGATACGCTTTCGGGTGGTCGCAAGCAGCTGCTGTCGTTGGCCGCCGTGTTGGCGCTCCGCCCGCGCGTGCTGCTGCTCGATGAGCCCACGTCTCAGCTCGACCCCGTTGCCGAGAAGAGTTTTCTGCATGCGCTGTTTCGCGTGAATCGCGAGCTGGGCTGCACGGTTGTTGTGGCGACGCATCAGCCGCGCCCAATGCTCGAATACGCGACGTGTGCGTACCGGATTGAGGACGGTCGCGTGCGCGAGGTGGCGGATATGGCTTCTTTGGGACGCCGAGAATCGCTGTTGTCCGATGACATGTTGGGGTGGGGTGCCATCCGATGTGCAAATAAAGGAGTATTCAGCAGGCGTGAGGACAATTTGGGCTCTCTGGAGCCGCCCGGGGACGTATCGAGCGCGAAAAAAAGTTCGGAATTGGACAAATCGTCTGAATTTGTGGCGCAAACGTCGCTCGAGAACGGCTCGGAAGCCTTCCCGCGCACGGATGGAAGCAGAATACTCCAAAAAATGCACGCTGGGTCGGCTACCACCCTGGCAGGGAGCTGGTTTCGCTACGATCGCGCGGGCGGTTGGGTGCTGCGCGGGCTCGATGCGTCGTTTTCGGCTGGCGCGGTGCATGCGGTTGCGGGCGGTAACGGCTGCGGCAAGTCGACAATGCTTTCGGTGCTGGCGAAGACCGCCAAGCTGCAGCGCGGCCGCATGGTGCGCGGGGCGGCCTCGGCGGCGCTGCTGCCTCAGAATCCCAAAGCATTGCTGGTTGCCGAGACGGTTCGCGATGAGCTGATAGAATGGGCTTCGACCTGCGGATATGACGAGAACTTGGCGCGGGAGCGTGCGGCGCAACTGGGATTGGACGGCCTGGAGACGCGCCACCCCTACGACCTCTCGGGCGGACAGCGCCAGCTGCTCGCACTGGCAAAGCTGCTGCTGATCGGCCCCGAGCTGCTGCTGCTTGACGAGCCCACGAAGGGCTTGGACCTGGAGAGCCGCCGCATCATCGCCCGCGCCCTGCGTGACCATGCGAAGGCTGGCGGCACCGTCATTATGGCCACGCACGATCTGGATTTTGCCGAGCAGGTTGCCGATGACATTGCCATGATGTTTGACGGTGAGATCGCCTGCATGGAGCCGCCGGCCGACTTCTTTGCCGACAACGTGTTTTATAGGGCGTGATGGGATGACGGATTATCGCGTCGCGCGCCTGCTTACAAAACTGGAGATCCCGTTGCTGCTGGCGGTGCCAGCGGTGATGGCTGCGGCGTTGCTAGCGGGCGTTGAGCAGGCGGCACTTGCCATGCTGGTCGTGGTGGCGCTGGTGCTCGCGCTGTTCTTTGCGGGTTACGAGGCATCTCGTCCGGGTTTGCGCCAGATTATGCCCACGCTGGTGCTGGCGGCGCTGGCGGCGGCGGGGCGCATCCTGTTTGGGCCCATTCCCGACTTTAAACCGGTGAGCGCTATCGCCATTATCGCGGGGGCGACGCTTGGCCGCCGTAATGGTTTTATAGTTGGCGCGCTGGCGGCGCTGACCAGCAATTTCTTTTTTGGACAGGGCATGTGGACGCCGTGGCAGATGTATGCCTGGGGTCTGGTTGGCTATGTTGGCGGCGCGCTGGCGCATGCGGGCGCGTTCGACCGTGCGGATGGAACCGTGCGCATGCCGGCGCTACTGACCTACGGTTTTGCTTCGGGTTTGCTATACGGCGTGGTGATCAACGCGTATGACATCATCGGTTTTGTTCAACCGCTCACGTGGGCGGGCGCCACGGCGCGTCTTGCCACCGCCGCACCGTTCGACATTACGCACGGCCTTGCGACCTGCGTGTTTTTGGCCGCCCTGTACAAGCCCTGGTGTCGCCGCATTAACCGTGTCGTCGTGAAATACGGGCTGTAAGGCATTTCGCGTTCCCTCACGAACTTGCGGTGGAATAGTTCTCGTTTTTGGCTATTTGCTGCCCAAACAGGAACTATTCCACCGCACCTTATAGGGGGAGAGGGGTCACATGATCTGTTTTCCTCTGTCCCCTAGAGGAATTACTTGGGGCTAGAGCTCTAGCGTGAGGGTGACGGGGCAGTGGTCGCTGCCAAAGATGTCGCCGCGGATGCCGGTGTCGCGAACGTTGGCGGCGATCGAATCGCTTACCAGAAAGTAATCGATGCGCCAGCCGGCGTTGTTCTTGCGGGCATTAAAGCGATAGCTCCACCAGCTGTAGACGCCCTCGACGTCGGGGTTTGCCGCGCGCCAGGTATCGGTAAAGCCGGCGTTGAGCAGCTCGGTAAACTTGCCGCGTTCCTCGTCCGAAAAGCCTGCGTTGCCGCGGTTGGACTTGGGGTTCTTAAGGTCGATCTCCTCATGCGCCACGTTAAAGTCGCCGCAGGTTACGACGGGTTTGCCGGTCTCGCGCTCGAGCGCGTTCAAAAAGCCGCGGTAGGCATCGTCCCAGGCCATACGCACGTCGATGCGCGCGAGCTCATTTTGTGCGTTGGGCGTGTAGACATCCACAAACCAGAATTTGTCGAACTCGAGCGCGCAGACGCGGCCCTCGGTTGCGGCTTGGGCGACGAGCACGGCCGCCTCGCCTTCGCCGGCGTAGGGCAGCAGCGCGTCGGCGTGCAGCACGCGCAGCGGCTCCTGGCGGCTAAAGACCGCGGTGCCCGAGTAGCCCTTGCGCTCGGCGTAGCTCCAGGTTTGGTGATAACCGGGCAGGTCAATATCAACCTGGCCTTCTTGCAGCTTGGTCTCTTGCAGTGCCAGGATATCGACGTCGAGTTCTTGCGCGATCTGGATAAAGCTCGGGTCCTTTTTGAGCACGGCGCGCAGGCCGTTAACGTTCCACGAGGCAAAGGTGTAAGTCTGAGGCATGGTGTCCTTTCGACGGGGTTGGCAGGCTTAAGATTAGCGCAACAGGGGCGGGGTGGGATCCGCGCATGCTGACTTAAAGGCCGCATGCTGGGACGTCGCTCAACGCTGCCCGACTAACTAAGGACGGAGGACTCATATGGCGCAGGCAATATCGGACCCCAGGCAGGCCTCCGCCGCGCTGGCGGATCTGTTTGACACCCACAAGCGCGTGGTCTTCTTTGGCGGCGCTGGTGTTTCCACGGCAAGTGGCATCCCCGATTTCCGCAGCGTGGACGGCCTGTATCACCAGCAGTTTGCCTATCCGCCCGAGACCATGCTGTCGCATAGCTTTTACGAGGCGCATCCGGCGGAGTTCTTCGACTTTTACCGCACCAAGATGATCGCGCTTAACGCTAAACCCAACCGCTGCCACACCAAGCTGGCCGAGCTGGAGCGCGCCGGTAAGCTTGATGCCGTGGTGACGCAAAATATCGACGGCCTGCATCAGATGGCCGAATCACAGCGCGTGTTCGAGCTGCACGGATCGGTCCATCGCAACATTTGCCAGTCGTGCGGCACGGTCTATAGCGCCGAGTGGATTTGCTCGCGCGAGCACGAGGATGCCGCGGGCGTGCCTGCGTGCCCCGCGTGCGGCGGCCGCATCAAGCCCGATGTGGTGCTCTACGAAGAGCCGCTCGATGAACATGTGCTGACCGGTGCCGTTGCCGCCATCGCCGCGGCCGATGCCCTCATTGTGGGCGGGACCTCGCTCGTGGTGTATCCGGCGGCAGGCCTTACGCGATACTTTACCGGCGATACGCTGGCCATATGCAACCTTGCTCCCACCGATCAGGATGCAAATGCCGACCTGCTGATTTCTTGCGACATCGCGGCCGCGTTTGCGTTCTAGCCCGCGCGCGCGGATACAATAGAAAGACTGAGTGCAAAGCGACCCCGCCGCCAGCTCCCCAAGCTCGGCGGCGTGGGCATTTTAGGAGGATGTTCATGGCGAACGACAGCAAGACATGGCGGTGCGGAAAGTACGAGCTCAGCTTTGACCGTCCGCGCATCATGGGCGTCCTCAACGTGACGCCCGATTCGTTCAGCGATGGCGGAGAGCACTTCGACCCCGATGCCGCCATCGAGTACGGCCTGGCGATGCTCGACGCCGGCGCCGACATCATCGACGTGGGCGGCGAGTCCACGCGCCCTGGTTTTACCCCGGTCAACCCCGATGAGGAAGCGCGCCGCGTGCTGCCTGTGGTGCGCGCGCTGGCCAAGGAGGGCGCCATCGTCTCGATCGACACGCGTCATGTAGCGGTTGCCAAGGCGGCCGTGCGCTGCGGCGCCTCGATCGTCAACGACGTGACCGGCTTCACCGATCCCAAGATGGTCGAGTTTGTTAAGACGAGCACCTGCGGCGTCATCGTGATGCATGCCGGCGAGGTCGCCGCGCCCACCCGCACGCACGCAACGGTGCAGCTCGATACCTCGGCAGCGGCGTTTGTTGCCGAGAAGGCGCGCGAGGCGGCTGCCGAGGCCGCGCGTGAGGCCGAGAAGCCGGCTCGCCGCCGTCGCGGCAAGCTGCTGGGTGAGCCCAAGCTTCCGGGCGGCGTGGTGCAGCCCTCGTTGCCGTTTGGCGAACCGGAGCCCACGTCCGAGCCCGCAACCGAGCTGGGGCAGGAGACGCCGGCCGCCGAGCAGGTTGCTGCCGCCGAGACCGTCGCGCCCGCGCCCGAGGCCGCGCCCGCAGCCACCGAGGTCGCATCGGAGTCCAATGACCACCTGGCAGCCATGATGCGCCGCAGCGCCCGCCGCGAGGAAGCCTACGTGCCCACCTCGCAGCTCCGCCGCTTCACCCTGCCCGATTCGGCGCCCATCATGCGCCGCGTTATGGGCTTTCTGTCCGACCAGGCCCGCACGCTCATCCATGCCGGCGTGTCTCGCGACCGCATCTGCATCGATCCTGGCCCGGGCTTTGGTAAGTCGGCTAACGAGGACATCGTCATCCAGCGCGAGACTGCCAAGATGGCGTCACTGGGCTATCCGCTCATGTGCGCCGTGTCGCGCAAGCGTTTTGTGGGCGCTATCTCGGGCGTGACCGAGGCCGCCGAGCGCGATGCCGCTACGTTTGGCGTGTGCTTGGGCGCCATCCAGGCCGGTGCCAACATCGTGCGCGTGCACGACGCCGCGGGTTTTGCGCAGTTCCTGAACGGTTACTGGGCGGTTGCCAAGCCGCAGCCGCGCCGCGCGTTTGTGGCTGTGGGCTCCAACCTGGGGCATCGCTGCGACAACATCCGCGCTGCACGCGAGATGATCGCCGAGATTCCACTCACCTGCGTGTCCAACTCCTCCAAGATCTACGAGAGCGAGCCTGCCTACGAGACGCGCCAGGACGCGTTTGCCAACGCCGTCATCGAGATCAAGACCGAGCTGGCGCCGTTGGTGCTGCTCGACGAGCTTATGAAGATCGAGGCTGAGCTGGGGCGCGACCGCTCCAAAAAGGCCAAGGCCAACGGCCCGCGCACCATCGACCTGGACCTGCTGTGGATGGATGGCGAGACCCACGGCGGCAAAAAGCTGCGCCTGCCGCATCCTCTCATTGGCGAGCGCGACTTTGTGCTGGTGCCGCTCGAGGACCTGATGCACGACCCGGCGCGGTTCTTCCGCTACAACGGTGTCGAGGTCAAGGAGCCCGAGGACCGCGTGGGTCATATCGTGGGCGAATTGGGGCGTATGTAGATGATCGAGATGAATGCTGTTGCCGCCGGCGCCGAGCTCGACTCGGCACGTGACGCGGGCCGCGAGGGTGCGTCCGCGGGCTGGTGCGCATGGAGCGCGGGCGATGCCTCGCTGACGTTTTCGCTGATCGTGCGCCCGGACGTGAACATGCATGCCTTCCACGGCCTGCCGTTTGTGGCTGCGATGGGCATGATGGACGCGCTCGTGGGCACGGCTTCGACGCCGGGGTTGGGCCTTGCCGGTAAGGTGGGTATCCAGTGGCCGAGCGATATCGTGTGCGGTGCGCCTGCGTTTGAGACGTCGCTCGCGCGTGTTGCCGTGAACGGCGGTGCCGCTGCTGCGGGCATGTTCGGTGCCGTGACGGTGGATATTGAGCGTTCGGCGCTGGGCGAGCTTGGTGTGGACGTGGCTGACGAAGCGCTGGTCGAGACGCTGGCCGCCGCCGTGCTGGCCCGCGTGGGCGCTTGGGCGGTTGTTGCCAACACGCCGCAAGGCGCCGCAGGGCCGCTGGCTCCCGTGCTGGGCGAGTACTTCGACATGGTGCCGCTGCTGGGCCGCCAAGTTGCGGCGGTGTCGCCCAACGGCCTGCCGCTTGCGGTCGGTGTGTTTGCAGGCCTGGACATCTGGGGCCGCGCGACCATTAAGACCGATGCCGGCGAGCAGGAGTTTCCGCCCGAGGCCGTACGAATTCGCGGGCTGTAGCGCGGGGCGTTCGCGCCCAAAGATAGACATGACAACAAGACCCTCCTCGGCCTGTGCCGGGGAGGGTTTCGCCTGTCTGAGGAATAGGCTTGGCGAGCATTTGCGGGGACTGTGGCATCGGGCGCGCTCGACTTAAGCCCCTGCTCTATCCCAGCTTCTGCATGCGGCGGTAGATTTCGCAGATGCCCTTGATGGTGAGTTGGCCGTCTACCACGTCGAAGGCATCGGTCGAGCCGGCGACGATGCCGGCGAGGCCGCCCGTGGCGATAACGGTGGCATCGTCGCGGCCCAGCTCGCGCTTCATGCGCGCGACCAGGCCTTCGGCCATGGCGGCGGCGCCCATCACGGCGCCGACCTTGATGCACTCCTCGGTATCGCGGCCGATGGCGTGCTCGGGCGCCTCGAGCGGCACGCTGGCGAGCTTGGCGGCACGGGCGGCAAGCGCGTCCATGGAGATGCGAATGCCCGGCGCGATCGCTCCGCCAATGTAATAACCGTCCTCATCGATGACGTCGATATTGGTCGCGGTGCCAAAGTCCACCACGATCGCCGGCGCGCCATAGAAGGTCTCGGCAGCGACGGCGTTGGCGATGCGGTCGGCACCAACGGCCTGGGGGCGCGCCGCCCGCAGCTTGGTTACGGCGGCCGTCTGCGGCCCGATGACGATGGCGTCCGCGGCAATGCGGTCGGCCACGGCGTGCCACTCGCGCGAGAGCTGCGGCACCACGCCCGCAAAGGCGATCGCGTCGACCGCATCGAGCGAAAGGCCGTACATCTTAAAGAAACCCATCAGGCGCACATGGATCTCGTCGGCGGTATAGGAGCGGTCGGTGGGCATGCGCCACGACTGCACCAGCTCGTCTCCGTCAAACAGGCCCATGGCCGTCTGCGTGTTTCCCATATCGATAGCGAGCAGCATGTCTACTCCCGGTGTCGGCATAAAAGGACGCGCACCATTGTATACGTGCCGTCGACGGCGCTCGGCTGCGATTCGTTTACGGTGATAGGGGCTGAGGGGTTTAAATATGAAGGAATTATGCTCTACGAGATTTTCCTTGCCGTTTACCGAACTCCCGCGTAATATTCTTCCTTGCGCACATGAGGCGCCCAGACATTGCGGGGTGGAGCAGTCTGGTAGCTCGCCGGGCTCATAACCCGGAGGTCGTAGGTTCAAATCCTGCCCCCGCGACCAAGAACTTGCAGCTCGTCGGCCTAGCCGGCGAGCTTTTTTGTTATTCCGGGACTGTGTTTTCGGTCCAATTCTCGGCCTCTCAAACAAAATCTCGATCTGTAACATCTAGACCCGATTTGGGCGGCTTGGTGTTACAGATCGAGATATACCGGTGGGTTGGGTCGTGTTTGTCTAAATCTGTAACACGAGGGACGGTTTTTGCCGAGTAACCGTTACAGATTGAGATTTTCTAGCAGGCGGGTTTGGTTTGTCTCGATCTGTAACAGGTAGGGGTCAAAAGTGGGCCTAGCTGTTACAGATCTAGATTGTTGAGGATGGGCCGAGAGGAATGTCTCGATCTGTAACAGTAAGACCCGGTTTTGTCGCGTAACTGTTACAGATTGAGATAAACCGACGGGCCGCCCCGCCCATCCCCATCCACCTGCCGCTACCTGCTGTCCGCCGATTTCCGTTGCGCTGCTGTATTCCCATGCCATATCCTCTAGATAACTACGCGGCATCATCGCCGCCGCGCCTACAAGAGAGGAATGTCCATGACCACACCTGCATCCAAGCTGCTCCAGCCCATTACGGTTGGCCCCCTTGAGCTCAAGAACCGCATTATGTTTCCGCCGCTGACCACCGGCTACGAGGAGCGTGACGGTTCCATCGGCGAGCGCAGCCTGGCTTTTTACGAGCGCTTGGCCCGTGGCGGCGTGAGCTACATCGTCATCGGCGACGTCGCTCCCGTCATGACCGCAAGCCCCACGCCCAAGCTGGCAACCGACGCCCAGATCCCCACGTTTAAGGCGCTGGCCGACGCCGTCCACAAGCACGGCGCCAAGGTCGCGCTGCAGCTGTTCCACCCCGAGTACGATGTGCCCGGTGTCGGCCGCATGGTCATGGGATCCATGGCCGCCGCCAAGGCCGCGCAGGAGGCCAAGGCCGCCGGCGACGAGGAGACCTTTGCCGCCAAGATGGCCGAGTCCAACGAGATCCGCAACCAGGCCTACGCCAAGCTGCATCACGACATGCAGCACTTTGTGAACGAGGCGAGCGTAGAGCAGCTCACCCAGATCAAGGAGGCCATCGCTGCCTCGGCCGCTCGCGCACAGCAGGCCGGGATCGACGCTATCGAGGTCCACGGCGACCGCCTGGTGGGTTCGCTGTGCTCGGCCATCCTCAACCAGCGCACCGACGAGTACGGTGGTTCGTTCGAGAACCGCGTTCGCTACGCGCTGGAGGTCGTCGCCGCCATTAAGGAGGCCGCGCCGCAGCTGATGGTGGAGTACAAGCTCCCCGTGATCATGGAGAACCCCGACGGCACGCCGCGCGGCAAGGGTGGCCTGCAGCCCGACGAGGCCTGCGAGTTCGCCAAGCTGCTCGAGGGTACGGGCATCGATATGATTCAGGTCGCACAGGCCAACCACACCGGCAACATGGGCGACACCATTCCGCCCATGGGCGCCATGCCCTACAACTGGACGCTGCCCGTGGCCGAGCGCGTCAAGGCCCTGGTCTCCGTGCCGGTGGCAACCGTCGGCCGCGTTGTCTCGGTTGAGGCCGGCGAGAAGATTCTGGAAGACGGCGCCGCCGACATCATCGCCTATGGCCGCTCGCTCATGTGCGACCCCGACATTGCGCTGAAGGCCGCCACGGGTGAGCCCATCCGCGAGTGCCTCAACTGCAACAAGGGCTGCGTCGATGCGATTCAAAACCGCAAGTACATCTCGTGCGTGCTCAATGCCGAGAACGGCGATGAGGCAACCATCGCCATTAAGCCGGGCGAGGGCGACAAGAAGATCGCCGTGGTGGGCGGCGGCATCGCCGGTCTGGAGGCCGCGCGCGTGGCGGCCAAGCGCGGCTACGACGTGACCGTCTACGAGGCGAGCGATCATCTGGGCGGCCAGATTGTGCTGGCGGCCGCGCCTCCGCGCAAGGGCGAGATCATGCGCTCGGTCGAGTACTACGAGAAGATTCTGCCCGGCCTGGGCGTGAAGGTCGAGCTCAACCATGCCGCTACCGCTGAGGACCTCAACGCCGCCGACGCTGCGATTGTGGCCGTGGGCGCACACGACGTGGTCATCCCCGTTCCGGGTGCCGATTCGGAGAAGGTCGTCTCGAGCTGGGACGTGCTGGCCGGCAAGGTGGAGCTCAGCGGCCGCGTCGCCGTCATTGGCGGCGGCCTGGTGGGCACCGAGACTGCCGAGTACCTGCTGCAGCACGGCTGCGAGGTGGCGATCGTGGAGATGCTCGACAAGATTGCCGCGGGCGAGTCCGAGACCATTCTGCCGCTGATTATGAGCGACTTTGCAGAGCACAACGTGGAGCAGCATGTTAAGACCCGCCTGACCGCCATTACCGACGAGGGCGTGGAGGCTGTTCGCACCACCGAGGACGGCGCCGAGGAGCCGGTGAAGATCGCCTGCGATTACGTGGTGATGGCCGTGGGCTCCAAGGCCAACGCGTTTGACCTGGATGGCGTGACGGTGCCCGTGACCTGCGTGGGCGACTGCTCGGGTGAGCGCACCGCCGACATTGCGAGCGCCATTCGCACGGCGTATCACGCGGCCAACGAGCTGTAGTTGAACATCGCGGCCAGGCGGGGCGGTAACACGGATCCGTCTCGCCCGGCTGTGTCCCGTCGGGTGTCAACCGGTGCGGGGCCTGCAAGCGCAGCAGGTCCCGCCCTTTTTGTTTTGCTCCGATGAATGGCAATGTGCGGTAATCATGAGGAGTGAGGACGTCTACTGCCTTGCAGATCACTCAAAAATATTGGGGGAGGGGTTAATAACTATATCCTCTATACCAAAGGACATAAAGAGATGCCAATTTTGTTGACAAGCGAATGACGATTAGCTGCGAGTCAGCTACCAGCGTAAATAATCGATAAAGAAATGTCGTAATTTGGTGCCAAATGCCCAGATAACGCCGCGTCTATTTTAATTAACTGCTTTGAGCAAACAGTAAAATGCTACTATCTAACTTGCACGTAAGAAAGCAGATTAACGGCTAAGGCTAAGAAGTGGCAGGTATGTCGGAAGCAACTAGGACTCGCACGCATGCGCCCGAGGTTAGGCAGCGCGCCGTCGAGATCCTCCAAGAGGGGTCGGTCATCGCGCTCTCGCCGCGGAGCTTGGCATTCCCCAGGCCACGGCTCGTCAGTGGGCCCGCGCGTATGCCGTGGGCGGTGCCGACGCCGTTCTCAATGCCGGTTCGCATCATCACACCTATTCGTACGACGTAAAGCTCGCTGTGGTTAAGGACCGTCTGGAAAACGGCTTGACGGTTCGCGAGGCCATGATCAAGCACAAGATTCCCAGCGAGTCTTCGGTCAAGGCTTGGTGCCGTCAGTACCGCGAGAGCGGTGAGTCCGCACTGGTCGATAAGCCGCGCGGTCGCAAGCCGCGCGTTAAAAAGGCGGAATAGCAAACGGGATGGTGCGCCCACAGGGGCGCATTTTTCTTGCCGCCTCTCTGCTCCAAAGCGGACGTGCCCTTGCCCCGTACGCCTAAAACTCCCCAGTTGACCGAAAACCCGCCGCCGCTACTCATCAATTGAGCTATAACGTTAAACAATTGCAGCGTTTTTGCATGGGGGAGTGATGGTATGACGCTACTGTATTTCCTTACCCTGTTTCCGCTGGTACCGGCGCTGGGCATGCTGCTCGCGCGCGGTGACCGCGCCCGCGATGCGGTGGGACTCATAGGCTCCGGCATTATCATGGCGGTGACAGTTGTAGTCGCCGTCATGTTTTTTTGCACGGGTCCGCAGAGCTTTGAGATTGCCCCCGGTACCTCGCATGCGCTCTCGATCATCAGCTCCGTCATCGACGTAATTCTGTGCGCCGTCATCCTGTACAACGCGCACAAATATAAGAGCGTGCTTACCACGGTGCTCGGCATAGTCCAGCTGGTGGGCTCGCTCGTCTTTGCGGCCATGACGCTGCCTGCGGCCGAAGCCGTCACGGCGACGCCGCTCTACCTAGACTACATGAGCGTGATCATGGTCCTCGCCGTCGGCATCGTCGGCAGCCTTATCTGTATCTACGCTTTGGGCTACATGAAGGACTTCCAGGCCCATGATGAGCACGAGGCCGCGCTGCGCGGGCAGACCGCGCCCGACCGTCGTCCGCAGTTCCTGGCGCTTATGTTCCTGTTCCTCTCGGCCATGTTCGTCATCGTGACGAGCGACAACCTTGAGTGGCTGTTCTGCGGCTGGGAAATCACCACCGTGTGCTCGTTCCTTATGATTGGCTATACGCGCACGCCCGAGGCCATCAAGAACGCCTTTAACCAGATCATCCTCAACATGCTGGGCGGCATCGCGTTTTTGGCCGGACTCATGTACCTGCACGTTAACGGCATGCCGCTGACCATCTCGGGCATGATTGAGCTTTCCGGCGCCGGAACCGCGCAGTCCGCGCTGCTGGTGATGCCGGTCATCCTGTTGTCGCTCGCCGCGCTCACCAAGGCCGCACAGATGCCGTTCCACACTTGGCTGTTGGGTGCCATGGTTGCCCCCACGCCCACGAGCGCCCTGCTGCACTCGTCAACCATGGTCAAAGCCGGCGTGTTCCTGATGGTCAAGCTGAGCCCGCTCTATGCCATCTATCCCGTGACCGGCTTTATGGTCACGAGCGTGGGCGCCATCACGTTTTTGCTCGCTGCCCTTATGGCCATCTCGCAGAGCAATGCCAAGCGCGTGCTCGCGTACTCCACCATTTCCAACTTGGGCCTCATCAGTGCTTGCTTGGGTGTCGGCGCGCCCGAGGCCGTATGGGCGGCCATCTTCCTGATTCTGTTTCACACGGTGGCAAAGTCGCTGCTGTTCCTGTGCGTGGGCACGGCCGAGCATCATATCGGCAGCCGCAATATCGAGGACATGGACGGTATGTTCAGCCGCATGCCGCACCTGACGCGCCTGATGATGCTGGGCATCATGGGCATGTTTGTGGCGCCGTTTGGCATGCTCGTGTCCAAGTGGGGCGCTCTGGTGGCGTTCGCGCAGACCGGCAACGTGCTCATGATCATGGTACTTGCCTTTGGCTCGGCCGCGACCTTCTTCTTCTGGGGCAAGTGGCTTGCCAAGCTTTCGGGCGTCGACCCCACGGCTCAAAACGTTGAGGTCAATGTCCATAAGACCGAATGGATGGCCCTCAACACCATCGCCGCGCTGCTGATTCTGTGCTGCGTGGCGTTCCCGGTTATCTCGAGCGGTCTGGTGTCGCCTTACTTGGCCATGGTGTTTGGCCGCGTGCCGTACGTTATTGGCAAGGACGCCATGTACCTGATGGTGGTTATCGTGGCGTTTATCGCCGTGGTGCTGCTGACTTCATTCCGCGTGAGCAACAAACCGCACGTCAACGTGTACCTTTCGGGCGTGGGGACCGACAAATATCGCCATTTCCGCGGCTCGATGGGACACGAGGTGAAGGCCGAAAAGCGCAATTGGTACTCGGAGGACGCCCTTGGCGAGAAGCGTATTGGCCCCGCGGGTAGCGTCGTGTGCTGCAGCATTATCTTGTTTGCGCTGCTGTGTTGCGCGTGGATTGGGCCCGAGCGACTTGCCATGAGTGCGCCCTCGGTGCTGCGCGGCAAGTATTTTGAAGGTTCGGGCGTCGTGGGCATTTTTATTGGCACCGTGGCATTTGCCTTACTGGCGCCGCTTGTGGGCGGCCTGATCGACGGCGTTGACCGCAAACTTTCGGCCCGCATGCAGGGCCGCGTGGGCCCGCGCCTGCTCCAGCCTTTCTACGATGTGGCCAAGCTGCTGCGCAAGGCCCCCGCCAGCGTAAACACCATGGACGATACCTACATGGCGTGCGCGCTCATCTTTACCGTGGTGGGCGGCGGCATCTTTGTGTCGGGTTCCAACACGCTGTTGTGCGCTTTTATGGTGACCCTCGCTGCGATCTTTGTGGTGTTGGCGTCCGCCTCGACGCAAAGCCCGTTTGCCCAGGTCGGCGCCGACCGTGAGCTGCTGCAGGTCATGAGTTACGAGCCCGCCGTTTTGCTGATGAGCGTGGGCCTGTACCTTGCCACCGACAGCTTCGATTCCATCGCCGTGACGGGGCAGTCGGCCCCCATCATCGTGTACAGCGCGCCCATTTTCCTCGCGCTGCTCGCGGTGCTCACCATCAAGCTGCGCAAGTCGCCGTTTGACCTTTCGTACTCGCATCACGCGCATCAGGAGATCGTCCAGGGCGTCGCCACCGAGATGAGCGGCGGCACGCTGGCCAAGATGACCCTTATGCACTGGTGCGAGACCGTGCTGTTTTTGATGTGGGTGGGCATGTTCTTTGTTTGGGACAACCCGGTGAGCTGGGTCGTAGCCCTGGTCGTGATGGCTGCGACGTATTTTGTCGAGGTGCTGATCGACAACACCTTCGCACGCAGCACCTGGCGCAGCTGCTTTAGGCTCGGATGGGGCGTGGCGCTGGTGTTTGGCCTGCTCAACCTTATGCCCATCCTCGTCGACGTTTTTATTTAGGAGGCGGCATCCATGGATCATAAAATGTCGCGCTCGCCGTGGGTTATTCATTACGACGGTTCGAGCTGCAACGGATGTGATATCGAGGTGCTGGCCTCGCTCACGCCGCTGTTCGATGCGGAGCGCTTTGGCGTGGTCAACACCGGCAACCCCAAGCATGCGGATATCTTTTTGGTGACGGGGTCGGTCAATGCCCAGAACCTGCCTGTCGTGCGCCAGATCTACAACCAGATGCTCGAGCCCAAGTGTGTGGTGGCATGCGGTATCTGCGCGTGCTCGGGCGGCGTGTTTCGCGATGCCTATAACGTGATCGGCGGCGTGGACCGCGCGATTCCCGTGGATGTGTACGCGCCCGGGTGCGCCGTTCGCCCCGAGACGGTGATCGATGCCATCGTGGAGGCGTGCGGCATCCTGGATCAGAAGGAGGCCGTGATGCGTGCTGGCGGCGATCCGCTTACCGTGGGCGGCGCCGCTACCTGGGATGGTGGCGTTGAGCTGGGCGAGGGCGGGTTTGTGGCTGCGTCTGAGGCCGGCGACGCGCCTGCCGCTGGCGACGCACCTGCTGAGACGCCCGCCGCTGCAAAGGAGGCCGAGTAATGCAAAAGGCTATCTATACCACCGTCGGGATTGACGAGCTCCTGTCTCATGTCCAGGCGCTCAAGGGCGTCGGCGCGCGCTTTGTGCAAATGCACGCCGAGCGCAACGTCGACGACGGCTCGTATCGCCTGGTCTATACGTTCATCAACGTTCGTGCTGCCCAGGAGCAGATCGCCCAGGACGGCAACTATGTGATTGAGAACCTGGTAGTCGAGGGTATCGACCGGTACCAGGAGATTCCGTCCATCAGCTCGTATTACCCCGCGGTGTTCCCGTTTGAGAACGAAGCGCACGACCTGTTCGGGCTTGCCGTCACCGACATGCAGATCGACTTTAAGGGCTTTTTCTACCATGTTTCGACTGCCGAGCCCATGAGCGTTATCACGCCCGAGGTGAAGGCCGCACGCGAGAAGGCCATGAAGGTCCGTGCCGCCGCCGAAGCCAAGGCGCGCAAGGCCGCTGTCGAAAAGGCCGCCGCTGCTGCGGCTGCTGCAGGGGAGGGCGCTGCGAGCGCCGGCGATGCCGCGGGCGCCGCTGCTCAGCCCGCTGCGGCTGCCGGCTCCGATGCTCAGCACGATGAGGCTGCTGCGAAGGCCGCGCTCAAGGCTG
Organism: uncultured Collinsella sp.; assembly: GCA_900544425.1. Taxonomy (GTDB): domain Bacteria; phylum Actinomycetota; class Coriobacteriia; order Coriobacteriales; family Coriobacteriaceae; genus Collinsella. The sequence continues at coordinate 17,979 of UQUX01000003.1, forward strand.
CCGAGATGGAGGCAAAGCTCGCTGCCATGGATCCCGAGAAAGCAGCCAAGGTCCGCGCGGCGCTTGCCGCCAAGGCCGCCCGCGACAAGCAGAAAAAGGAGGCGTAAGGCCCATGGCACATCGCTCCGTTATTCCGTTTGGCCCGCAGCACCCGGTACTGCCCGAGCCGCTTCATCTGGACCTGGTGATCGAGGACGACCGCGTCATCGAGGCAATTCCGCAGATCGGTTTTGTGCACCGCGGACTCGAGAAGCTCACCGAAAAGCGCGATATGCATCAGTTTGGCTACATTGCCGAGCGCATCTGCGGCATCTGCGCCGTGGGCCATAGCTGCGGCTATGCCAGCGCCTGCGAGGGCATGCTCGGCATCGAGGTGCCTGGTCGCGTGCAGTATATCCGCACCATTCTGCACGAGCTTTCGCGCATTCACTCGCATCTGCTGTGGCTGGGCCTGCTCGCCGATGCCTTTGGTTTCGAGGCACTGTTCTATCGTTCGTGGACCCTACGCGAGCAGATTCTTAAGATCTTTGAGAGCACCTGCGGCGGCCGCGTGATCCTTTCGATTAACGAGATCGGCGGCCTTAAACACGACATTGAGGACTCCGAACTGGCGGGCATTGTCCAGACGCTCGATGCCATGCGTCCTGACTACGAGGCCTTGGTGCATACGTTTTTGGACGACAATAGCTGCGGCGAGCGCCTGCACGGCGTGGGCGTGATCAGCAAGAAGGACGCGCTGGATCTGTCGATGGTCGGCCCGTTCGGTCGCGCCTCGGGCGTGGATTACGACGTGCGCATGTTTGGCGACGGCGCCTATGCTGATCTGGCCGCGTTTGAGCCTATCGTTGCTAGCGATGGCGACTGCTATGCCCGCTGCCAGGTGCGTTGTGCCGAGGTCACGCAGGCCATGGATATTATCAAGGAGCTTGTGGGCAAGATTCCGCACGACGGTATCGGCGGGCGCACCAAGCTCACGCCGGCCGACGGTGCGCGCGGCGAGGTTGTGATTGAGCAGCCGCGCGGCGAGGCGTATTACTATGTGCGCGGCAGCGGCACCAAGAACCTGGACCGTTTTCGCGTGCGAACGCCGACGTCGCAAAACCTGGCGGGTCTGACGCATGCGCTGCAGGGCGTGCTCCTTGCCAACGTGCCCATGATTATCCTGACCATCGACCCCTGCATTAGCTGCACGGAAAGGTAGGCGCGGCATGAGTTTACTGACATTTGCCAAGACGGCCTTGGGTTCTATGGTCAAGCAGCCGGTAACGGTGTGCTATCCGCAGGAGAAGCTCGCGGTACCCGAGCGCTTGCGCGGACATATCGTTAACGACATGGACGTGTGCATTTGCTGCGGCATGTGCGCGCGTCGCTGCCCGGCGGGCGCGCTCGCGGTCGATCGCAAGGGTGGAACGTGGTCGATCGACCCGTATGCCTGCGTGGTGTGCGGTGAGTGCATCGAGAGCTGCCCCAAGCACTGCCTGACTATGGACACCGCCCGCACCCCAGTCGCAGCGGACAAGACTCCCACAGTAGAAACCAAGCCGGAGTAACGCTGGGATAGAACTGGAATAGGGGCCGGTGGGGCAATTTTGCCCCACCGGCCCCGCGCTTAAACGCGCGGTTGTGCCGTCGCGAACAAAACTATGCCGGATTACTACGATAAATCGCCCACCTCCAACCACACCGCATTTGGCAAAATCAAAACCGCAGGTAGACGGCTTGTAGTTTTGCGAAAAAATCACGCGTGGTCGGGAATCTCGTTTTTATCGTAGTAAACCGGCATAGTTTTGAAATGACACCATATTCGTAACATCACTTGATCTCCCGTGGACAGAGGGAAACGGATCATTTTGGCCTCGCGAGGACATCCGTGTGGCCCGTTCGCCATGAAATGGGCCTATCTACTACGTTTGGGCGGTGGCCCTCAACCACGGCAAAAAATGCGAAAAGAAAACCGCAGGTAGAACGCCTGCGGTTTTCTGGAAAACGGGGGTATGGTCAAGGGTATCGAGTCAAACGTAGTAGATGGGCAGGTTTCGTGGCGAGCGGTTCCGGGTGATTCCTTGGGGACGGAGGAAAACGGATCATTTTGGTCCCGCGAGGCTTGCGGAGGCGCTCGTGCAGAGCCGCTCGGACAAAACTATGCCGGTTTACGGGGCTAAGTCACGCGCTCCCAACCATGCCGATATCCGTGAAAATAAAATCGCAGGTAGACGAGCCGTCATTTTGCAGAAAACGCGGGTATGGATGGGGGTCCTGAGTTTAGCCCCGTAAACCGGCATAGTTTTGAAATGGTATTAAATCGGTGGCAGCCATTTTGCTATGCCGGGGCGGTCAGTCGTTGGGCAACTACCCTCGCAGGTAGGCGATGGCGATCTGCGTGCGGTTGCGCAGGCCCATCTTTGCAAGGATCGAGCTGATGTGGTTGCGCACGGTGCCTTCGCCCATGTAGGCGGTGGCGGCGATCTCCTTGTTGTCGAGGCCGCGGGCGATGAGCTCGGCGACTTCGAACTCGCGGTCGGTTAGGCCGGCAAAGGCTGTGGGCCGGCGGGGCGCGTCGGCTTCGGTGCCCGCCCCATTAAAATCGATATCCTCGATCGCCTTGCCCTCGAGCACGCGTTTGCCATCCATGACCTGTGCCAACGCCGGCGGAATGGCGGCGACATCGGTCTTGATCAGGTAGCCGCGGGCGCCCAGTTTAAGCGCCGACACAATGTACTCGTCATCCGAGAATGTCGTCAGAAACACCACGCGCGCCGTGGGGTCGCGCTCAAGGATTTCGCGTGCCGCCGAAAGGCCGTCGCGTCCCGGCATCTGAATGTCGAGCAGCGCGATGTCGGGCGCGTGCTCGCTGTAGAGCGCGACCGCCTCGTCGCCATTGGCGCCGGTGCCCACCACTTCGATCTGCGGCTGGGCGCCCAGGATAATCTTGAGCGAATCGACCACTAAGCGGTCGTCGTCGACAACGATGAGCCTCATCGGTCCTCATCTCCTTGCTGTTTGGGAACGGTGGCAAACACGCGCCAGCCGCCGGCGCTGGCACGCGGGCCGGCGGTGAAGGTGCCGCCAAGCGCCTCGATGCGCTCGCGCATGGAGGCGAGCCCCATGCCCTCCGCAGCGCCGCGGCCGCTTGCTTGGACCCCGCCCGCGCCATCGTCGGTAACGATGAGCTGGTAAAACGACGGATGCTCCATGCATCGTACAGTGACGGTCTGGGCGCATGCGTGGCGCATGGTATTGGAGAGCGCCTCGCGCAGGACCGCCGCAAAGCAGTTGGCGACGTTTGCGGGCGCATGCTCGGCCAAAAATTCAAGCTCAATCTGCGGGCCGCTGTCCGGACGCGCGCCTTCAACAATGCGTTCGAGCTGCACGGAAAGGTCGACGGCGTTGTCGTTGAGCGCGTGGACGCTGGTGCGCACAAGCTGGAGCGCCTCGTCAACCGTGCGTTTGACGTCGGCGAAATCGGCGGCGACGCCGGGCTCGTCGGCGTGAACCACGCGCAGGGCTTCGGCCTGCAGTGAGGCGCGCGTGAGCTGGTGCCCGACGTTATCGTGGATCTCGCGCGCGATGCGGGCGCGTTCGGCGAGCGTCGCGAGCTCGACTTCGTAGTCCTGGCGGTCGGCGAGGTCGCGGTTGCGTGCCTCGAGTGCCAGGGCGCGTTCTTGCAGCTCGTCGCGGGTACGGCGCATGCGCTGTTGCTCGCGCTCCAGCTGGGCGGTACGTAGCGATAGCAAGGTGGCAGCAACCGAAAGGATGGCGGTCAGCAGGAGCGTTCGGGTGGTGAGCGCGCCGCCGCGAAGGTCCGCGACAAGCGCAAAAGCAAAGACGGAGCCAATGCCCAGCGCGACCCAGGCGTGTTCGCGGCGCACGCGTCGCGCGATGTCATAGAGAGCGAGAGGTGCAAACGGCACAAACGGCGGCACGAAGACAGCCGCGATGATGCAGACGTAGCTCGCTGCCTCGCTTGCGCGTCGGGTGCGTTTCCCCTGTGTGACCTCGGCCAGCGAGGTGGCAATAATGCCAAGGCAAAACGCCACAACCAGACGAGCGTCCACGGCAAGACCCATGGCGGCCGCAATACAGCACGCCAGCACGATCGATTTGTCGAAAAGCCTGTTCATACGGGTATTGTACGCGAAGCTGCGCGTGGTGGAGGGGCCGCCTAGCGCAACCGTGACATTCCTCCCGCACGGTGGGGCGGTCGCGTCAGCGTGCCACGCGACCGAGCCCCCGCACTCGTGACAAAGCTCACTGGTGCGCGCCGTCCGCTCCTGCGATGATGCAATCGTACCGGGCCGCAAGCAACAGAAGGGCCGCCTCATGACAGACATCGTCCACGTCGAAAACCTCGTCAAGCGCTACGACGATCTTATCGCGCTCGACCACTTTAACCTGAGCATCGCCCCCGGCGAGATCTTTGGCCTGCTGGGCCCCAACGGCTCGGGCAAGACCACGTCCATCAACTGCATTTTGCAGCTGCTTGCCTACGACAAAGGCACCATCGAGCTGTTCGGCGAACCCATGACGCCCGCCCGCTACGACCTCAAGCGCCGCATCGGCGTGGTGCCGCAGCAGGTGGCGGTATTCGACGAGCTCACGGTGCGCGAGAACATCGACTATTTCTGCAGCCTCTACGTCAACGACCGCAAGCGCCGCCGCGCGCTGGTCGACGAGGCCATCGACTTTGTCGGCCTGGGCGACTTTGCCAAGTTCCGCCCCGGCAAGCTCTCGGGCGGCCTGGCGCGACGCCTCAACATCGCCTGCGGCATCGCGCACAAGCCCGAGCTCATCTTTTTTGACGAGCCCACGGTGGCGGTCGACCCGCAGAGCCGCAACGCCATCCTGGAGGGCATCTGCCGCCTGCGCGACGAGGGCGCCACGGTGGTGTATACCAGCCATTACATGGAGGAAGTCGAGCAGATCTGCAGCCGCATCATGATCATGGACGGCGGCCGCGTGCTGGCGCAGGGCACCAACGACGAGCTCAAACGCATGATTCAGATGGGCGAGCGCGTGACCGTCGAGGTGGGCGCCGTCGAGCCAGCCACGGTCGAGCGGCTGCGCGCCCTCGAGCACGTGCTCAGCGTCGAGCTGTCCGGCGGCGAGCTCGTCTGCACCTGCGAGACGAGTCCGCACAATCTGGTCGACATCCTCGACACGCTGCGCGCTGCCGGCGTTGCGCTCGGCCGCGTGTGGAGCGAGCCACCGACCCTCAACGACGTGTTCCTCGAGATCACCGGCCGCGAGCTGCGCGACTAGGGGGCGGCCATGTTCAACACCATCATCACTACGGTCAAGACGCTGCTGCGCCGGCCGAGCACGTGGGTCTGGGGCGCTCTCTTTCCCATCGCACTTTCCACGATGTTCATGTTTATGTTTGCGAATCTGAGCTCCGACGGCACGGTCGACCCGGTGCCGGTGGCCGTCGTAGCGGATGAGACCTGGGACGCCTCGACCTTTAAGGACGTGGCGACGTCGCTTGCCAAGGAAGGCGACGACCAGCTGCTCGAGATCCACGAGTGCGACGACGCAGCCGATGCGAACCGTGCGCTTAAGGCCGGCGAGGTCGCGGGCATCTATACGGTCGACGCCGAAGGCACGCCTAAACTCACGCTGCTATCGAGCTACGACAGCTCGCGCGCATCATCGGTGCCCACCGATCGCAGCATCCTGGAGACGGTGGCAAGTTCGTATACACAAAATGCCGAGTTCATGTCTCAGATTGCCCAGGACAACCCGGCGGCGCTCGCCGACCCCGAGGCGGTTGCGCGCGCCCTGTCGCTCGAGGGCGGCACCCGTCGCGTGAGCCTTACGCGCACCACGCCCGACGGCACGGTCATCTACTATTACGCGCTTTTTGGCCTGGTCGCGATGATGTCTGCCGAGTTTGCCGCCTTGAGCGTCGTCGACTTGCAGCCCAATCTGTCGGGCCTTGGCGCGCGTCGCTGCGTGGGCGGCCTTTCTAAAACGGCGTCGCTGGCCGGTATCTTTGTGGGCTCGTGGCTGGTCTCCTTTGTCTCGATGGCGATCGCGATCGGCTACGTGCGCCTGGTTGTGGGCGTCGACTTTGGCGGGCGCGAGGGGCTGTGTCTGGTGGGCGGTGCCGCTTCCGCGCTTGCCGCCACGGGCCTGGGGCTCTTTGTGGGCACTCTGCCCGTTAAGGGCGGCAAGGCATCCAAGTCGGGCATCCTCACAGGCTTTGCCACCACGTGCGCTTTGTTCGCTGGGCTCTACGGCGAACCGGCGATGGCGCTTGCCGATGACGTCGCCCGCGCCTGTCCGGCCGAGTGCTGGCTCAACCCCGTCAAGCTCATCTGCGACATGTTCAACCGCCTGTATTTCTTTGAGGACCTGGATCCTTTCGCCGTTCGCGCCGGCGCGCTGGTCCTCATGGCACTGCTGTTCGTTGTCGCCGCCACGCTGATCTTTGGAAGGAGCCGCTATGAGCACCTTTAAGACCGCGCTTCGCATGGCGCTCGCTCACCCGTTCTACCTGCTCATCTACACGGTGTTCATTTCGCTGATGGGCGTATTCATCGCGGCATCTGTGAGCTGGAACTCGTCGCAGCTCACCGAGTACAAGCCCTACGACGCCAACGTGATCGTGGTCGACCGCGATGGCAGTGATCTTTCACTTGCGCTCACCAAGCACCTAGGTTCGCGGTTTGACCTGGTCACGGGCGTCGGCGATGACACGTACGACCTTGCGGACGCGCTCTCCAAGAGCAACAGCGCCAAGGGCAGCGCCGACTGCGTGTTCTTTATCCCGGAGGGGTTCGAGGACGACCTGGTCGCGGCTGCCCGCGCGGGGGAGTCCCTGCCCAAGCTCGATGTGACCTACGGTGCCGGCACCATGGCGGCGGCGCTTTCGTCTGCCGAGGCTTCGCGCTGGATCTCGCTCGCGGGCGCTGCAGCCGCACTTGAGCCCACTGCCTCCAACGGCGACGTTGCCAAGGCCGCCGAACATGCCGCTGCAAAGCGCGCGGAGGTCCAGATCGAGCGGGTCAAGGTCGACTCGGCTGCTGCCGCCACGCTCGAGTCGTACTTCAACTTTGGCGCGTACGCGATTATCTCGTCGGTCATCGTGTCGGTGGGCTTGGTGTTTTCGGGCATGAACGAGCCCGAGCGCGTGCGCCGCATGGATGCCGGCCCAATCTCCGATCGCCAGCGTTCGCTTGCCGTGTTTGCGGCCGCCGCCGTGCTCACCGTCTGTATCTGGTTTGTGTCGAGCATGATGGGCGTCGTGGGCTTTGCCAGCGCGGTTGCCGAGGTCGGCGTGGGCCGCGTCTGCCTTGCGCTGGCGGCAACGTTTGCCCTAGCGCTGACGCCACTGGCCGTTGGCTTTACGCTGTCGAGCCTGGGCGCGCGCGAGGAGCTGCTCAACGGTGTGGGCAACCTGCTTGGCATGCTCATGACGTTTTTGGGTGGCGCCTGGATGCCGCTGTCGCTGATGGGCTCGGCCGTGCAGACCGTGGCGCACTTTGTGCCGACATATTGGGTGAACGACGCGATTGGTAAGGCGCTTGCCTCGGATTTGACGTCCGCCGTGCTGGGGGACATCGCCTGCGACCTGGGCGTCACCGTGCTCTTTGCCGCGGCCATCGCCGCCGTAGGCCTAGCCCTCGCACGCACCAAATCCCACGCCTAGCCACCTAGTCATCGGGTACTCATTGGGGACAGTCTTTGCCGAACCGCCGGCTTGCCAAGGACTGTCCCCAGCTGCCGGCAGAAAGGGAACGTCCCTAACTGCCGGGTGGCGAAAGAGTGTCCCCAACAGCTAGTCATTTAAGAACGTCCCCAATGACTAGTCTGAAATAAATCCCAAGCCTCGCTCCAAAATAGTTCGCCAAGGTTTACTATTACGCTCATAAAGTAGTATGAGGCTAACAATGGGGGATACCATGGCAACGCAGGAAGCCTATGTCCAGGTTAAGGATCTCAAAAAGCATTACGGCGACGGTGATGCACGCCTGACGGTACTCGATGGCATCGACGCGTCCATCAACCGCGGCGAGATCTGCGTCATGCTGGGGCCCTCGGGCTCGGGCAAGTCGACCTTTCTCAACCTGATCGGCGGCCTGGAGGATGCCGACGGCGGTTCTATCATGGTGGACGGCTGCGACCTCACGGTGCTCAAGCCTACCGACCTGGGCGAGTATCGCCGCCGTGAGCTGGGCTTTGTCTTTCAGTTCTACAACCTGGTGCCCGACCTCACCATCAAGGAAAACATCGAGGTCACGGCACACCTGTCCAAAAAGCCGCTCAACATTGACGGCCTGCTACGCTCGCTGGGCCTCTACGAGCACCGCAACAAGTTCCCGCGCCAGGTTTCGGGCGGCCAGCAGCAGCGCTGCGCCATCGGCCGTGCGCTCGTCAAAAACCCGGGCCTGCTGCTGTGCGACGAGCCCACCGGTGCGCTCGACTATAAGACGTCCAAGGAAATCTTGCAGCTCATGGAGGATGTCAACCGCACCTACGGCTGCACCATCATCATTGTCACCCACAATGCCGCCATCGCGCGCATGGCCAATCGCGTGCTGCGCCTGCGCGACGGGCGCATCGTCGAGGATGAGCTCAACGAGTCGCCCGTCTCGGCCGCCGAGCTCGATTGGTAGGCGGCGCCATGACACCTCTCGCAAAACGTCTTCCACGCGAGCTGCGCCGCAATATCGGCAAGTACCTGGGCATCTTTTTGCTTATGTGTGGAAGTATCGCTCTCACCTCGGGCTTTTTGCTCGCGGCGCATTCCATCGGCTGCCTTATCGATGACATGCGCGATGCGTACACGATTGAGGACGGCCGCGTGACCACCTCCTTCGAGGCGACCGAGGAACAACTCAAGGCAGCCGAGGACGCGGCCGACGACGTCGGCGGCGTCACGCTCTACAAGAATTTCTCCATCGACGCCATCATCAAAAAGGCGTCCGGCGACGACGGCACCAAGCGCACGCTGCGCACCTATGCGCACCGCACCAAGGTCGATATCGCGTCCTACTGCGAAGGTAGGCGGCCTAAGGCGGACGACGAGGTGGCAATCGACCGTGTCTTCGCCACCAATAACAACCTGTCCGTGGGCGATAAAGTCGAGCTCGAGGGTCGCACCTACACCATCTGCGGCATCATGACCCAGCCCGATAGCCAGGCGCTGTTCCTCAACAATTCGGACTTTACGGTGAACACCATCACGTACGGTGTGGCCGAGGTCACCGACGCCGGCTTTGCCGCGCTTAAGGACGCCGGCGGCGCGCCTGCCTACACCTACTCCTTTACCTTTACCGATCGCGATCTCTCCACCGCGGATCGCGTCGATGCGGAGCAGGATATGGTGGAGGCGCTCACCGATGCCGATGCACGCGTGGATGACCTCATCGACGCCGATTCCAACCAGGGTATTGGCTACGCGCGCGACGACGTGGACGGCGACTCCACGATGTGGATGACGCTGCTCGACATCATCATCGTGATCATGGCGTTTGTCTTTGTGGTGCTCACCGACGCCACCATCGAGGAGGAGAGCGCCATTATCGGCACGCTGCTCGCCAGCGGCTACCGCCGCCGCGAGATCGTGCTGCACTACCTGGCACTTCCCGCCATCGTGGGCGTGGTCGCGGCGCTTTTGGGCACTGCGCTCGGCGTTGTGTTCTTTACCGAGCCCATGCGCAGTCTCTACTACGGCTCGTACAGTCTGCCGCCCTTCCAGGTGTACTGGAGCTGGGAAATCTTTGTGAAGTGCGCCGTGGTTCCCGCCGCCGCGCTCATCCTCATCACGCTGGTGGGTCTGCTCCGCAAAATGGGCAAGACGCCGTTGCAGTTCCTTCGTCACGAGGCGAGCGGCAAGTCGGGTACCAAGCGTGGTATGCAACTGCCGGAGCGCATGGGTTTTGTTTCCCGCTTCCGCTTGCGTATCTTCCTGCGCAATCTGGGCAACTTCGCCACGCTCTTCGTGGGCATTGCATTTGCGTCGCTACTGCTGCTCTTTGGCCTGGCGATTCTGCCCACGATGACGCACTATGCGGACAACCTCGAGACAAGCCTGGTCGCCGAGCACCAGTACACGCTCAAGGCGCCGCTGGAGCTCGAGGGCACTGCCGAGGAGCGCGAGCAGTGGTCGGCACTCGAGCGTTTGCAGTCGGTTGACGGCGCACTGCTTTCTGCCGCTCAGGATGCCGATGACGAGCTTGACGACGCGGCCGATGCAGCGCAGGCGGCAGCCGATGCCGCGACCAGCGCTCCGTCTGCCGAGAGCCTGGCCGCGGCGCAGGACGCGCTCGCCAAGGTCCAGGACAAGAAGGATGCGCTTTATGCGCGCCTCGATGACCTTGCCGATGCCCTCGGCTGCAACCGCGACGAGGCTATCGACCTGATTGACAAGGCCTCTAAGATTGACACCGACAACGACGATATCCACCCGGTCAATACGACCGATAACGGCGCGGGCGCAATCGCACAGGCCGAGAAATACGCCGTCTACCAGCTGCAATACGATCGCGGCGACGGAAATGGGCAGGAGACGATTTCTGTCTACGGCATCTCGCCCGATTCGCGCTACTGGAAAGGGCTGGACGTCGGCGACGGACGCGTCGTCTTTGGCGGTGGCTTGCTCGACAAGTTTGGCTGGAGCGAGGGCCAGAAGGTCACGCTCAGCGACAAGTACGAGGGTGAGTATTATTCCCTTGAGTACGCGGGCAAGGACTGTGCCTGGGGCTCCAAGTCGGACATGAATATCTATATGAGTATCGACGACTTTAATGAGCTGTTCGACAACGACGCCGCCTACTTTAACGGCTATGTAAGCAACGAGAAGCTCGACCTCGATGCTCGTTACTTTGCCGGCGACACCACGCCCGACGACATGCGCGCCGTGGGCGACCAATTCATCGGCATGATGAGCAAAATGATCGGAATGATGGTCGGGCTCGCGGTGTTCATCTTCTTGCTGTTTATGTACCTGCTGACCAAGGCTGTGATCGACCACAGTGCCCGTTCGATCAGCTACATGAAAGTCTTTGGCTATCGCGATGGCGAGATCTCGCATCTGTACATCCGCTCGATCACGCTGTGCGTGGCGGCGTCACTCGTGCTGAGCCTGCCGGTCATTATTGGCTCGCTAACGGCCATCTTCCGTTCGATGCTGCTCGCCTATAACGGCAATATCGAGATCTACGTGCCCGCTTGGTCCATGGCGGCGTGCGTGGGCATTGGCTTTGCGACCTACCTGGTCGTGGCGCTGCTGCACACGCGCTCCATCAAGCGCGTCAGCTTGGCCGAAGCCCTCAAAGTGCAGGAGTAATCATCGGGGACAGTCTTTGCCGGTTCGCCGGCCGTGCTGGCAAGGACTGTCCCCAGCTGCCGGCAGGAAAGGAACGTCCCTAGCTGCCAGGTGGCGAGGCACTCATTTAAGTCCGTCCCCAATGAGTGGTTTCAGTCATTTAAGTCTGTCCCCAATGACTAGGTGCCGCGCTTGACATTAACTCTGCTTTAACTGGTACCATCCTCTATGTCTGTAACGCCATATAGACCGAGGGGATAGATCTATGACCGCAACTGCACCCGCAGCACCCGCTAAGGTGTACTTCACCAACCTGCGCACGCATGCCCGCGAGAGCCAGCTCGACAAGCTCAAGCGCCTCATCCGTCACGCCGGTATCGAGCAGATCGACTTTGAGAACAAGTTCGTCGCCATCAAGATTCACTTTGGCGAGCTGGGCAACCTGAGCTTTTTGCGCCCCAACTACGCCCGCGCCGTCGCGGACGTCGTGAAGGAGCTGGGCGGCAAGCCCTTCCTCACCGACTGCAATACGCTCTATGTCGGTAGCCGCAAAAACGCGCTCGAGCACATCGACACCGCCTACCAGAACGGCTTTACCCCGTATGCTACGGGTTGCCAGATCATCATCGCCGACGGCCTCAAGGGCACCGACGAGGCGCTTGTCCCGGTCGAGGGCGGCGAGTACGTGCACGAGGCCAAGATCGGTCAGGCGCTCATGGACGCCGATATCGTGATCAGCCTCACCCACTTTAAGGGCCATGAGCAGGCCGGCTTTGGCGGTGCCATGAAGAACCTGGGCATGGGAGGCGGTAGCCGTGCCGGCAAGATGGAGCAGCATGCCGCCGGCAAGCCGAACGTCGCGACCGAGCACTGCATTGGCTGCCGTGCCTGCGAAAAGATCTGCGCGCACAACGCTATCTCGTTCGACGACACCCGCGAGCGCGAGCTTGTCAACGGCAACACCCGCACGGTCCACGTCGCTGCCATCGACCACGATCGCTGCGTGGGCTGCGGCCGCTGCATCGGCGTGTGCAACCAGGACGCCATCAAGCCCGGCTATGAAGCCGCGGCCGACGTGCTCAACTGCAAGATCGCCGAGTATACGAAGGCCGTTGTCGACGGCCGCCCGAGCTTCCACATCTCGCTTGCCATGGACATCAGTCCCAACTGCGACTGTCATCCCGAAAACGATACGCCTATCGTCAACGATATCGGCATGTTCGCGAGCTTCGACCCGGTCGCCATCGACCAGGCCTGCGCCGATGCCGTCATGGCATCCGAGCCGCTGCCCAACACCGAGCTCACCGACAGCGCCGCCAAGATGGAGCATAACCACGAGCATCTGGAGGGCGAGCAGGCGCACGACCCCTTCTGCATCACGCATCCCGACACCGACTGGCGCGCGTGCATCGCGCACGCCGAAAAGATCGGCCTGGGCACGAGCGAGTATGAGCTCATCGAGGTCAAGTAGCGCCTAGCTATTGGACAAAATAAGCGCCTTTGTAGCGTAATCTGAGCAAAAGCCGCCCACGAGCCCAATGCTTGCGGGCGGCTTTTCAGAAGTGCGGTGAAAAAACGAATACCGCCGACTACAAACCGATTTTGGCAACAAAACCTCAGACGTTGCTTTTGCCTAAAAATTCTTGTCGAGGAAGTTGTCGACCGTGTTCCAGTAGAGTTCGGGGTCGATCTGCGCGCTCTTGGCGTGGGTGGCGCCATGGACGGTGAGCTTTTGCTTGACCTTGCTGGCGCACGCGTCGTAGTTTTGGTCGAGCATGCTGTACGGCACAAAGGTGTCTTGGTCACCGTGGATAAACAGCATGGGAACCGTCGCGCGCTTGAGCTGTTCCACGCTGCTCGCCTTATGAAAGTCGTAGCCCGCGCGCACGTTGCACACCAAGTTTGCTACATCGAGCAAGGGAAAGCTGGGCAGGCCGAACACGTCCTTGAGCTGCAGAGAAAACTCGTCCCAAACACTCGTATAACCGCAGTCCTCGATAATGCATTTCACGTTTGCAGGCAGAGATTCCCCCGCGACGTTCATGGCGGTTGCCGCACCCATCGACTCGCCAAAGACCAGGATGCGCGCCTCGGGGTCAGCCTGAACGATCCGCCCGATCCATGCAACGACATCGAGCCGCTCAGGCCAGCCCATGCCGATATAGTCGCCGCCGGAGCGCTCGTGGGCGCGGGCGGCGGGTGCGAGTACGCTCATGCCGCGGTCGTGGAATCGCTTGACGTATCGGGCCATACCGATGGGCTCGTTGGTATATCCATGCAGGCAGACGGCGTAGTCGTGCGTGCTCTCCGACGCAGCAAAATACCAGGCGGCAAGCTCGGTCCCGTCATCTGCGGTGAGGCTGCTGCTCTCGCGATTCTCTTTAAACCACGCCCGCGCCTCGGTTTCCTCGGCATCCGGCTGCTCACCTTCTTTGTCGTTCTTGCTATCCTGCATCATCTTCATGGTGTATGGCGCGCGGGGATTCAGCGCGAAGTCAAACAGAAAGTTGCCGGCAAATCCGAGCAGCGCAACGACAGCCACCAGTGCAACGATGCCGGCTATCTTGAGCTTTCGATGGGAACGTGCGTTTTGAGACATAAGAAGCTTTCCTATAAGATGTTAATACATCAACATTTAATGCAAGCGCATTATGGACGTTCGCCGTTGATGCGTCAACAGGCAAAGAATGGGTAAACAAAGGGTCACGTATGGTGCAAATTTCGCACGTACCTAGACGCTTTGATATAGTGTTGAGAACTCTTTACGTTGGAGGATGTAACCGGCATGTCCGATTCGAGCGACAGTTCTAAGCCGCGACCCAAGACCGCGGCCGTTCCACACTACACGGTGGGCGAGGAGATCATGAACTCCGTCACCCATGGTGTCGGCTGCCTGCTGGGTATCGCGGGCCTGGTGCTCCTGATCGTATTCGCCGCCCTGCGCGGCGGAGGCCCGGCCCACATGGCCGCGGCGATTGTCTATGGCGTTAGCATTATCCTCGAATACCTAGCCTCCACGCTCTACCACGCGATTCAGCCCGTGCGCGCCAAGCGCGTGTTCCGCATCATCGATCACAGTTGCATCTACCTGCTCATTGCGGGCAGCTATACGCCGTTTTGCCTCATCACACTGGCAAACGACGGCGGCGCCGTGCTGTTCTTTGCCGTATGGGCCATCGCCATTATCGGCATCGCCCTCGAGTGCTTCCTACGCGAGCGTCAACCGCACTGGGTAAGCGGCCTGGTCTACCTGCTGATGGGCTGGCTCGTCGTTTTTAAGCTGCCCGAACTTGTGGCGCTGCTCAACCCCGTGGCACTTGCCCTGCTCGCCGTCGGCGGCGTGTGCTACACCGCGGGCGTGCCGTTCTATATCGCCAAAAACGTGCGCTATCTTCACAGCGTGTTTCACCTGTGGGTGCTCGCCGGCAGCATCTTCCAGTTCATGGCGGTGATTTTCTTCGTAATCTAGCGACCACGCCTGCGCGCCCGCGTCCTTGTTTGGGCGCCGGTGTAATTGCCGTATCCGCCGTCAACGTTTTAATCCGACGTCCCGAATCTTGGAGGTTCGAGAAACTCCCGATGGACATAACCATCTCCCTTATCACCACCCTCGTTTTGACCCTCATCAACGGCTACTTCTCTATGTCCGAGATGGCGCTCACCACGGCCAAGCGCGCCGTGCTGGAGCACGAGGCCGAGGAAGGCGACAAGCGCGCCGAGCGTGCCATTAAGCTGGCTGCCGACTCCGACCAGCTGCTCGCCACCATCCAGGTCGCCATCACGCTCGTGGGCTTCGCCTCGTCCGCCGTCGCCTCGACGAGTCTGTCCGACCCGCTCGCCACGTGGCTCATGAGCTTTGGCATCGCGCCGCTCTCCGCCATCGCGCGCGGCCTGGCGCCGGTCATCATCACCGTCGCGGTCGCCTTCGTGTCCATTGTGATCGGCGAGCTTGTGCCCAAGCGCATCGGCCTGGCCAATGCCGAGGGCGTGTCCAAGCAGGTCGTGGGCCCGCTTTCCGTGTTCCAAAAGATCGCCCGTCCGCTCGTGTGGCTGACCGGCGCTTGCTCCGATGGCCTGGCCCGTATCCTGCGCATCAAGAGTGCCGACGACCGCCAGAACGTCTCGGAAGAAGAGATCAAGTACATGGTCTCGGAGCAGGACGACCTGCTCGACGAGGAAAAGCGCATGATCCACGAGATCTTCGACCTGGGCGACACCGTTGCCCGCGAGGTCATGGTGCCGCGCGTGGACACCACCATGTGCGAGGACGACGAGACGGTCGCCGACGTGCTGTCCACCATGCGCCAGACCGGCTTTAGCCGCATCCCCGTCTATCACGAGGATCCCGACAACGTCGCCGGCATCGCGCACATCAAGGACCTGATTCAGCCCGCGCTCGACGGCAAGGGCGACCAGCCCATCGCCGGCTTTTTGCGCGACGCCACCTTTGTGCCCGACACCAAGGACATCCTGCCGCTGCTGTCCGAGATGCAGACCTCGCACGACCAGATCGTGGTGGTCGTGGACGAGTACGGCGGCACGGCCGGCATCATCACTATCGAGGACATCGTCGAGGAGATCGTCGGCGAGATCGAGGATGAATTCGACCCCGACAACAAGTATCTCACGCGCCTTTCGCGCCGCGAGTGGCTCGTTGATGGGCGTTTTTCGTGCGATGACGCGATTGAGCTTGGTTGGCCGCTTGAGGAAAGCGATGATTATGAGACCATCGCCGGCTGGATTTTGGAGCTTTGCGACTCGGTGCCCGACATCGGAGAGGTGTTTGAGGTCGCGGGGTACAAGTTTAAAGTGCAGTCGATGCGTGGCCAGCGCATCTCGCTCATTCGCGTGATCGCTCCGGCCGAAACCGATAAGAAGGATTCCGAGTCTTCGGTAGACGAGCCGACGACGTCGGGTGCGGGTTCCGCGAATCCGCACGACGGCGACGAGTAGGACAAGGAAGAGTAGGGGAGAGTTATGGCAGGCCTGTTCAACATCCTTAAGGTCACCGTCAGCGAGGACAAGATCTGCGCGCACGTGCTGGTGAACCCCGGCATGCCGCTCATGACCTCGGAGGATATCGAGGCTACGGCGCGCGTGTATTACCTGGTGCCGGCGATTGCCAAGCACCTGTGCCTGGGTGATTCCGGTCGCGAGTTCCAGGACTGCATGGGCCAGACCGAGCTTTGCCATCTGCTTGAGCATGTGACGGTCGAGCTCATGAACGAGACCGGTCTTGCCGGTAGCATCTCGTGCGGCCGCACGCGCGTAAGCGAGCACGACGAGCGCGTCTTTGAGGTTAAGCTTTCGTGCCCCGACGACGCGCTGGCCATCGGTGCGCTGTCTTCGGCTACCTTTATGATGGACTGGGCCTATCTGCACGCCGACCAGCCTGCCCCCGACGTGGAGGGCACGGTCGCGGGCCTGCGCAACCTGGTGCTGGGCATGCGCGCCGAGGCCGAGGGCAAGGATCCTCACGAGGCCGTCGCCGCTGCGAACGGCGAAGATGCTGCCGAGGACGAGGGCGCTGACGAGGGCGCTGACGAGGGCGATGCGCCGGTCGACGCCGAGCCCGTTTCCGATGCGACCGCCGAGCCCGTTCCCACCGAGCCCCAGGGTGTCCCCAACTTTGACGACGAGCCCCAGGTGGCGATTGATACCGAGGGCGCGGTTGCCGAGAACCACGAGGCCTCCGCTGCCGTCTTTGGCGGTGCGGCGACGGTTCCGGCAGGACCTGCGCATGAGGGCGGCCTGCCGCTCGTGGACGGCGCCGGCGAGGACCCGGGTGCCACGGTGGCCATGCCGGCTATGCCTCAGGAGTAGGCCTACGCGTTTATCACCATCACGTACCTGCGCCTTTGCCGTACGCAGATGAGCGGAGCGGCAAGTGATACGCTGCGGGTATAATGGACAGCATTCAAACGGTGGGCACCGACGTGCCCGCAGGAGAGGAATGATCATGGGTAAGACTTTCAGCTTTGTCTCCGGCGCACTTTTTGGTGCCGCTGCCGGCGCTATTGTCGGCGTTGCTCTGGCCCCGCGCTCGGGCGCCGAGACCCGCGCCATGGCTGCCGATATCGCCAACGACGCCTGGGACAATATGCGCGACACCTACGAGCACAGCGCCGAGGAGGCCCGTGCTGCGGTGAATGACTTTGGCCCGATGGTCGACGCCAAGACCGACGACCTGCGCGCCAAGGTCGACCTGGCCCGCGAGCGCATGGACCAGCTGCGCGAGCAGCTCAACGACGCCATTTCGGGCGGCAACGTGACGCCCGCCGCCGACGTCGTGGTCGAGAACGCCGTCGAGGCTGATACCGAGGCTGCGGAGCCCTCGACCGAGGCATAATGCGCGCCGGGGATTTTGTCGGCGCCAAGATCTATCGCAAGCCTACCGAGGACAAGCGCACCAAAAAGGACGGCACGCCGCGCAGCCCTAAAAAGCTCGGAAAGATTCACTTTCCGGTCTTTACCCCGGGCGGTACGCGCGTGGTCGGCTTTATGGTCCGCCAGTCCGATATCGCGGGCATGATCGAGCGTCCCGACCGATTCGTAGCGCTCGACGCCATTGGTGTCTACGAGGGCGCCATTGCGGTCGATGACGTCAAGGACACGTACGATGCCGCCGCCGCCAAGCGCCTCGACATCAACCTGGACGATTGCATCATCTGGGTCGGTATGGACGTGCGCACGGAATCGGGCGACGTCGTGGGCTATTGCTCGGATGTGGAGTTCAAGCCGCGTTCGGGCATCGTGCAGGCATTCTATGTGACCGCCGGTGCTGCTTCGAGTGTTTTGGTTGGTGACACGCAGGTGCCGCCGACGATGCTGCGCGGCCACGAGAACGGCGCGATGGTCGTCTCGGACGAGGTCAAGTCGCTCGGGTATTCGGGCGGCGCCGCCGCAAAGGCTGCCGAGGCAAGCGTCGTGGTGGGCGATAAGGTCAAGAAGGGCGCCAAGGTGCTCGACGACAAGGGATCGGTTGCCGTGGACAAGGGCAGTCGCGCACTGGGCAAGCAGCTCGGCAAGACGCGCGGCATGTTCAAGGCCTTTAAGGACGAATACCAAAAGGCGAGCGGAGGCTCGTCAAAAGCTACAAAATAGCGACGTACCAAATGATGGGAGGCAAGCCGGAGACCTGTTGCTCCGGCTTGCTGTGTTTATGGGGGAGGGCACATGCGCCAAAACGGATCCAACTTAAACGGGCGTTCGGGTGCGCGTCCGACGGCGCGCCGCGACCTGGGGCAGCTGCCCAGCGGTCAGCGCAAGCGTCACCGTAAGCCCGGCGCGATGTATCTCAACCATAGCCGCGGCTTTAGCGATCGCAGCGCTCGCATCGGCAACAGCCGCACACCCCGTCGTTCGTCTCGCCTGCCCTATGCGCTCATCGCCGTGGGTTGCGCGCTCGTGCTGTTTATCGCTGCCGTCGTGGGCTACGTCAACCGCAGCGTGGACGTGGAACTTAACGGCCAGAGGATCGCGGTGCGCGTGGGCTCTACGCTGCAGAATCTCATCGACGACCAGGAGTTGACTGACACCTACGACGCAGGCGACCTGCTGGCCGTCGATGACAGCGTGCTCAAGCGCCATGGGGGCGAAAAGCTGTCGGTGAAGGTCGACGGCAAGCGCGTGAAGCAGGGCAAATGGGATAGCCGCGAACTCGAGGGCGGCGAGAAGGTGACGGTCAAGGATGGCCGTAACACCTACGAGAAGCACGAGGTTCAGGCTACGGTTATCGAGCCCAAGCTCAAGGTCGAGGGCACGGGCGCTATCGAGTATGTGCAGACGTGGGGTGTCCAGGGCCGCTCCGAGGTGTGGGTTGGTGAGCAGTCGGGCAAGACGCAAGACCGCGGCGAGGTTGTGCCCGCCACCGATTGCGTTGTTGCGTGCGCCAGCGTGGCGCCCAATGGCAACAAAAAGTACGTGGCGCTGACGTTTGACGAGGGTCCGAGCGGCGCCACCAAACAGATCTTGCAGGTGCTCAAGGAAAAGGGCGTCACCGCGACGTTCTTCCTTTCGGGCGATGCGGTCGAGGCCTCTCCTGCCACGGCCAAGGCGATTGTCGATGCCGGGTGCGAGATCGGATCCAACAGCTACAGCGACGATTCGCTCAAGGATCAGGACCGTGAGGCGGTACGCGAGCAGATCACGAAAGGCACCGATGCGATTAAGTCGGCGACCGGCGTGAAGACGATGCTACTGCGTGCTCCCTACGCTGCCTTTGACGAGCAAAACTGGATTGATGCGATGGACCTGGTCTCCGCCGTGGTCTCGTGGAATATTGACTCGGGCGACTGGCTGCTCAACGGTGCCGACGAGCAAGTCTCGACGGTGCTCGATTCGGTGACGCCGGGCAATATCGTGCTGCTCACCGATAGAGACGAATGCGCTGAGCAGACACTCGAGGCGCTGCCGCAGATTATCGACGGCCTCATTGCCGACGGCTACAAGATCGTGACGCTCAGCGACCTGGTCAAGACGGACACGTCGCTGAGCAAAAAGCTCACCTCGCTGACGAAGGCCACCATGCCCAAGGACGCCGTGTTCCCCCAGCTTGCCGAGGACGACGACACCACAGAGTAGTTATTGGGTAGTCATTTAAGAACGTCCCCAATGACTATGTCACGGATGCGTCAGTGTTTGGTATGCCTGCAATGTGCAGCGCATAAATTCGATGCCGCAGGGCGATGCTGATGCTATAGTTACTGCGGTTAATGAGGGTCAAGAGAAAGGTTACAGGTGAAATCCAAACCTCGACCATACAGTCGATGACCCCATGCAGGTGCTTTTTGCGCATGCACGGGGTGTAAGCGTCGAGCGGCGTGCCGCCCGCGCATGCGTATACATATCCAGAAGCCTCCGGACGCCGCACGCGTGGCCGCGTTCGGAGGAATAATGATGGGGAGCACCATTGAATTATCTGAGTGAGATGCTCAAATTGCCGGTCTTGGACGTCGACGGCGAAAAGCTCGGCGTTGTGAACGATTTTGGTATTGCTACCGGCGAAGTTTTTCCGCACGTGACGTCGCTCGCGTTCCGCGGACCCGGCAAGACGCCGTTTATGATCAGCTGGCGCAAATGGGTCGACCGTATCGACGAGACGGGTGTACACCTTAAGACGTCGGCCACCGAAATCCGTTTTTCGTACCTGCAGCCGACCGAACTCTTACTCGCCCGCGACGTGCTTAACAAGCAAATTGTCGACACGCAGGGCATGAAGGTCGTGCGCGTAAACGACATCAAGTTTTCCATGTCGGGCGAAAATCAGCTGCGCCTGCTGGGCGCCGAAGTGGGCGCCCGCGGTCTGCTACGCGCCATCAGCCCCGCGCTCGAGCATATCGTCGAAGGCTTTATGAAGCACCTGGGCAAGCCGCTCAGTGAGGACATCATCGCTTGGTCCTACATGGACCTGCTCGACCGCTCGACCAAGAACATTCAACTCTCGGTGTCGCACAAGACGCTCGGCGAGCTGCACCCTGCCGACATCGCCGACATTATCGAGCAGCTCGACCCGCGCCTGCGTGCGCAGGTGTTTGCGCAGCTCGATACTGCCCAGGCCGCCGAGGCCATCTCGGAGTTCGATGACGACGAGCTCATGACCGAGATGCTCGAGGGTCTGTCCGACACCGACGCATCGTCGATGCTAGCCATGATGGACCCGGACGATGCAGCCGATCTGATCGACGAGCTCGATTACGAGAAGGCCGAGAAGCTCCTGCGCCTGATGGGCGTCAAGGAGGAGAAGGCGATTCGTAACCTGCTGGGGTATGAGGACAACACCGCCGGCCGCATCATGACCTCGGAGTTTGTCTCCCTGCCCGCCACGGCAACGGTCGGTGATGCCATCGAGGCGATTCGCAAACTCGATGAGGACTTCGAGAGTGTCTATTACGTCTATACCGAGGATCCGAGCGGCATGCTCACCGGCGTGCTCTCGCTGCGCACGTTGATCGTGGCCGACCGCGATGCCACGCTGGGCCAGCTCGCCTATCGCGACCTGGTCTACGTGTCGCCCGACGAGGACCAGGAAGACGTGACGGACGAGATGACCAAGTACGACCTGGTTGCCATCCCTGTCTGCGACGAGAACCGTCATATCCTGGGCATCGTGACCTTCGACGACGCCATGGACGTTATCGCCGAGGAGCATCAGGAGGACCTGCAGATCGCCGGTGTCGGCTCGGGCGATAGCGCGTCGGACGACTCGACGAACGTGCTCAGCTGGTTCGTGCATCGTCAGTACTGGGTCGTCGTGTGGGGCATCGCCTCGTGCATTATGGCGACGGTGCTGGGGACGGCGCTGGGCTCCGCGCATCTGGTGGTGTTCCCCATGTGCGCCATGCCGCTCGTGCTGCTGGCGGCCTCGCGCATGGTGTCGTTCGTCAAGAACTACTTCCTCGAGTACGACGGTCACGACGACGAGCCCAAACCGTACCTGGGATTCTTCTTCCAGAGCACGGGCATGGGCCTGATTCTGTCACTCGTGACCTACCTGTGCGCCCAGCTGGTGCGCACCGCCGCGTTCCCCGATGCGCCCATGTTTGAGGAGCAACTCTTTACCGGGTCCTTTAATATCGCTGCCATCATTTGCCTGGTTGGCAACATGAGCGCCGTGATTTACCTGATGGTGCTGTTCTGGCGTGACGAGCATGACCTCAACACGTCGGGCACCGCCATGAACGTTATTGCCGTCATGATCTCGTGCGTAGCGTACTGCGCCGCTGCGGTGCTGCTCACCATGTCGGTCATTGGTTAGGTGGTCGCGTGCAAAATACCAAGCAAAAGTCGGGCACCAAGCAAAAGTTGACCATCGCGGCCATCTTTGGCGCTATGGGTCCCGGTCTGCTGGCGGCGCTTTCGGGCAATGACGCCGGCGGCATTGCAACGTATTCCAGCGCGGGCGCCAGCTATGGCTACAAGATGCTCTGGATGCTTCCCGTCATGACTGTGCTGCTCATCGTGACGCAGGAGACCGCGGCGCGCTGCGGCTGCGTCACGGGCAAGGGCCTGGCATCGCTCATTCGCGAGCGCTTTGGCGTGCGCAAGAGTGTACTTGCTATGGCGGCGCTGTTGATCGCCAACACAGCCGTGACCATTTCGGAGTTTGCGGGTATTGCGAGCGGCCTTGCCCTCTTTGGCGTGCCGGCGAGCATCTCGGTGCCGTTGGTGGCGCTGCTGGTGTGGATGCTTACCATGTCGGGTAGTTTCCAGCGCATCGAGAAGATTCTGCTGCTGGTGAGCTGCGTGTTCGTGACCTATATTGTCGCCGCGTTCATGGCTGGCCCCAACTGGGGTGAGGTCGCGGTCGACCTGGTCGTGCCTAACATTCAAAATGACCCCAGCTACGTGTCGCTCGTGGTCGCAACGATCGGTACCACCATCGCGCCGTGGATGATTTTCTTGGCGCAGAACAACGTGGTCGATAAGAACGCGGGCGAGGACGATATCGTGCTGCAGCGCATCGATACTGTGAGCGGCTCGCTTGCCGCCGATATCATTGCCGGCTTTATTATCATCACGACCGGTACGGTGTTGTTCCCGGCGGGTATTCAGATTAGCGATGCCGCCGATGCTGCCCGCGCGCTGGAGCCTATTGCGGGTCAGTGGTCCACGGTACTGTTTGCCTCGGGCCTGGTCGCGGCGAGCTTCTTGGCCGCCTGCGTGCTGCCGGGCGTTACGTCGAGCGCTATCTGCGAGGCATTTGGCTGGGAGCGCGGTGCCGACCGCAGCTGGGACGAGGCCCCGGTTTACCGCGGCATCATTACGGCCATCATCGGTATCTCTGCCGTGCTGGTGCTTATGCCCGGCGTCGATCTGTTCCAGATTATGATGACCTCGCAGGTCATCAATGGCGTGCTACTGCCCGTGGTTCTGGTGTTTCAGGTGGTTATCGCCGCCGACCGTCACATCATGGGTGCCAACCGCAATGGCCGCGTGTGGAACGTGCTCACTTGGGCGACTATCGCCGTGATTACGGTGCTGACAGTCGTCATGTTTGTGCTGCAAGCGATGGGCTACAGCGCTTAACGCCCACTTTTGCTTCCGAACAGGCCGCAGCGATGGGCTGCGGCCTGTTTTTTGTCTGCTATAGGGTGTTAGTTATATAGCAATGGACAAAAAATGCCAAATATGAGTACTGTTGCTAAGTGAATAGCATTTACATCCTAAAAGATAATGAACATAGCCTTTAGTATGTTCATTAAAATTGGCTCCAATACGCCTTAACCAGTCAGGTTGGCTGCTTTAGGGGGTTGTAGGGGTCGCTCGGACGTCATTTTGGGTGGTTTTGCCTGCTACTAAAATGATAACAGTAC
>UQUX01000004.1 GCA_900544425.1 uncultured Collinsella sp.
GGGCGAGGACGTTGCCCGCGCGCTGAGGCGTCTGGTGGCCGATGAACTCGATAGTGACGCCAGCGAGATTGCCCCGGCTGCCGGAAGCGTCTTTATCGCCCAGGGCGAATGTGACCTTGCGGCGACGGCCGAGGCGCTTGTTTGCGCTCACGAGCTGGGGTTCTATACGGTCTTTAATCCGGCGCCTGCCTGCGATGTGCCTGCGGAGGCCTGGTCCGCGGTCGACCTGGTCTGCCCCAACGAGACCGAGTGCCAGGTGCTGACGGGCATTCTGCCCACGGATGATGCGAGTTGCGTCGCCGCGCTCAATGCGCTGCTCGACAAGGGCGCCGGAGCTGCGGTCATCACGTTGGGCGGCGCCGGGTCGGTTACGCTCGGCGATGACGGCGAGCTGCTGCGCATGCCGGCACTTTCGAGTACGGTAGTCGATACCACGGCCGCCGGCGATACGTTTATCGGCGCGTTGGCGGCGGCTCGCCTAGAGGGCTTGCCGCTCTTTGAGTGCATGGCTGCGGGTGCTCGCGCCTCGGCAGTGACGGTGTCGCGCCTGGGCGCTCAGCAATCGATTCCCACGCGCGCCGAAGTTGAACATTGGTTTGGTTAAACGATAAAGACGGAGAAGCGGAGTAGAACAATGGCAATCAAGAAGCTGATCCTTGATCTGGATATGGGTGTGGACGATGCGATGGCGCTGGCCTATGCCATCGCGAGCCCCGAGGTGGAGCTCGTGGGCATCACCACGTGCTTTGGCAACGTGCGCGTCGAGCAATCGGCGCACAACTGCCTGGCGGTGCTCGATCTGCTGGGTCGCCCCGAGGTTCCGGTGTACCTGGGTGCCGACCGTCCTCTGCAGGCGACTGAGCCCTATACGCCGCCGGCGTCCACCGCGCTCATTCACGGCAAGAACGGCATCGGCGGCGCGAGCGTGCCCGCGTCGCCCTACGAGCCGGTGGGGGCGACCTCGGCCGACGGCAACGCCGCGGTCGATTATCTGATTGATGCCGCGCGCACCTATGGTCCCGATCTGGTCTACGTAGCGACTGGCCCGCTCTCCAACCTGGCGCTCGCCCTGGAGCGCGATGCGGCGGCGATGATGTCCATCGGCCGCGTGGTCGTGATGGGCGGCGCCCTTACCGTGCCCGGTAACGTGAGCGCGGGCGCCGAGGCCAACATGGCGAGCGACCCCGAGGCAGCCGACGCGGTGCTGCGCTCGGGCCGTAAGCTCACCATGGTGGGTCTGGACGTGACGCATCGCGTGGTGCTCACACGCCGCGACATTGCCGGCTGGACGGGCTCGGGCACCATGGCGGGCTGCGCATTTGCGAGCATGGTCGAGCACTACATTGGCTCGTACGAGATGAACGCACCCTACCTGGGTGGCTGTGCGCTGCACGATCCGCTTGCCGTCGCTGTGGCGATCGACCCCACGCTCGTGGGTGCGCTCGGCTGTAACCTGCGCGTCGACCTGCTCGGCGAGTATCGCGGCCGCACCATTTGCGACGAGCGCCGCCTATTCGATCCAGACAAGAGCGCGCTTGTGGCACTGACCGTGGATGCCCCGCGCTTCCTGTCCGAGTTCAAGGCGCGCATGGCCCGCATCCTAGGCTAGGCTCGGGATCGAAGCACGCCCATCTGCTCGATGTGGCCGCTGGCGGGCCGACATCTACCGTTCGCCAGCCCGATGGTCCCCGGGGCGGGGAGAGCGCTATAATGCATTTTGCATCTTGGATTGTTACTCCTGTGTGGAGGCATGCCCAAGAGCAATACAACACGGATTGTTACGTAAGGCATGACCGCAATAGCATTGCTATTGGCTATCATGCCTTTTTCTGTGAGTGTTCTTGAAAGGAGGTTCACCATGCTTGCAATTAAAAAGCTTAACAACAACGCGGTTCTTTGCCGTGACGGACAGGGGCGAGATGTCATCGCCATGGGCAGGGGCGTCGGTTTCGGCGGAGATTTTCCTCGAGAGCTCCCTCTTTCTAAAATCGAGCATACGTTTTACGACATTGATCCTAAAGGACAAGATGTCATGAGGGATCTTCCCTCGGATATCGTGATGTTTGCGGCGAAAGTTATGGACATCGTTGCCAACGAACTGCCCTACGACCTCTCGACCAATGCGACGCTGTTCATGGCTGATCACCTGTCGTTTGCCGTTGCGCGAGCCCAAAAGGGGGTCCGCATCGCGATGCCTCTTGCCTATGAAGTGCGGGAGACGTATCCGAAGGAATACAAGGCTGCCCAGTTTATCGTCATGCGACTCGAGAAGGAGCTCGGAGAGCGGCTTCCCAAGGATGAGATTGCCAGTATTGCGATGAATCTCGTGAACGCACGGGTTGTTGAAGCCGTCAAAGCCACGGCCGAGCCCACAAAGCAGTTCGACGATATGCTCGAGGACGTTATCGAGATTCTCGAAAGCGATTTCCGCATTATTGTCGACCGCGATTCCTTTGATTTCACCCGCTTCGCCACGCATCTGCGGTACCTGTTCAAGCGCATTCAAGCCGGCGAGTCGCTGAACAGCGCCAACATGCAGATGTACAAGAACTTTCGTGAGGAGTTTCCGCAGTTGGCAGAGTGCGTGAAGCATATCGGTTCCTATTGTCGTGAAACGTGGGACGCCACGCTCTCCGAGGAGGAGGAACTCTATCTGATGATCCATCTCAACCGGATCATCTCCAAAAAAGGATTGTAACCCGTAGCCATTCGGGGCATGACCTTTGCCGATTCGAACAGTAAGCCAAGATTGTGCAAAGGAGCCAATGATGGCAAATTACAAAAAGGTGGCAGAGCAGATTCTCTCCACTGTGGGCGGGGCGGAAAACGTGGCTTCGGTTACGCATTGCATGACGCGCCTGCGCTTCAGCCTCAAGGATGAAAGCCTCTCGAATGATGAGAAGCTTGAGGACATCTCGTCTATCATCAGCGTCGTGCACGCCGGAGGGCAGGTGCAGCTGGTGGTCGGGCCCACGGTCGACAAGGTCTACGACGAGGTTTGTAAGCAGGGCGGATTCGAGGTCACGGTATCGATTGACGAGGAACTCGATGGCCCTCAGCTTAGCTGGAAGGAGCGCTTGGCGCCCAAGCACCTCTTCAATCAGCTGCTCGATGCCGTGAGCGGCGCTATCACCCCGATCCTTCCGATCTTTTGTGTCGCCGGTATCTTCAAGATGCTCGTCATTCTGTTTGGGCCCGAAGGCGCCGGTTTTATGTCCGAAACGAGCGACCTGTATCGGATCCTTTCCCTGGTGGGCGATGCGGCGTACTATTACTTCCCGGTATTTGCTGCCTACAGTTCGGCTAAGAAGTTCAAAACGAGCCCTGTGCTGGCACTGCTCATCGCCGTTGTGATGATTTACCCCGACATGCTCGCTATTGTTGAGGACGGAAAGCCTTTCAGCGTCTTCGGCATCCCCATGCAGCTCGTCAACTACACCCAGGCTGTTCTTCCGGTCATCTTGATCACCTGGGCCCAGTCCTATGTTGAGCGCTTCTTTAAGAAGATCTCGCCTGATATGTTGCGCGTTCTGATCGTACCCGTGGGTACGGTGCTCGTGATGTTGCCGGTCGCGCTGTGCCTCTGCGGCCCTGCCGTCCAATTTGTCATGGGCCTTGTGGCCGATTTCATCATTTGGCTCGCCTCTGTTGCCGGTCCCGCTGCGACCGCGGTTATCGGCGCATTCTGGAATCTGATCATCGCCACCGGCATGCACGTGCCGATCTATACCGCCATATTGCCCGCCGCGCTCCAGAACGGTTACGACGCCATCTTATACCCCGGCGCCGCGGTTGTAGCCTACACCACGCTTGCCATCGCGCTCGCCTATGGCCTGCGCGCTAAGGACAAGGAGAATCGAGCCACGGGCTGGAACTTGTTCATCACCTATGCCTTCGGTCGCGTGAGTGAGCCCATCATCTACGGCATCCTGTTTCGCGACAAGAAAGCTCTTGCCTGGAACATGATTGGTGGTGCTGTCGGTGGTCTGCTGGTAAGCCTTCTTCATGCCAACGTCTATATCTTCACTGGCGTTGGTTTCCCATGGATGAACGTGCTCATGTTTGCTCAGGATATCATCCCCGGCACCATCGGGTGTCTTGCTGGCGGTGCCGTGACGTTTGCGTTGGCGATGGTTTTTGGATTTGAAGGACAGGAGAAGATGCCGTTGAAGTCCAAGAGCGGCGATTCTGAGGCTGTTGAATCCGTCGAGGCATAAGAGGCTACTGCACAAATATGCTCCCCAGCCGTTGCGCGGTCCGACCCCTTGGCCGCGCAACGGTACTGTGCTGTTGCACGGCACTTGCCGAGTCCGTTGCGTTCGACAGCGTGGGCCGGGAATTTGATAGAAAGGACGACACCATAATGTTTAGAGAAGATTTTTTATGGGGCGGGGCTCTGGCTGCAAACCAGTGCGAGGGAGGATGGAACGAAGGCGGTCGCGGTTTAGCCAATTCCGACATGCTGCCGTTTGGCGATCAACGCATGGACGTCATGCGGGGAGACCTTGATCCGCGTGCGTTGGCACCCGACAGCTTCTATCCCGCTCGCAAAGGCATTGATTTTTACCATAGGTACAAGCAGGATATTGAACTGTTTGCCCAGATGGGTTTTAAATGCCTGCGCTTATCGATCGCCTGGAGCCGCATTTTTCCCAAAGGAGACGAAGCCGAGCCCAATGAAGAAGGCCTTGCCTTTTACGAGGATGTTTTTAGGACGTGCCGCGCGCATGGCATTGAGCCTTTGGTGACGCTCAGCCACTATGATGTCCCCATGCATCTCGTCGATGCGTATGGCGGATGGCGCGATCGCAGGTTGGTCGACCTGTTCGATCGATATTCGCGTACCGTGTTCGAGCGCTATCGGGGATTGGTCAATTATTGGCTGACCTTTAACGAGATCAACATCATGACGCAGGCGTGCTTTATGGCGGCGGGGATCATCTTCGAGCAAGGGGAGAATCGCTATGCAACGGTTCACACGGCCGTGCACCATGTATTGGTTGCGAGTGCCCGTGCGGTCGGGGCGTGTCATGAACTGTGCCCCGGGGCGAAGATCGGTTGCATGCTCAACGCAGGTGTCTTCTATCCGGCTACATGTGATCCGGACGATGTGCTGGCTGCGCAGGCTGAGAATCGCAGCCATTACATGTTTACCGACGTCCAGGTGCGCGGTGCGTACCCGAGCTATGTTCTCAAGGAATACGCCCGCCATGGTTTTGAGGTGCCCTATCGGGATGATGACCGCGAAGTACTGGCTGCAAACCTGGTCGATTTCGTCTCGTTTTCGTATTACTCGACGCGCGTCGCAAAAGCGCATGCGGAAGGTCAGTTCGATTCGAACCTTCTTCGCTCGGCGCCTAATCCGTATCTAAAACAGGAGCCTTGGGGGAGGTTTATCGACCCCAAAGGGCTGCGCGTCACCATGAATGAAATCTGGGATCGCTATCAAAAGCCGCTGTTCATCGTCGAAAACGGTTTGGGTGCTCCTGATGTGCCGGAAGATTCGGGTGAAATAGAAGACGACTATCGAGTTGAATACCTGCGGGCCCACATCGAGGCGATGAGGGAGACCGTCGAGCTCGACGGGGTGGAACTCATGGGATATACCTGTTGGGGCCCGATCGATTTGGTTTCGGTCGCCACAGGACAGATGCGTAAGCGCTACGGGTTTATCTATGTCGATCGAGACGATAGCGGTGCGGGCTCGTTTGAGAGACGTAAAAAGAAAAGCTTCGAATGGTACCGACGCGTAATAGCAAGCAATGGCGAAGACCTTGCGTAATAACGTTAAGATGGACAAATGCGCCCGTTGGGGGAATAGTCGTGCCACTTCGCTTGACAACAGGCTAAACTAGCTATTAAACATTTACTATTCTGTTTAGATTGAATTTGCGGTCGTTTAGTTGCCGAGCCACGGGGCGGTCAAGCCACGATGCTCGGCCGCGACCGATGCTAGGGGGAACGATGGCTAAAGCAAGCGTCCGCGAGATCAGCCGCATTACCGGCTTTTCGCCCGCAACCGTGTCCAACGCGCTCAACCGCAAGCGCAGCGTGAGCGAGGAGACCGTCAAGGTCATCCTGGAGTGCGCGCAGTCGCTTGGCTATCAGCAGTCGACGCAGCTCGAGAGCATCCAGTTTGTGCTTGCGCGCAAGACGGGCGCCATCCTGGACGAGAGCACCTTCCATCCCGCGGTCATCGAGGGCGTGGAGCGCCAGGCGCGTCGCCACGGCATGAGCACGAGCTTTGTCTCGCTCGACTTTAGCGACCTGGACGCCGTGCGCCCGCAGGTCGAGGGCCTGATCGCCGACCCGTCGGCCGCCATCGTGCTGATGGGTACCGAGCTGGGCGAGGAGGACTACGCCCTGTTCGCCGACGCTGCCGCCCACCTGATTGTGCTCGACGGCTGGAGCGATCGCCAGTACTTCGATGCCGTAGTCATCGCCAACACCGATTCGGTGCTGCGTGCCGTGGATTACCTTATCGAGAAAGGCCACAGGCAAATCGGCTATCTGGCGGGCGACCTTCGGATCCGCAACTTTAAGGACCGCGAGCGCGGCTATCGCCAAGCGCTTGAGGACGCGGATCTTGAGGCCAACCCGGCATGGCACGTCACGCTGGGTACCACGCTCGAGGGCGCTTATCACGACATGGGCGTGTGGCTCGACAACGTCTCGCGCGACGATCTGCCGACGGCTTTCTTTGCCGAGAACGACGTGCTCGCCGTGGGTGCCATGCGCGCGCTCAACGAGCACGGTATTCGCGTGCCCGAGGATGTCTCGATCATCGGCTTTGACGACCTGTCGTTGGGCGCCTTCTCCAACCCGCCGCTCACCACGGTGCATGTTCCCAAGCACGAGGTGGGCGAGATCGCGGTGCGTCGCCTGGTGGGCAACATCCGCAACCCCAAGAGCTATACCTGCAAGACGGCCGTGTCGACCTACTTTGTCGAGCGCCAAAGCGTGCGCGAGATCTAGTCGGAACGGCGCCAGACCCCAGAGCGGAAAAGTCCTTCTAGATTACCTAGAATGATTTTTCTGGGACGGGGATTTAAAACTCATTGATCCCCGTCCCGGGTAGCTCATTTGGGACGGGGCTTTTTTGACTGGTATGATTGGTGCGACCATTCGAACCAGCTAAAAGAGCCCCGTCCTAAATTGACTACCGAGAGGATCTGCCATGGAGCGCATCGCGAGTTTTTCCGTTGACCATCTGCTGCTTGAGCCCGGCGTGTATGTGAGCCGCATCGACCGCGATCCGGCGACCGGCGCCGCCGTCACCACGTTTGACCTGCGCTTGACCACGCCCAACAAGGAGCCGGTCATGAACACGGCCGAGTGCCACACCATCGAGCACCTAGGCGCGACGTTCCTTCGCAACCATGCCGAGTGGTCGAGTCGCATTGTCTACTTTGGTCCCATGGGCTGCCGCACGGGCTTTTACCTCGTCGTGTTTGGCGAGGTGACGAGCGAGGAGATTCTGCCGCTCGTGCGTGAGCTGTTCGAGTTCGTCGCCGGCTTTGAGGGCGATGTCCCCGGTGCCGCTCCCGAGGAGTGCGGTAACTACCTGGACCAGAACCTCCCCATGGCAAACTGGCTCGCGCGTCGCTACCTCGACCGTGACCTGGCCGATATCGACGAGAAGCACCTGCACTATCAGCAGGCGTAAGGCTGCTTGCAGGAATAACGTTTGTGCCAGAAGCGCTCCTGCTCTTTGCGGAGCGCTTTTTTATACCGAGTGCTCAAAACAGAACAAGATTGTTCTAGAATGTTCATACTGTCACACAAACGAACAGGAGCGAACATGCATATCTACTCTGTCTCTGATCCCGAGTTCAAGTCCTATGGCAACGTCTGGGATAACGTTCCGTCCGAGCTTACGTCGCCCGTGCTCGAGGCGCTTGCCTCCACGCCCATCCTCGAGGGCAGCAAGTACGTGGCGAGCGCGCCGGAGCTCGAGGGCGTCAAGGATGCCGACAAGCTTGGCTTTCTCATGTTTGGCGGCCGCCCCTTCCAGCTGGGCTGGTGCAACGGCCACAACACGCGTCTCAACTGCCTGGAGTACCACCGCGCGAGCGAGTTCAACCTGGGCGCCCGCGACTTTATCCTGCTTGTGGCGCATCGCTGGGAGATCGAGGACGGCAAGCTCGATACCGCGTGCGTCAAGGCGTTCCGCGTGCCGGCCGGCACGCTTGTTGAGGTTTTCAACACCACGCTTCACTACACGCCCTGCATGGTCGACGACGGCGGCTTCCAGGTGATGGTGGCGCTGCCCGCCGGCACCAACGGTCCGCGCCCCGAGGCCGCGGCCGACATGCCTGCCGCCGGCGACAGCTACTGCTACTGGAAGGCCGACAAGTGGGTCCTCTGCCACGCCGACAGCCCCAAGGCAGCTGAGGGCGGCTACGTGGGCCTCGTCGGCAAAAACCTCGACATCACCGTGGACTAGCGCATCGCCCCAAACCACCACAAAGGTGCCTGTCCCCTTTGCGGTGGTTTGGGGCGGGCGGATATCGGGAAGTGCCGGACGGGGGAGGCTGCCGGGCGCCTTGCCGTCTGCGAATTTTGGGACATGCGGCCCGCTTTTTCGACCCATCTGTCGGTACACTAAAAGCACTATGGGTACCCGCGAGCGACATATCGGCCACGCGGCCGCCCGATCCGCTCCCGTGGCGGATCCCAGGGGCGGCAGGCTCTTCGCCATGTCGCGATTCCTTGTTGGCATAACACATCAGGTGTACCGCCACCGCGTCTTTGCTATCGCCGGTGTCATCACCGCACTGTTCCTCATGCTTTTGGCAGTCTTGCCGGCGCTGTTTGCCTTCGACCCCAAACTTTCTAACGTCGTGCCCGCCTATAGCGAGGTGTCCGAAGAGGTCGTGGATGCGCTCGTCCATTCGAGCTCTTTGCCGTTGCTTGTCGCCGCAATTGTATTTTCGATCTGGGGCGTATCGGTCTATCTGCGCTGTTTGGACTATGTGTTGCGCCGCCGTCTTGTTGCCATCGCCACCATCTGCGCCCTGTGGATGATCGAGGTCATTCTCAAGTACAAGTCGTTCACGCCGTTCTATGCCACCGTGCTGTGGTACCTGTACTACGTGCCCATGACGCTCATTCCGCTGCTCTACCAGTTGTGTGGTCTGCGCCTTGCGGGCCTGGAGCAACACCGCCTGGGTCGCCGCTACTGCGCTGCGCTGTGGATTGTGGCCATCCTGCTTATCGGATTTGTGCTCACCAACGATTTTCACCAGCAGGTCTTCCGCTTTGACCGCACAAGCGACACCTGGAGCAACGACTACACGTACGGCTGGGGTTATTTCGCCGTCCTCGTGTGGACGGCCTTTAACTTCGTGGCCTTTTTTATCCTGGTTGGCCGGTCCTCGTCCTTTCGCATCCAGCGTTTCTCGGGCACGGCGGCGCTCGTACTGCTGGGCGGCGCATTCTTTGCCATCTCGTATGCTCTGCGCGTGCCCTGGGCATGGAGGCTCAACTTCTCGCTCGTCTATTGCGTCTTGTGCGTGGTGGCGATGGAAATCTGTCTCGATTGCGGTGTCATTCCGTCGTATCACGACATCGCCGGCATCTTCGACACCTTGCCGCTCGACCTCAAAGTTCTAACGCGCGACCTGCAGGAGGCCTATGCCACGCCGGTGTCAAAGCCAATGCCGGTAGGCGTGCGTGAGGAGTTGCGGACCCAGGAGCACGGCCGCACCCATGCCTTTGCCGTGGCGTCCGATCCCGATGTGATGTACCGAGCCTTTCCACTGCTGGGCGGATCGGCCTTGCTTGCCCAAGACGTGTCGGAGCTCAACGAACTCAATCGCGAACTGGCGCATCGTCGCATGGAGCTGCAGCGTCAAAACGAGCTGCTCGCCGCCGACTACGACCTTAAGACGCATTTGGCAGATCAAGAGGCCGAGACCTTGCTGGTCCAAGACGTGGATCAGGCGCTTGCCCGCGCGCTCGAAGGGATGTACGACCTGCTGAGCTCGCTGCCGCCGTTGACCGACGAAGCGTCTTCGCACGAGCGCTACCGCATGCTGCAGCGCGCCAAGATGCTCGTCGCCTATTGCAAGCGCAAGGGGTCACTCACGTTGGCACAGCACGGGGAGAGCGGCTTTGATCGCGACCGCATTCAGCTCATTGCCAACGAGCTCGCAAGCGACCTGCGCACTATCGATATCGATTGCGCCTCGATTATCGCCATACGGCGCCC
This sequence comes from uncultured Collinsella sp., assembly GCA_900544425.1. Lineage (GTDB taxonomy): Bacteria > Actinomycetota > Coriobacteriia > Coriobacteriales > Coriobacteriaceae > Collinsella. The sequence continues at coordinate 10,214 of UQUX01000004.1, forward strand.
GATGCACGCCAGTACGGTAAGTGCCCTGTACGACTGCGTGTATGACTTTGCGTTTTTTGCCTACACCACCGACCATCCGGCGCTTATGTATCACTTGGGCGACCATGATCGGTGCAGCGTCGAGTTGCGTGCCACGCTTTTCTCCAACGACGAGGAGGATCTTTCGCAGACACCCGCTGCGCAAGAGCTCGAAAGCGCTTTGCAAGGGCGCAACGTGGCATATCGCCTTGAGGGCGAGCCCGGCCAGCTGCGCATGATCGTCTTGATGCCGAGGGCGGGTGAGTGACGATGCAGATTTCGCTCATCCTTCCCCAAATCGTTGCGCTCGATGTTGTCTTTGCCCTGGCTGCGTGTCTGCAGACGATCCACGTCCCGCTCATCTCATCGCGCCGCTCGTCCTATAACCGTAAGGTGATTTGCGCCTACGAGGCGAGCCTCGTGCTTCACCTGATGATTTCGGCGCTCATCTTGTTCGCGTCGTCTGGCTCGTATCTGGTGGCGCCGCTTGACGTTTGCGCCAGGGCAATGGGCGGAGCGCTGTGGCTCAATGCCGCAATCTTTGCCTATGGCGTGGTGCTTATGGTGCGCTATCGTCGCCCCGTCATGCTGGCCGAACTGTTGCTCGTCGCCGCCGTAACGCCGCCAATGGCTGTTGTTATGGGCTCGGCGTGGACCGTTGTCCTTATCGCGGAAGGAACGTTCTTCCTGTTCCGTTCTATCGCGGCGCTCTTGATGGACGTTCGTAACCGCCAAGAGGATATCACCGCGTTCTCGACGATCGAGACCATCAACGTGATTCCCGTGGGCATCCTGTATCTGGACCCGAGGGGCCGTCCGCTGCTCATGAACCGTTGCATGCGCAAAAACCTGGTGGAGCTTCATATGCCCACCGACCTAGGTGACATGAGCAGCACATGGAACGATCTGCGCAAACTTAGCATGCAAATGCCCGAAAGCAGTAGGAACCGCGTGCGGATTAACTTGGACCGTTTTGGTGAGGCTCGCGCGGTGATTGAGATTTCTCCCGCCGAGATTCGCCTATTTGTGCACGACGAGGTTATGGTTTCGGGCCGCCTCTTTGAGCGCATTATCGGGCTGGACGTGACGGAGTATGCGCATGCCCACGACCGCCTGGCGCAAGCCAATCACCTGCTCGAGCTTGCGGGCAAAGAACTCCAGGCCCAGATCGAAGAAGTCAAAAAAGTTGCCGACAATGCTGCCTACCTGCGCATGCGTGCCCGCGTGCACGACGTGATCGGGCAGCGCCTGTCCATCCTCCATCGCTATTTGGAGGAGGGGCGCCTGGACGACGAGTCACTCGGGCAGATCGACCCATTGCTGCGCTCGATCGCCGCCGACCTGCGCAGTGGTGGTGCCAGTGAGCCTGCAGAGCAGCTGGGTGATATCGCCCACGCTTTTGGCCTGGTGAGCGTGCAGATCGATGTTGAGGGTGTGCTGCCTGAGGACGCGCGTGTCGCCGCCGCATTTTTGCAGATTATCCGCGAGGCCTCGACCAATGCCACCAAGCATGCGCAGGCGCATCGGGTCCATGTGCGCCTGTGGCAGGAGGGGACGGATGCTGACGGCATCGCGCACATGACGATTTCTAACGACGGGTCCCCGGCCCCCGTATCGTATCGCGAGGGAACGGGTATCCCAGGTATGAGGCATGTCGCGCAAGATCTGGGTGGCAGACTAGAGATCCATGCTGCCCAGCCCTTTACGCTTGCGGTGTCCATCCCGTTGAGCTCCAACGCCACGGTCCAAAGGAGAAGTTCATGATCCGCGTCCTTATAGTCGAAGACCAGGCCATCCTGCGCGAAAGCCTGGCGCGCTCCGTTGGCGACCAGCCCGATATGACCGTCGTCGCCGCGCTCGCCGATGCCTCCGAGGCCTTGGATGTCGCGCTCAAGGAGCGCCCGGACATGATACTGATGGACGTGTGCACCGAGCATGATTCCAACGGCATCGTGGCGGCGGCGCGCATCAAGGAGCAGCTGCCCGAGTGTCGCATCATTATCATGACCGGCATGCCCGAGATCACCTTTGTCGATCAGGCCCGCGAGGCGGGTGTCGATAGCTTTGTGTACAAGAACGTCGGTATCGACGAGCTGTTCGCCGTGATGCGCTCCACGCTGGCGGGCTATTGCACGTTTCCCAAGCCGCCTGAGAGCATTTTTTCGGGTACGGCGGCACTCGACGATGTCGAGCTGTCGATTTTGCGCCTTGCCTGCGAGGGCAAAAGCCGTCGCGAGATTGCGGCCGAGCTGTTTATGAGTGAGGGCACCATCAAGCGCCGCATTTCGGAGATCCTGAGCAAGACCGGCTACGACAACATCATGCGTCTTGCCGTGCATGCGGTGACCGAGGGCAGCATCGTTCCCAACATGGAACGCCCGTAATCGACGCGCTCATCCGTGTTCTGGCGCCGTAGAGATAGGCCACCCGCCGTTTCGCATCTAAAATCGGCGGGCGGCCTGCTTGTATGGGCAGTGCTGTCGGCATAAAAGCGACGGGGCCGCAGGATCATCTCTTGCGGCCCCGCTTGGTGTGCGCGGATGTGTCCGCCAATCCGCGGCTATCGGTGTCTGCCGTTACGCGATGGTTGCGCTGTAGGAGGCGACGTCCTCGTAGGAATCAGTCAGGTAGGCGTCGATGCCGATGGTCGTGTTGACCAGGTCATCAAGGCTGTCAAGCTCGCCGTTCGAGAACGTGAATTCCTCGGTGGCGTTGGTGCCAGGCATCAGGTGAGCCGAGAACCAGGGTTCCTTCATGGTGCCGTTGACGTTGGTCTTGCCGGAAGGAGCGTAGAAGGTCAGGTCCTTGTCGCTCTTGTTGGTGATGTTGACGACAAAGCCGATGTCGCCCCAGTCGTCCTTGAACTTCTCGGTGACGGTGATGGTGCACAGGTCGTCATCGGCGACGGTGACGGCGGGGGAGATTTCGACACTCTGGACATCGTCGTCTTCGACGGCCTCATCGATCTCATCTTCCTTCTCGGCCGCCTCGCGATCCTTCTTCACCGTACCGGACAGGTCCTTGTCGGACTTGGTAAAGACAAGATTGCCGTCATCTTCTTCGAGGATGAGTTTTCCGTCCTTGAGCTTCATGTCATGCGACTCGTCTTCGGCGGTGATGGTTACGGTGGTGGCGTCCTTTGCCTCCCATTTAAGGTCGACGACTTCAAGGAACAGATCGAGGGCGCCTGTACCGTCCTCATCGAGAATCAGGACGCAGTGGACACCCCAATCCTCGAGCATCTTCATGTACTCATCGGTCAGCTCTTCGCCCTCCAGGGTTCCACCCGAGAGTTCCCAGCTGCCGACGAAGTTGGCTTTGGGGTCTTTGCCGCCGCCACTGCAGCCCGTCAGGGCAAAGGCGAGCGCCAGGACGCATGTCAGAAATGCGAGTACGGACTTTTTGAACGTTGTCTTCATGGTGTCCTCCTTTATCGAACGAAACCCATAGAGGCAAATGCGGGGGTGGCGGACCCCCCGTCAATTACCAGGTAGAGGGGCTAGGGCCTGGGTGTTCCGCAGTTGCTGCAGAACTTGCCGCCGTTTTCGCTACCGCAGTTGGGGCAGAACCACTTTGCCGGTGCCGGGGCGGGTGCGGGACTGCCGCACTCGGAGCAGAACTTGCCGGTGTTGGTGGCGCCGCAGCTGCAGGTCCACGTGCCGGCCGCGGGGGCAGCGGCAGGAGCCGGTGTGGGGGTGGGTGTCGGAGCCGACTGCGGGGCGGCCTGCTGCTGTGCCTGGCCGGCGGCGAACAGCTGGCTGGCGTTCATGCCACCCATGCCGCCCGCCATGCCCATACCCATAAAGCCGGCCATCGCGCCGTTGGGGTTGGCCGCCGCGGCGCGCATCGCGTCGCTCTGGGCGCTGGCGATGTTGGCGGCCGCCATGGTGGGATCGCGCATGACCGCGGCCTTCTGCAGGTCCTTGATCATTTGCTCGTCTTCTTGCGAGGCGGCGATGGAGTTGACGCCAAAGCTCACGATCTCGACGCCGCGCAGGTCACGCCAGTCGGCGGAGAGGACCTCGTTGAGCGCGCGGGCGAGCTCGGTGGTATGGCCGGGAATGGCACTGTAGCGGATGCCCATCTCCGAAATCTTGGCAAAGGCGGGCTGCAGAGCGGTGAGCAGCTCGGACTTAAGCTGACTGTCGATCTTATCGCGCGTGTAGCTATCGGTCACGTTGCCGCACACGTTGGTGTAGAACAGCAGCGGGTTGGTGATGCGGTACGAATACTCGCCGTTGCAGCGAACGGAGATGTCGACGTCCAGGCCAATGTTGTTATCGACCACGCGGAAGGGCACGGGCGAGGCAGTGCCGTACTTGTTGCCGATGATCTCCTTGGTGTTGATGAAGTAGACGCGCTGGTCCTTGCCCGCGTCGCCGCCAAAGGTAAAACGGCTGCCGATATTGGCGAACGTCTCCTTGATGGAGTCGCCCAGGTTGCCGCTAAAGACGCTTGGCTCGCTGCCGGTGTCAAAGACAAACTCGCCGGGTTCCAGCGCGACCTCGATGATCTTGCCGTTTTGCACCACGAGCATGCCCTGGCCGTCGTTGACGGCGATGACGGAGCCGTTGGAGATGACGTTGTCCTCGCCATGCGTGTTGGAGCTGCGGCCGCCGGTGCGCTTAACGCCCTTGCAGGCCAAGACGTCAGCAGGCATCGATTCGCAGTAGATAAATTCCTTCCACTGGTCGGCCATGACGCCGCCGGCAGCTCCCAATCCAGCTTTCAAGAGTCCCATGGTGATCTTCCTTTCTCGTCAAAGGCCGGGTGGTATTGGTTGGATTGCTTAGTCGTCCTTGTCGTCTTTCATGACAACGGTGGTCTCGGTGTGGCTGAAGGTGTCGTGCTTCTCGGTCAGGTCGAGCTCGCCACAATACTCATCGGCATGGGTTGCTTCGTTGGCCGTCTTGAGCTGGCCTACCAGTAGCATGTCTCCGATAATCACGATGATCAGCGGCGCGATGATGTTGATGAGGATGCCCTCGATATCAAAGGTGAGGTAATCCGGATCGAAGGCGTATTCCCCCATAAAGAGAATCTGGGAGAGGACAAATCCGATCACAAAGAACAGCACCGAGGCGATGGCGAGCTTGGGCTTGGAGCAGGGGAGCTCGCCGACCAAGCGGCCGGTCTGGCCGTTCATGGCAAACAGGTAGCTCTTGCCGTTCCACGAGGTGGAGAGCATCCAGACGGGGAACAGGGCGTAGTCGCTGTCTTCCCAGGTGTAGTCGAGCTGCTTGCTTTCGACCGTGGCGTCATCATATTCGTCGACGACGGTCTCGCGCAGGGCCGAGATCGTGCTTTCTTCCATACGGCGCTCGGCGCGCGCCTTGCAGGTCTCGCAGTCCTCGTCGTAACGGTTGGCGATGTAGCCGGGCATATATGCGACCGAGAACGGACGCAGTGCGTCGTAGTCAAACGGCTCGATGGCGTCTATGTGGCCGTCGGGCATCTTGGACGATCCGTCGACGGGCACGCGCTTAAACGAGATATTGCCCTTGCGATAGGCATCGTAGTGGTCGGTGGCCGTGACGGTGCGGTCGGATTCCTCGGTCACGGTCTCGTTGGTCGCGTCAAAGTACACTTCGCCGTCAACGCGGGCGCCGTAGAGCCAAAACGGCACGTAGACACCTTGGACCTCGTCGATGTGGTTGCCGGTGACAAAGCTCTTGGGCAGCAAGATCTTGCCCTTGTAGTGTTCCTTGAGTGCGGCCGTGACGTCGTCGCGCCCGAGCTTAAATGGAATCACCAGGTCGGGCGAGAAGTCGCCCGAAAGCTGACCGGGCGCTACGGCGGAGTTGCCGCAGTACGGGCAGGTGGTGACAGCGACGGTGCCGTCGGACACGAGCTCGGCGCCGCACGACGAGCAGATGTAACCGGCGTTTTGAGCCAGCTCCTGCACGGCATCGTCGACAGCAGGCTTGGGGGCCGCGGCTGCGGCATCGGCTTTGGCATCTGCCTTGTCCTGGCGCTCGCGATAGAGGGCCTCGACTTCTTCGACTTCAAAGCGCGAGTCACAGTAGTCGCAGACGAGCTTTTGCTCGGCGCTTGCAAAATGCAAGGGGCCACCGCAGGCAGGGCACTGATAGTTAACGCTCTCGAAGGCCATGATCGGTCCTTTCGCTGCCGGAGGCTATGCGCCGATGGCGCCGCCGCAGTATTCGCAGCGCCCACTGGCATCGGGAATGGTGGTGGCTCCGCAGAAGGGGCAGGTCATCGCGGTCTTGGGGGCCTTGGCGGCCACGACGCTGTCGCGCGTCTCCTGGCGCAGCTGCACCAGCGCATCGCGGACTTCGGTTGCCTGGCGCTTGGCCTCGCGATATTCGATGGAGTCGCGCTGATCGATGGTGGAGTCGTTCACGCGCAGGTTGATCTCGGTAAAGTACGGCGTGTTGACGTGGATGGTCAGATTAAAGTCGTAATCCAGGTCGTAGCGCGGCGGGTTGTAGCTCTCGCGCTCGCCGTCCTTGGTCTCGCGATAGATCTCGGTGCGCTGCTCGTCGATATCCATATCGCAGCCGAGTACCTGCGAGAACTCGATGATGTCGGGATTGGCGTCGCGCCAGCGGCTCTGCGAAGTGATGATCAGCAGGCCCGCGTCCTCATCGAGCATAATATTGGTGCGCCCGGCAGAAAGCGTGCGCGTGGGGTTGAACGAAGACAGGCGCTCGGCGTTGGCCTCGCGGTAGGCGAGTTGCTCACGGATATCGTCCGCGGTGCTGGAGCGATAGCCGTGAAAGTAGGGGGAGAGCTTGCCGGCGCACTCTTTGCACAGGTAGCCTTCATTGATTTTTGTCTTACCTAGAAGTCCCAGCTCGGTACCGCAAATCGCGCACTCTTTCTTCTCGAACATCTTGTCAAAGAAGCCCATGGCTGCCTCCCATCAACTGGTAGCGTGTGTCACTTTTGATGATGGGGGAGTGCGCGATCCTTCGCGATACCCAGACGGCTCAAGGAGTCTCCACAACTGGGACAGATGGCCCATTTTTGACTAGTCATTGGGGACGTTCTTAAACGACTAGTCACCGGAGCCACTCATTGGGGACGTACGCTACTGGGGCAATTGGGGCGACGAGCCGATGGTGTCGTGATGCGGGATGGACTGGTGCTTGCTACCGACGATCTTGGTGGGGATTTTGCACCCGCATGTTCCGATTCCGCGCTCAACGCTCAACCGTCACATTTCCTCGATCAACAAAAAGACCGGCACCGCCTCGCGCGTGGCCCTCATCAACTTCTTCTGGTCCTGGACACCCAAGGACTAGCTAATCTCCCAATAAGTCGCGGTGGAATAGTCCCTAAATTAAAGTCACGGGGCTTTAAACAGGAACTATTTCACCGCAACTGCTGGGGGGATAGACTGCGGCGGCGGCAGAGGCAACGGCAGCGGCGTTGGCAGCTGTGGTAGTGGCAACGGCAGCTGGCAGGGTGTTTTCCGTCTACTTGCTACAGCAGCTCGCCGTGGCGGGCAATGTAGCGGCGCTTCGCCAGCTGGGTGAGCGCGATATAGGCGGTAACGATGCCAATGAGCAGCCCAAAAAAGCTCGTGGGCAGCGGCATGAGGCCGAGCGCATCGGCGATGGGGCTTGCCGGCAGCCAGGTGACGAGCGCCAGGCCCAGCACGGTAAGAACGCACAATGCGGGCGCGGCGTGGTCGCGCGGGCTCGGCAGATGCTGGGAGCGCAACATGTGGACCACGAGTGTCTGCGACCACATGGACTCGACAAACCAGCCGCTCTGGAAGAGCGCAGCAAAGGTCGCCATACCCGCGACGTCGCCCGCGGCGGCAAGCTCGGACCAGCTTGCGTCCACGGCGGCGGGGCACACGACAAAGAAGAGCGCGGCGAAGGTCACGATGTCAAACAGCGAGCTCACGGGGCCCAGCTCGAGCATAAAGCCCTTGATGGACGCGGCGTCCCAGGCACGCGGGCGGGCAGTCCAGGCGTCATCGACGGTGTCCCACGGCAGTGCGATGCACACGATCTCGTAGACCAGCGATAGCAGTACCAGCTGCAGGGCGCTCATGGGCAAAAACGGCAAGAACAGGCTCGCGACGGTCACGGACAGCACATTGCCAAAGTTGGAGCTCACCGTGGTCTTGAGGTACTTGAGCAGGTTGCCGTAAGTGCGGCGGCCTTCGATGATGCCGCGCTCGAGCACGCCCAGGTCCTTCTGAAGCAAGATGATATCGGCGGATTCCTTGGCAATATCGACGGCCGAATCGACCGAGATGCCGCAATCGCTCGCACGCATGGCGGCGGCGTCGTTGATGCCGTCGCCCATAAAGCCCACGGTGTGGCCGAGCATCTCGCGCATGACACGTACCAGGCGCGCCTTCTGCAGCGGCGAGAGCTTGGCGAAGAGGTGGGTTTTCTCGGCGCGCTCGGCAAGTTCGGCGTCATCGAGCGCATCGATCTCGGAGCCGAGCAAGACGTTGCTCGCATCGATACCAATCTGCTCGCAGACGGTGGCGGCGACGCGGTCGTTGTCGCCGGTTAGGACCTTGACCGCCACGCCCTTGGCCTCGAGGGTGGCGACGGCGCCCGCGGCACTTGCTTTGGGCGGATCGAGGAAGGCCAAAAAGCCCATCAGCGCCATGTCGCACTCGTCGGCGATGCCAAACTCGCCCACGCAGCGCGGATTGGTCTTCTGCGCCACGGCAATTACGCGTAGGCCCTCGGCGTTAAGTCCGGCGATCTGCTTGCGAATCTGGGCGAGCCTGTCTTTGGTGAGCGGCTGAGCGATGCCATCGATCTCGACAAAGGAGCAGATCTCGAGCATTTCCTCGGCGGCGCCCTTGGTAAGCATCTGGGTTTTGCCTTGGGCGTCGGCGACAACTACGCTCAGGCGACGGCGCGAGAAATCGAAGGGAACCTCGTCGACCTTGGTGTAGCGGTCGCGCAGGCTCTGGCCCAGCATGGAATCGGGTGCGACGGTCGAGGGCGTCACATCGGCACGGTCGATTACGGCCAGGTCGATAAGATTTTTGAGGCCGGTCTGGAAGAAGCTGTTCAAAAACGCATGGCGCAGCACGCGCGCGTCCTCGTTGCCATCGGTGTTGAGGTAGCGCTCGAGCACGATGCGGTCTTCGGTGAGGGTGCCGGTCTTGTCGCAGCACAGGACGTCCATCGCTCCGAGGTTTTGAATCGCCGGCAGCTCCTTGACGATAACCTGGCGACGGGCGAGGTCCTTGGCGCCCTGCGACAGGCTCGTGGTCACGATGACGGGAAGCATCTGCGGCGTGATGCCCACGGCCACGCTCGTGGCGAACAGCAGCGCGTCGATGACGTTGCCCTTGGTGGCGGCGTTGATGGCAAAGACGGCCGGCGCCATAACGAGCATCAGGCGCACCAGCAGCATGGAGACGCTCGAGACGCCGCGGTCAAACGCGCTCTTTTCGCCGCGCCCGTTGAGCATCTTGGCGATGCCGCCCAGGTAGGTGTCCGAGCCGGTGGCAACGACAAGCGCCATGGCGGCGCCGTTTTGCACGGAGGTGCCGGTAAAGACGATGTTCTTGCAGGCAGAGAGTGGCAGTGCGGAGCCGTCGGCGCCCTCGACGACGGTGACGGCGGTGGTCTTCTCGACGGCCTCACTCTCGCCGGTGAGTGCGGACTCGATCACAAACAGGTCGCGCGCGGTGATGATGCGGGCATCTGCCGGCACCATATCGCCGGCAGAGAGGCGGATTACATCGCCGGGGACGAGCTCGTCGAAGGGGATCTCGATGCGCCCGCCGTCGCGCAGGGCGGTGCAAGTGTTGGAGACCAGGTCCTTAAGGGCCTCGGCCGCATTGCCGCTGCGGGCTTCCTGGATAAACTTCATACCGCCCGATACCAGCAGCATGATGCCGATGACGATGACCGTGGAGGGGTCGCGCTGCGGCTCGGGTACGGCGAGCACGTCGATGTAGAGCGAGACCAGCGCGAGCGCGGCGAGGATGCCGGCGAAGGGATCGATGAACGCGTCGGCGATGCGGCGGGCGAGCGTTTTGGTCGTTGCCTCGATGGTGTTGGGGCCGACGGCGTTCAGGCGCTCAGTTGCCTGCTCGACGGTGAGGCCGTTTGCCGTGGCGTCAAGCAGTACGAGGGCGTCCTCGGCACTATGGGTGGCGGCGAATATGGTGTTCTTGGATAGGCCGGTATGAGCGGCAGGGCGCGCCGTGCGGCGGCGCTTGGAGATGGCTTCGAGTACCGTGACGGTTTTGAGCATCAGCATAGGGTCCTCCTTGTTGAGGGGAGTTAGCGTACGTGTCGTATTTGCTTCAAAAAACCTAGATGTCGCTCACGTCATGCTCGCGAATCCCCGTAAAGAGGACAGACAGCTTTGTGGTGAGTTTTATGGTGCTTGTGCTCGTGAATGAGTGACAGCGATCGGCTGCTGGCGTTTATGCGAGCGGGGAATCCTCGTGGCGTGCCGAGGGCGACATGCAGGTTTTTCGACTATGACTGCCTTCCATGGCACACCTCCTTAAGGCCGGGCGCAGGGCGCGCTCCAGGCACCTTGTACCCGTTTCAATCCGCCCGTATTTTTGACGAGGGGGTTTACCGTGTCAACCCCATGCAAGCTTTCTTCATTTTGCGTCACCGTCGCCGGCGAACGGTTGATTTTCGCCTGTAAACGGTAGTTAAGTTCAGATTAAATCAAATAGTATCAAGAATGGTCAAACTTGATTAACAGCAAAACCACAAGGTAGATGGCCATTTGCAGTGAAAAACTCTGACACAATGAGAAAAAGAATGAAAAACATTGATTGAAAATGAACTTACGTGGCAGTAATCTACATGTCACAGGGTAAGCCCCGGCGCGCAGGCGGCGGCCCTTATCGAATTACGGATATAGATCAGGTGCTCGAACGAGCAGAAACGATTAAGGACGAAGGTAAAGGACGTAGAAGCATGAAGCTTGCAACTCGTATCAACTCCTATTTTCGCGATGGCGACAAGAATCTTGATCGCGTGTTCGCGGAGTTCCAGAGCGTGGGCCTCACGCACGTCGACCTCAACTACCCCGAGCACTGCACAGGTGTCACGGCGGAGGACATGGCCGCCAAGCTCGCAGCTCACGAACTGCAGCTGAACGGCTGCGCGCTGCGCTTCCGCAACGCGTTCCTCAACGGTGACCTGGGCAATGCCGATGATGCCCTTGCCGCGGAAGCCCTTGAGCTCTGCTACGAGGCGTGCGACTACTGCCGCACTGCCGGTGGCAACACGGTGACCATCTGGCTCGGCCACGACGGTTTCGACTACAGCTTCCAGATCGCCTATGCTCGCGTCTTCGACCAGCTCGTAGCCGCATTCCAGAAGGTCTGCGATTATGCGCCCGACCTCAAGATCTCGATCGAGTACAAACCCTACGAGGAGCGCGCGTACGCGTTCATCGACTCCATGGGCATGACCGGCATGATCCTCAACGCTGCAGACCGCCCGAACCTGGGCGTCACGCTGGACTACTGCCACATGCTCATGAAGCACGAGAACCCCGCCATGGCCGTCGACCTGTTCGGCCGCGAGGGCAAGCTCTACGGCATTCACCTAAACGACGGCAACGGTCGCTTCGATGATGGCCTTATGATTGGTACGTCCACGCCGGTGAAGACCCTCGAGTTCCTCTACTACGTGAAGAAGCACGGGTACGACAGCGCGATCTACTTCGACACGTTCCCGGTCATCGAACCCGCTGCCGGCGAGGCTACGCAGAACGACCAGATGATTCATCTGCTCAACGATGCAATCGAGACCGTAGGCATGGAGAAGATCCAATCCGTTATCGATGCAAACGACGCGATTAAGGCAGCCGAGCTTGTCCGCGAGCTCTTCTGCGCAATGGGGAGGTAACCAATGAAACGCGACTGGAACGCGATGGCTCAGGGGATTCTGGACGCCGTCGGTGGTCCCGAGAACATCTCGGGCATGACGCACTGCGCGACGCGCCTGCGCCTCAATCTCAAGGACGACGCGGCTTGTGACGACGCTGCGGTCAAGGAAGTCGAAGGCGTTGTGAACACGCTGAACAAGGCTGGTCAGTATCAGGTTCTCATCGGCACTGAGGTCCCGAAGCTGTACGAGAAGTTTGAGCCGCTGGTCAAGGGCTCGGGCGTGGAGATCTCCGCTGCTACCAAGGACGAGGGCGAGAGCATCGTCAGCCAGATCTTCTCTGCGATCTCCGGCATCTTTGCCCCGCTGCTGCCCGCCATGGCCGGCTCCGGTATCCTGCGCGGCTTCGTCATCCTGGCTGCCCAGCTCGGCATCATCGCCGAGGGTACGGGTACCTACACCATCCTGTACACCCTGGCCATGAGCGTGTTCTACTTCCTGCCCGTGCTGCTCGGCTTCTCGGCCGGTAAGCGCTTCGGCGCGAGCCCGTACCTGTCGGCGCTGCTCGGCGCGTGCCTGCTCTACCCGGACTTCATCGCCCTCATGGGCGACGCGGGCAACGGCGCCATGACGGATTTCTTCGGCATCCCCGTTGTTCTCATGAGCTACAACTCCACGGTTATCCCCGCCATCCTGTCCGTCTGGGTCTACTCGTTCCTGTACAAGTGGCTCGATGAGCACGTCTCCGAGATGCTCAAGCTCGTCGTGCTGCCCGCCATCTCCCTGATCGTTATGGTTCCGCTCACGATGCTCGTCATCGGTCCCCTGGGCGTCTACGCCGGCGAGGGTATCGCCTTCGTGGTCAACTGGCTGATCGAGCGCAGCTCCTTGCTTGCCGGCGTGCTGGTTGGCGGCGGCTGGTCCGTGCTCGTGTCCATGGGTATCCACTGGGCCGTGAACCCCATTATGATCAACAACATCGCCCAGAACGGCTTCGACTACATCTGCCCCTTCACCTTCGCCTGCAACTTCGCCGTTATCGGCTGCGCCTTCGGCGTGTTCCTCAAGGCCCGCGACCAGAAGCTCAAGAGCTTTGCCATGACCGGCGTCGTGTCGATCGCCCTGTCCGCCATCATCGAGCCCACGCTGTTCGGCATGCTCGTGAAGAACAAGAAGGTCTGGCTTGCGCAGATCATCGGTGGTGCCGTCGGCGGTGCGTTCCTCGGCATCATGAAGGTCGTCACGACTGCCTTCACCTTCGGTTCCGTTACCACGTTCCCGGCTTTCGTGAGCTCCGACCCCATGAACTTCGCTTGGGCCATGGCCGGCATGCTCATCTCTGCCGTCGTGGCCGGCGTCCTCGCCTTCATCTTCACCGGCAAGGAGGACCAGCTTGCCTAAGAGCTTGAGGTGCGCTTCCCTTGGGTGCTGTCTCACTTGAGGCGCGGTGCCTCGCCCGGGGCTCGTTATCCTTGCTCAAGGAGCGTCGCCCTTACGTGAGGACGTCAACCTCGTTCAAATTGTGAACGAGCGGGTTGGTCAATCGATTAAAACGGCCGTTATCGTTGCGGATGGCGGCCGTTTTTCTGCTCGTGCGTTACACTTCTCGAAAAGAAATGAACGAGCGTGAAGCAAAGTGGTTTGGAGAGGTTCCCGATATGATCCCGTATGAGCGCCAGGAGCGAATTGTAGAGTGCCTGCAGAAGTCGGGCCTTGTGAGGATTTCTGAGCTGCAGGAGGAGCTGCCGGGCGTTTCTATTTCGACGCTGCGCCGCGACCTCAAGGAGCTGGAGGCGCTCGGCAAGGTTGAGCACCTTTCGGGCGGCGCGGTGAAGTTGGTCTCGGCCGTTCACGAGGTGAGTATCTCGACGCGCTCGGGTTTGCATGGGAACGAGAAGGATCAGATTGCCCAGGTCGCCCTGCGTCTGGTTGAGGACGGGGACACGCTCTATCTGGACTCCGGTTCAACCTGCACGGCCCTGCTGCGCCTGCTGCTCGACCGCGACGTGACGATCTACACGACGGACGCCTCGGCGTGCCTGATTAAGAGCGAGACGCGCGCCCAGCTCATCGTAGTGGGTGGCGAGTTCAACCACGTGAACTCCTCGTTTTGCGGCTCCATGACCGAGTCGATCCTGCGCGATCTGTACTTTGACAAGGCGTTCATCGGGACCAACGCGATTGACGAAGACCGGGGCATCATGACGCCCTCGTATGTGGAGGCAACGAAGAAGCGCATCGTGCGCGAGAACTCGAATAAGGTGTACGTGCTGTGCGACAGCTCGAAGTTTCATAAGTTCTCAAATGTTCGGGCTTTTGGGTTTGATGGCGTGGCGATCATCGCGGAATCCTATGACGAGAAGATCGCCCAACATGCGCGCCTGATCACGCCGGAGGCGTAGGGTTCAAGGCCCACGCCCGTGCGAGCACGGCCCATGGTGGCCAGCTGAATGGCGGGGCCTCTTTCTAGGGAACACAACGGCTTTTCGCCGTACGGAATCCGTATGACGCCAGCTAGATAGACAAATATGACAACGTTGTGAATCTAGAGAAACCTGTAGGTTAACAACGTGGTTAAACGATTAATCAGCCAGACTTTAGATACAGGTTAAACGATTAATTATCAACGAGTAGATAACCAATGAGCAGATAAGGAGTTCACCATGTTGCTCTGCCCCAGCCTCATGTGCGCCGACTACGGCAACCTGCGTGCGACCGTCGAGGAGCTCGACGCCGCCGGCATTGATATCTTCCATTGCGACGTGATGGACGGCAGTTTCGTTCCCAACTTCGCCATGGGCCTCGAGGACATTAAGGCCGTGCGTGCTGCTACTAACAAGCTCGTCGACGTGCACCTTATGGTCGAGAACCCCGCCAGCAAGGTGGAGCTTTTTGCCGCCGCGGGCGCGGACATCATCTACATCCACCCGGAGTCCGAGCGCTACGTGGTCAAGACCCTCGCCGCGATCAAGTCTCTTGGCAAGAGCGCCGGTATTGCCGTGAACCCCGACACCTCGATTTCCGAGGTTGAGGAGATGCTGAACCTCTGCGACTACGTGATGGTCATGACGGTGAATCCGGGTTTTGCCGGCCAGAGCTTTATCGAGTTCACGAACGACAAGGTACGTCGCCTTGCCGCTCTTAAGGAACGTTTCGGCTTTGAGCTCATGATCGACGGCGCCTGCTCGCCCGAGCGCGTGCGTGACCTGTCCGCTATCGGCGCGGACGGCTTCATCTTGGGTACCAGTGCGCTGTTTGGCAAGGACGCCGGTTACGAGGAGTGCCTGCGCCGTCTGCGCGCCGGCGAGGTGTATTAGACGCGAAAAGGCAAATTAGGACGTAATAAGCGCGCGACACGCGCGAGCGGATTTGGAAAGGGGTCTCTTATGAAGATCGGTATTGGAAACGACCACGTTGCGGTTGAGTACAAGGAAGCCATTGCGGCTTATATCCAGGAGAAGTACGGCTATGAGGTCGTGAACTTCGGCACGGACAGCACCGAGCGCTTTGACTATCCCATCGCGGGTGAGGCCGTGGCGAACGCGGTCGTGGCCGGGGAAGTCGATCGCGGTATCGTGATCTGCGGCACGGGAGTGGGCATTTCGCTTGCCGCGAACAAGGTGCGCGGTATCCGTTGCTGCACCTGCTCTGAGCCGTATTCCGCTCGCTTGTCACGCGAGCACAACAACACCAACATGCTCGCATTTGGTGCTCGCGTGGTAGGCATCGAGCTGGCCAAGATGATCGTCGACGCCTGGCTCACCGGCGAGTTCGAGGGCGGCCGTCACCAGCGCCGCATCGATATGATTCGCCAGATCGAGGCTCGTCAGCTCGTGCGTGCGGAGGAGGCACGCGGCTGGTAGTGGAAAAGCCCGTCACCCGTGTGGTGGCGGGCTTTTTGCATATCGCGCGTGGGATAGAGCGCATGCGAGAGGAAAGCTCGGCTGCTTCGGACGGTGTTGGAGGGGGTGCCTGAGAAGACCGAGATCATGCACATCGCCTAACCGTGGTTTCTTCCATTGTCATCCATCCGCTACTCAGCAGGTCGTCCCTAAACCGTCCGAAACAGCCGAGTTTTGGAAACCGACTCCCTCGGGGGATAGGCTGAGCATCACGTTGGGACCATTTACCATCCGCGGTCTAACTGCTCGCGCGCTGCACGAGCTTGACAGGGACAAGCGTCTCCATCTCGGGTTTCTCGCCGCGCAGCAGGGCGAGCAGGGCCTGACATCCCTCGTGCGCGAGGCGCTCGGGGAAGCGGCGAATGGTGCTGATCTGCGGCGTCGGGATCTGCGCGTACACGGAATCGTCGAAACCGATGAGGCGGACGTCCTCGGGTACGCGCTTGCCGGCCGCAACGAGCGCCCGCAGCGCACCCACGGCAGCGTGGTCGCTATGGGCAAAGATGCCGTCGACGGGGCAACCCGTGGAGAGGAAGTCGGTCACGAGTTCCTCAGACTCGATGATGCTCGGCTGCTTGCCCGAGACAAACAGCTGGTAGTCGCGGCACAGCGGCATCCCATGCGCGGCAAGCGCCCGCTCGTAGCCCATCTGACGCTCGTTTCCGGGGTAGTTGGCCGTAAAACTCGAGATGCTCAGGATGTTCTTGCAGCCGCGCTCGATGAGGTGCTCGGTTGCCATGTAGCCGCCGCCGATGTTGTCGGAACCCACGTGCGGGAAACCGAGGTCGTTTTCGGGCGCGCGGTCGATGCAGACCACGGGAATGCCGTGGGGGACAAATTCGCCGTCGAGCCTGCGCAGGCCGGAGATGCAGATGATGCCATCGGCTTGTTTGCTCGCAAGCGTGCGGAAGTAATCGCGCTCGCGGGCGGGGTCGTTGGCGCTGTTGCAGACAAAGACCGAGTAGTCCTCGGTGGCGAGCTCGCGTTCCACATGCAGGGCGATCTTGGAAAAGAAGTCGTTCGAGATGTCCGGCACGATCATGCCGATGGTCCGGGACTGGGCCATGCGGAGGCTCTTCGCCGCCATATTCGTGACGTAGTCGTATTCCTCGACGGCGGCTTCAACACGCTCGCGGGTGTCTTCGGAAAAACGGCCACTGCCGTTGATGACGTGGGAGACCGTGGCGACGGATACGCCGGCCGCTGCGGCAATCTGGCGCATGGACGAGCGCTTGCCGGGTGTGGGCATGGGGCCTCCTGCTGTTTGCGAGTGGTTAACAGGTTAACTGAGATTGTAGCGCATGCGCGATGCCGCGATGGACTCCATGTGCCCAGCCTATAAACTACGCCGCTGAACAGGCAATATTATCCATATGTAGGACCTGAGTAACAAAACGCCGCCGTTTGCTCGACGGTATGGGACCGCTTGTCGCCAGCGGATATAAGGGCTCTCAGTCCAATGTGGATAAACGTTTAACCTACAAAGCGTCAAAACATCGGCGCTCAATACGTCAAACACGAACCCTCAACGGGGGAGTGGCGTCGAGAGCGCTATGGAGGTGTGCAGAGAACGGTTAATAACACTCCGGAGAGCGATCACATAGAAGCAGGGCAGGCACCTCAGCGGCATCGGTTCGCTGAGGTGCTTTCTGGTAAGCTAAGAACCGGATTCACACGCGCCCGTCCAAGCTGGACGCGCCTATTGGAAGGGAGACCCATGGAGGCTTACAAGCAAGAATTCATCAAGTTCATGGTCGAGTCCGACGTGCTTAAGTTTGGCAGCTTTACGCTCAAGAGCGGCCGTCAGTCCCCGTTCTTTATGAACGCCGGCGCCTACGTGACGGGCTATCAGCTCAAGAAGCTGGGCGAGTATTACGCCCAGGCCATCCACGATAACTTTGGCGACGACTTTGACGTGCTGTTTGGGCCGGCCTACAAGGGCATTCCCCTGGCCGTCGTGACCGCGATTGCCTACCACGAGCTGTACGGCAAGGAGGTCAAGTACTGCTGCGACCGCAAGGAGGCCAAGGACCACGGTGCCGATAAGGGCAACCTGCTGGGTTATGAGCCCAAGGACGGCGACCGTGTGGTCATGGTCGAGGACGTCACCACCAGCGGCAAGTCCATCGACGAGACCTATCCTAAGGTCAAGGCTGCTGCCGATGTCGAGATCAAGGGCCTGATCGTGTCCCTCAACCGCATGGAGGTCGGCAAGGGCGGTGTGACCACCGCTCAGAAGGAGATCGAGGCAAAGTACGGTTTCCCCGTCGCGAGCATCGTTTCCATGGCCGAGGTCGTCGAGACCCTCTACAACCACGAGATCGACGGCAAGGTCGTCATCGATGACGAGCTCAAGACCGCCATCGACGCCTACTACGAGCAGTACGGAGCACGTTAGTTACGGCGTTTTACCAAACGCCGTAACTGCTCGACGCTGCGCGGGCCGCATTTGGACAATCTGACGTTCAACTTCAAGGGCGCGACCAGAAGGTCAGCGCCCTTTCGTTTCACGTCACCTTGTCTCAAATGCGACCCGCTCACTGTCCGTTCTCTACTTGCGGCGTCGTCTTGCTCCGAATGCGGCCCGTTCGCTGCCGTTGCCAAGGCATCGGCGTTGCCGGACTAGTCATTGGGGACGTTCATAAATGACTACTCAGGAATGAGCGTGGATAATCTCCCGTTTTTGGCCTGTGTGCAGGCTCAAAGTGGGAGATTATCCACGCTCGCTTTAATTTGCCTGGGTTGCGATGCCTATCTAATCGGCTCGGCGTCTTCCCTGAGAATCGAAAGATACTCTTCATACCCGTACTGCCGGTATCTCTGTCTTGACTCGTCGAGCGGACGGAGGATACCCAATTCTTCAAATGATTTGACGAGCGAGCTCGCGGTACTCCTGCCGATATCGAGTTGGGCAGCGATGAATGCGGTGTCGACGATGGGGTGCTCTTCAAGAATGCCCAACAGCCTTTGCCCGTTTGCAGCAGTCCTTCCGAGATTTTCGGTAATGGTTGCTGTGGAACGGTTATGGAGGTCAACAAGGTTTTTTAAAGACCCTACCGAGTCCTTCGCACTCTCGAGAAGACTGTTGCAGAAAAACTCTATCCATTCCTCGTAAGTGCCTCTCTCCCTTACGGATGTGAGTTGCCGGTAGTACTCGCTTCGATTTTTCTTGAACTGGAACGATGGATAGAACAAGCAAGAATGAAGAACGCCATCATTGATGAGCATAAGTGTAATGAGAAGCCTGCCCAGGCGACCGTTTCCGTCTAGGAATGGATGGGCAGTTTCAAATTGGTAATGGACGAGCGCCGCCCGCACAATCGGATCCATTTCGACTTGAGGCTCATTGATAAAGCGTTCGAGGTCCTGGAGCGTGTTACTCAAATCTTCAATGTTTGGAGGGACAAACGATGCGGTTGCAATGGTGCAGCCTGAGGGGCCAATCCAGTTTTGTGAGGAGCGCAGCTCGCCTGGATTCTTCTCCGTTCCGCGCACTCCGTCCAGCAGGACCGCATGAACTTGCCTAAGAAGTCTCGTGCACAAGGGCATCTTTTTGAGCAGTTCTACGCCGCGGTCGACAGCACGGACGTAATTCACGACGTCTGCGACATCTTTATGATGGAGTTGTGTTTGCGATGGACTAAGTAGGTCGTCAAACGTGCACTGGGTTCCCTCAATTTGCGAAGAAAGGAGTGCTTCTTTGCGCACGTACATTGTCAGATACATGTCGGCGTTGGGAACAAAGTAGAGCATGCCTTCAAGCTCTCCAAGCTTTCGTGAGCATGCGGAAAGCGTGCGATAGGTTTCCTCGGTGAGGTTTAGCTGCCTCAATGATTGCAAGGGCGTTGGAAAAAACGAATAGTAAGCCAATTTCCCCGATAGATTATTGCGGAGCGTTCCCTGGCCGTTCTCCTCGATTTGCATCGCGCCCTCCATATCTTTAGTGCCGGAAACTCGTTATTAGGCTAATCATATCAATTCTAATAACGAGTTTAAGGATTAAATAGTTATTAGAATTGATGTAAACAATCTAATGATGAGAAGTCGTTATTACTTGACCATGGAGCTCGGCTTGGTACAAGGGGGTCATCCAAAATGAACGTGGATAATCTCCCGTTTTTGGCTCGGTGACGGCCTCAAAGTCAAAGTGGGAGATTATCCACGCTCGTTAGTTAAGCGTCCGAAAATCCACACTCGCCAAACCTACCAAAAAGGGACGGTTTTATTTTGGCACGTTTCGGTCGGTATCAGGAAGTGTCAGGGACGGGGCGGCGGCAGGACTCGAGAGCGAAAAGAAGTATCGGGTTTGGTGCGCCCGCTTCTGCCCGTCCCGTGCGCAGACGATACTCGGCTTATCGACCCGCGATGCAAAGGAGATGCTCGTCCCACGAGCACTACCGGGAAGGGCTCGCGATTCGAGTCCCCACCTTAGCATTTGAACCATTTGGCACTATAATTACCGTAGGCATGCGCACAACGTTGCGCTTAATCAAGAGGAGAAAACGTATGGGTCTGTTTGATATGTTCAAGAAGAAGGCTGAGCCCGCGGCTGCCGCTGCTCCGGCCTCCATCTCTGCTTCTGCCGGCGCCGACGTGCTGTGCTCGCCCGTCAAGGGCAAGGTCATCAAGATGGCCGACGTGCCCGATCCCGTCTTTGGTGGCGAGGTTCTGGGCAAGGGCTGTGCCGTGTGGCCCGAGGACGATCTGGTCTACGCTCCCTGCGACGGTAAGGTGACCGTCACCATGGGTCACGCCGTGGGTCTGCAGTCCGATAGCGGCATCGAGGTTCTGGTGCACGTTGGCGTCGATACCGTCAACATGAACGGTGATGGCTTCGAGGGCTTCGTCAAGGCCGACGACGTCGTGAAGGCCGGCCAGCCCATACTCAAGATCGACCGCGCCAAGATCGCCGCTGCTGGTTATAAGGACTGCGTCGTGGTGGCCGTGTCCAACACCGCCGAGTTTGCCGACGTCGAGCTCACCGTTGAGGCAGAGTCCGCCGTCGCCGCCGGTGACGCCATCGTTAAGGTTGTCCGCAAGTAATCTGCGGCATCCAAAGGATGTGCAAGGGTGGTCGGGTTTTCCGGCCACCTTTTTTATTGCACCGTGGGGAAGCGTTTTATTGCGCGTTGGGCGGGCTTGCAAACCGTTCGGACGCTAAAACGAACCGACCGCGCCTTCGCGTTGCCGAGGGTGTTCATAAGTGGATAGTATGGGCTTACTTATTACAACGTGTGCCGCGTCCGGGAAGCGCGGTGCCGCTCATTGGGAGGAACAACATGAAAAAGAAGCTGCTGCTTGTGCCCCTCATGGCCGTCTTGGTTGCATGCGTGGTCGTGCTTTCCGGCTGTGGAGGTCCTTCGGTTGAGGAGCTCATCACCGAGGATCTTACGACGCAGTTTGACGAGGTCAAGAACGGTGGCGACGACTTCCTCTCTGGTCTGGAGGAGGCTTCGGGCGACGAGTTCGAGCAGCTGGGTATCGATCCCAAGGAGTATGCCAAGACCTATCTCGAGGGCTTTGACTACAAGATCGGCGACGTGACGGTCGACGAAGACAAGGGTGTCGCGACCGCCGAGGTCTCTATCACATGCAAGTCTATGAACAAGATCGTCGAGGACTTCTCCACCCAGTATCAGGAGAAGGTCGCTGCGCTTGACACGGTTCCTTCCGATGACGAGCTGTACAAGATGGCCGGTCAGGTTATGGTCGATGTGACCAAGGCCACCGAGCCCAGGAAGACCACGGTTATCTTCAAGTACACCTGCAACGACGACGGCGAGTGGTCTGCCGACGACTCCGTCAACTCCGAGATGATGGATGCAATGCTGAGCTAGTTCGTTGCGGCGTTTTACCAAACGCCGCAACTGCTCGACGTTGCGCGGGCACCAGAGCGACAACTTGTCATTCAAAGAGGACGGCATGACCAGAAGGTCTATGCCGTCCTCTTTTCATGCCAATTTGTTCGCTCTGGCGCCCGCTCGCTGGCATTGCTAAAACATCGATGTT
Source organism: uncultured Collinsella sp. (assembly GCA_900544425.1). Taxonomy (GTDB): domain Bacteria; phylum Actinomycetota; class Coriobacteriia; order Coriobacteriales; family Coriobacteriaceae; genus Collinsella. The sequence continues at coordinate 31,959 of UQUX01000004.1, forward strand.
ACCGTGGTCCAAACTAGTCGTTGGGGGCGTTCTTGTTTGACCAGTCGTTTAAGAACGTCTCCGATGACTATTTGAATTGCTAATTTGTGCGGGTTGTGGTTTTGTGACCTGCTGAAATTAAAGATACTGTACAACTGTACGTTAATTCGTCTTCGTAGTATATTGCTACCCGCAAAACTCAATACCATTGTGCTCTGAGACGCTAAAGCGCTTACGTACAATGGTTATCGATAGTACGATTCGATTCAACGACAGGATGGATGGTCCAAGCGTGAGTCTCGGCAGCAAACTATCCAATGCAAAGGTCTCCTTTGCGATATTTAAGCGCGACATTAAGCGACTGCTTGTGAACCCCGTCGCCTTGGTGGTTACTCTTGGCGTGTGCGTTATTCCCTCGCTGTATGCCTGGTACAACATCGTGGCCAACTGGGATCCGTACGGAAACACCCAGGGCATCAAGATTGCCATCGCCAACAACGATCGGGGCACCCAAAACGACCTGGTGGGCGAGCTCAACGCGGGCGATCAGGTCGTCGATCAGCTCAAGGAGAACGATCAGCTGGGCTGGACCTTCGTCGATTCTGCGGCCGATGCCAAAGAGGGCGTCGAGAGCGGTGAGTACTATGCGGCCATCGTAGTCCCCAAGAACTTCTCGGATAACCTGGTTTCGATGCTCGACGGCAACTACCATCAGCCCAAGCTTACGTACTACGTCAATGAGAAGAAGAGCGCTATTGCGCCCAAGGTTACCGACACCGGTGCAAACACCATCGAGGAGCAGATCAACTCGGAATTTGTCTCCACGGTGGGCGAGACCGTTGCCAGTATTGCCAAGGATGCCGGAGTCGATTTAAAGGACAAGGCAACCCAGACTCAGGATTCGTTGGCCGGTTCGGTATCAGAGGCTTCCGATACGTTGGGCGAAGTGCGTGATTCGATTGGCGACATGAATGCCGCCATCGATAAGACGAGTGGTTCCATTGCCTCGGCAGATGCGGCACTTGCCGGTCTGCAGGGTCAGGCGCCGTCGCTGACGCAGGCGATCTCCCAGGGCAATGACCTGCTGGGCGAGGCTCGCGCCACGGCGGGCAACTCTGTCGCCTCGCTCTCCAAGGCGCTCTCGGAAGGCAGCCTTGCGCTCACCAAGACGTCAGCCTCCGCAAACGCTGCGATTGGCAAGCTGACGGGCACGGTCGCATCTACGACTACCCGTATCGACAACTCGCTTGAGTCTCTCCAAGCGACGATCGACCACAATAAGGCCGTTATCGGGCACTTGGAAATTCTCGTCAATGACACGTCGACAGGTTCCAAGGAAATTGACGCGCGCATTGTATCGATCATCGATTTGCTCCGCGAGCAGAATGAAAAGCTTCAGAGCATCAAGGACGGTCTGTCTGCGCAGTCGAGCGCCATGGCGAATGACGCTGCGGCTGTCTCGGGTGCCAGCGACGCTATCAATAATGCAATTCAGACCGGTGCGACCAACCTTGGCCAGGCTCAGACGGACCTGGGTCAAAACGCGCTGCCGAAGGTCTCGAGCGCACTTGATTCGTTTGCCGCCGTCTCGGGTGATCTGACGGGAATCGTGTCTGGCCTCACGCCTACTATTGCAAGTGCGCGCGGTACACTTTCGCAACTCAACGCCACGCTCGGTCAGGCCAAGACCACGCTGTCCCAGACCGATGCCTCGCTTGCCAAGGTCCAGGACAAGCTCGCAACCGCCGCCAACGACATCGCGGCGCTACAGACCTCCGAGTCCATGGGCGAGCTGGCCGGCCTGATGGGCGTCGACGTCGATGATGTTGCAGACTTCATGGCATCTCCGGTCGAGCTGACCTCAAAGTCAATTTACCCGGTCAAGAGCTTTGGTTCGGGCATTGCCCCGTTCTATACCAATCTGGCGCTGTGGGTGGGCGGCTACGTGCTTATCGCCATCTACAAGCTCGAGGTCGACCGCGAAGGCATCGGCAGCTTTACCGCGCGTCAGGGCTACTTTGGCCGCTGGTTGCTCCTGGTGATCCTGGGCGCGTTGCAGGCCATCATCGTTACGGTAGGCGATCTGGTGATCGGCGTGCAGTGCGTCAGCCCGCTGCTGTTCGTGCTGGGCGGCATCGCCATCTCGTTCACCTACGTCAATATCATCTATGCGCTGTCCACCACGTTTAAGCATATCGGCAAGGCTATCGGCGTCATTCTGGTTATCGTGCAGATCCCGGGTTCGTCGGGCATGTACCCCATCGAGATGATGCCAGGCTTCTTCCAGTGGCTGCACCCGCTGCTGCCCTTTACCTACGGCATCAATCTGCTGCGCGAGACGGTCGGCGGCATGTATTCGTTCAACTACCTGTTTAACCTGTGCATTCTGGGCGTGTTCTTGATCGTGGCGCTCTTTATCGGTCTGCAGCTGCGTCCGCTGCTGCTCAACCTTAACCTGCTCTTTGATAAACAGCTTTCCACGACCGGTATGATGATTTGCGAGTCCAACGACCTGCCGCGCCAGCGCTACTCGCTGCGCACGGCCATGCGTGTCATGCTCGATTCCGATTCGTACCGTCGCGAACTGCTCGATCATGCGGTCGCCTTTGAACATCGCTACCCGTACTACATCAAGGGCGGTTTTGCCGCCGTGGTGGGCGTTCAGGTCCTGCTCTTTGTCCTGTCGACGGTTCTCGATATCGACAATAACGGCAAGATCATCCTGCTTGTCATTTGGATCATCTCGGTTATTGCCATCTGCGGCTGGCTTATCAATATCGAATATATCCGCGCGAGCCTCAATACCCAGATGCGCATCTCGGCGCTTTCGGATGAGGACCTGCGTCGCGAGATGCGCGAGCACACGGCCGCCATTCCTGCCGCCCGCCACATGTTTGGCCTCAACGCCAGCGAGCGTGGTGCCAAGGGCGGCGATCAGTCCACGGGCCGCTTGCCGCATATCGGCTCGCACCATAAATCTCAGGGCAGCGACAGCACAGCCACAAATGATGGAGATACCACCGCGCTTGGCAAGCACTCCAAAGGAGGTGAGGCATAAATGAAGAACATCCTGCATCTGTTTAGGCGCGATGTCCAAAACGTGTCTCGCTCCGTGATCGGCTTGATTGTCGTGATGGGCCTCATTATCGTGCCGTGTCTGTACGCGTGGTTTAACATCGCCGGCAGCTGGGATCCGTACGGCAACACCGGCAATCTTAAGATCGCCGTGGTCAACACCGATGAGGGTTACGAGAGCGATCTGATTCCCGTCGAGGTTAACGTGGGCGAAAACGTGACCGCCACCCTACGCGGCAACGAGAGCTTCGATTGGGTTGTGCTTAACGATCGCGAAAAGGCTATCGAGGGCGTTAAGTCGGGCGCGTACTATGCTGCCGTCGTTATCCCCAAAACGTTTAGCGCTGACATGATGACGCTTTTCTCGACCGACGTGAAACACGCCGATATCGAGTTTTACGAGAACCAGAAGGCCAACGCCATCGCGCAGATCGTGACCGAGAAGGGTTCGAGCGCCGTTCAGAACCAGGTTAACGAATCTTTTACCGAGACCATTACGAGCATCGGTCTTAAGACGGTGTCCAGCCTGCTCGATTACATGAGCACCGACCAGGTCAGCAACTTTATCGCCAACCTGTCCTCGACGCTCGGCGATTCGATTGAGGACCTGCAAGACGTTCAGGCTAATGCTTCGTCGCTGGCGGGCATTTTGAGCTCTACGTCCGATTCGTTGACGTCGGCGAGCGGTATGCTCCAGCAGACGGGTACGGTCGATGAGTCGACCAAGCGGTTGATGGAGCATGCCAAGAGCGGCATGAGCGATTCCAAAGAAGCGCTGAAGGCCGCCAACGACGCCATCAACGCCGCGATTGACGGAAGCGCTGGCTCGTTCGACAACGTGTCCGCCGAGCTTGCGAAGGCATTCGATGCCGCGAATCAGCATGTTGACCTTACGGTGTCTCAGCTCAACGATGCCGCGGCGGCGCTCAATACACGTGCCGACGATATCGACGCCACGGCCGACCAGCTCCGCGGCTTTGCCGAGCAGGTCAGTGACGAAAAGCTCCAGGAGAGCCTCAAGTCTGTGGCAACATCGCTGAACAGGATCGCGGTGGAGTATCGCAACAGCGCCAAGGACCTGACGGCAACTGCTAAGTCCCTTTCTGACAGCATGGCAGAGGTCAACAGCACGCGTGCCGAAGTCGACCAGGCCATCGCCGATGCCAAGGCGGGCATTTCGGGCGCCAAGTCCGACTACGACTCCACGTTCTCGGTCAAGGCAAAGGAGCTCAAGAAGACGGTTTCAGGCATCCTGGACTCGCTGGATGGCATCTCGGGCGACCTGGATAGCGCCGTAGGCGGCCTGACCGACGCATCCGGTTCGCTGGCAAAGGGCCTCTCCAAGGCTGCAAAGCTGGTCAACAAGGCTTCTGATCAGCTGGGCGAGGCGTCGGACAAGATCAGCGCGTTTAAGGACGAGCTCGACGGCGCCTTGATGTCGGATGACCTCGCTACGATCAAGACGATGATCGGCAATGATCCCGAGGGTCTGGCCGTGTCGCTTTCCGGCCCCGTCGCGCTCGATCGCAAGCCGGTCTATCCGATCCGCAACTACGGTTCGGCCATGGCACCGTTCTACACGATTCTGTCGCTCTGGGTCGGCTCGATCGTGCTGGCGGCCATGATGAAGGTCTCGGTTGACGACGAACTCATCAATGAGCTGATCCCCGTGCGCTTGCACGAGATCTACCTGGGCCGTTACCTGTTCTTTGGCGGTCTGGCCCTGCTGCAGGCAACGCTCGTGTGCGCGGGCGACATCCTGTTCTTTGGCATCCAGTGCGACAACCCGCTGCAGTTTGTGCTGGCGGGCTGGGTCGCGAGTCTCGTGTTCTCCAATATCGTCTACACGCTTACGGTGTCGTTTGGCGATATCGGCAAGGCGCTCGCCGTCGTGCTGCTGGTCATGCAGGTCGGCGGTTCGGGCGGCACGTTCCCCATCGAGATGACCGGCCCCGTGTTCCAGGCGATCTATCCGTTCCTGCCGTTTACTCACGGCATCAACGCCATGCACGCCGCCATGGCCGGTGCTTATCATATGGAGTACTGGGTTGAGCTGGGTATTCTGGCGAGCTATCTGATTCCGTCGCTGGCACTGGGCGTCGTCTTCCGCCGCCCGGTCATCAAAGCCAACGACTGGATCATCGAAAAGCTGGAGTCGACAAAGCTAATTTAGTGCGGCAACGTTAACGCTGATGTAGCACTAATGCCAGCGAGCGAGCCGCATTTGCGCCAAGGTGACGTGAAATGAAAGGGCGCTGACCTTCTGGTCGCGCCCTTGAAATTGAACGTCAGATTGGCGTGAATGCGGCTCGCGCAGCGTCGGCCGGTCCGCCGTTCGGTAGAACGGCGGAACAAAACGCTTTATTATGCTGGATTGCGATGCAACGCTGGTTGTTGCTACAGTAGCGGGGCGTACCGGGGGTCC
>UQUX01000005.1 GCA_900544425.1 uncultured Collinsella sp.
GACAGCGTCCCCGTCTCCCCCGCCGCAACCACACGCTGCGTCCAAGCCGGCATGGCGGCTTGTTCGGTCTGCAAGGCAGGCTCGTTCTGTGCAATCTGCTCATGCTGCATCAGCGACAACTCGCCGCACCCGGCAAAGCCCTCAACTTCGTCGAGTTCATCCGCCAGATTCACGCCGTGCACGTATCCCATATCTACAGCCGGGGAGTCGCCAGCATGCTGTGCCGGCCCTCCAGCGTCATCGTATACAAGGGGGTTCCGGGGGCGCCGACCATGCTCGGCTTCCGCTTTTCCATAATCATCAACACGCGGGCCTCTTGTAGCGCGAGGCGCCCCGGGTTCCCTATCAACAAAAGCATCGGGCTCAATCGTCATGCGCCGATCGGAATCAACCGCTCCCTCGCCCGCGCGCCCGTTGCCGCATATACTGTGCGCAGCGATGACCTCGGTCGCCCCCGCGCGAAACAGTCCCTCGATATCCGACGGATCGAGCACTTCTATCAACACGACCACGCGACTCACGCGGCCTTCGGCCGTCAGGCGCGCAACAGTCTTGCGCACATCTTCGATATCAAACAGAGACGCCGCGATGATGGCAGCCCCGCGGCGCGACGGAAACGCCCGCGCCATGGAAACCAGCCCGTCCAGGTCACCCACGCGAAGCACCTGTGCACCCGCATCACGGCCCTCGACTTCCCGCTGCAACAGCCCGTAATCGCCGCACGCGCAGCACGCAAGCCAGATCGCCTTCATCACTCGTCGCCTCCGCTCTTTTTGCCGCGCGCCGTGGCGGGAATCGTCAAGCTGACCGTTCCCTTGCCCGAGGCTCCCAGCAGTTCCTTGACGTCTTCGGGGTCAGCCGCCAGCGTCACCCATTCGATCTTGCCCTCGCGCGTGGCACCGGAATTCTCACTGGTATCGATCACGTGCGCGCCGCACAGTCGATCGGTTACGCCATCTTTTTGCACGTACACGTCCACATAGCTGCCCACGCCCGTGGCACCGCCGACCGAGTGCTCGGCATCGACCGCCACCGAAACGGCGACCTTGCCCTTAGGCACCTCGAGCTTGTGGCTCTCGGCCTTGGTGTAGACATTGCAGATCACGGCGTTTTTGGGAATACGCGAAGTCGTCACGTCGCCGCGCACCTGGCGCAGCTCGGTCGCCGCGTCACGCGGCAGCAGACTCGTCAGCCATTCCTGGGTTATGACATTGGTCTCATCGAGGGTCTCGCCCACATCGATATCGCGCGCCGCGACGCATACCTCGACGCGATCGCCACCGTACTTGGCCAAGGTCTCAGCCTGGACCTGTTCGGCTTGCGAGCGGATCGACGAGCCGTAAACCATGCAGAGCAGAGCAGCGAGCACGCCCGCGACCAGACTGATGGCGATGCGCTTGCTCTTGTTCACGGCCGCTCCTCTCATGGCAGTGCCGGGCGAATGCCCGTACCACCATTGTCTGGGCGGTCAGAGCGCAAAGCGGCGCAATCGCGATCTTGGTTTTCGATGTCAAACCAATCGCTGACCAAAAGCTGACCAGCCCGTCAAGCTCGTGGCAAGGTTTTGGCCAGCACGTCAGCAAACTGCATGTTTCGAGGCTTTTCCGCAGCAAAAAAGCCGTCTCCCGAACAGTTGGGAGACGGCTGTCATAGGAAAAATCAATTACAGATGGACATCGGGATCGAGCATTTGAGCACTCACGCGCATGGATGACGCCAGGTTTTGGAACGTTTCCAAACGCAGACTGTCGATCTGCCCGGCGTCCTCGGCCTCGCGAACGGCACAACCCGGCTCATGGGTATGCGTGCAATCGCCAAACCGGCACGCGCGCGATGCCTCGACAATCTCGGGGAAGGCGCGCGCCAGACCCCGCTCGTGACCCACGAGCGGTAGGCTGCGCAGGCCCGGGGCATCGGCGATCACGCCGGCGTCGCCCGGCAGTGCCACCATCACGCGCGCGACGGTAGTGTGACGGCCCTGGTCGTCGCGTTCGCGCACACCGCCAGTCGCCAACGTATCGTGGCCCAGCAGCGCATTGAGCAGCGTCGACTTGCCGGCACCCGACTCGCCCAGAATCATGGCGCAGCTCCCGGCAGGCACGCAGGAACGAACCTCGTCCAGGCCGCGCCCCTCGGCAGAGGACGTCACGATCACGCGCACGTCCGGACCCACCAGGCGGCGCACGCGGTCCAGATCGCGCTCGAGCTCCTCGGCATCGCAGCGGTCAGCTTTGGTGAGCACCACCACCGGCTCGGCATCGCAGTCGAGCGCCAACACCAGCGAGCGCGCCACGCGGTCGAGCAGCACCTCGCCGGCACCGAGCGCCTGCACGATTAGCACGCTATCCACGTTGGAGCAGAGCACCTGACGCTCTCCGCGGGCACGGCCGCGCCAACGCTCAAAGCTCGTACGGCGCGGCAGCACGCACTCAATCACACCCATATCGTGCCCGGGAGCGCGGCGCACCGCCACACGATCGCCCACAGCGGGCAGCAGGACCTCGTCCTCGCCGCGCGACTTGGCAAACCCCACGGCATGCTCGGCACGAAACGTGTCATCGGCAGTCGCCACCAGTGGAAACCCGCGATCCAAGCGCACCACGGCGCCAAGCTGCATCTGCTCGGGTTCCTCGGCATGTGCGCAAAAATCGTCAAAGGCAGTCTGCTGGGCTTCATCGACCGGCAGGTCATCAAACGCCGGAACGTCCTGCAGCGCGTCGAGTCCCGGCACGCTTGCCAGCAGCTCCTCGGCAGACGCGGGGGCCTCGGTCGCAAGCTTCCGACGACGATCGCGCTTAGCCCGCGCCCCCGTCGTCTTTTTCTTCGCCTTAGCCTTCGCCTTGCCCACAAGCGCCTCCCAGCACCATAAATCACAACTGAGCAGGTATTTTAAATCAAAAAGAGCTGGCCGGGCAAAGCCCGACCAGCTCACAAACTTTCCCTCAGCCCTTTATCATCCGCGCGGGAGAAAAGCCAGCAAGGATACCGCAGGGCCCGCCCGCCGGGAGGGATTTCCTAAGGGCACATCCCGCAGCCGCAAAGCGGCGAGGACGTGCCCGTGGAAACCCCGCAGGCGGTCGGGCCCGGACAGGAACGTTACTCTTTTTCGACCGCGCGCATGATCGCCTTGTAGATCTCCATCAGCGGGATGATCAGGAAGGCCAGGCCCAGCGCGGCAAGAACGCCCTTGAGCTCAAGCGTCACGGGGCCAAAGAACATCTCGGCAAGCGTCGGCTGCACGGTCACGATCACCGTCAGCACCAGTGCCAACGCGGCAGAAGCCCACAGCCACTTGTTCTGCTTCTTCATGGTGAACAGCGACGCACGACGGCTGCGCATATTGAAGCAGTGGAAAATCTCGACCATGTTGAGCGTGATGAACGCCATCATCACGCCTTCCTCGTCGGCATTGCCGGCGATCATATCGGCGATGTGGATGTAGCCCATGTCAAAGTACACGCCCACAAAGAAGCTCGCCAGCACCAGCACGGTGATGATCAGACCCTGGACCACGCAGTCCAGGCCCATGTGACCGGCAAAGACACCGTCCTTGGCGTTGCGCGGCTTGCGCTTCATGATGTCACCCTCGGCATCCTCCATGCCCAGCGCGAGCGCGGGGAAGCAGTCGGTGACCAGGTTCACCCACAGCAGCTGCACCGGCTGGAAGATGGTAAAGCCGATGAGCGTGGCGATAAACACCGAGAACACCTCAGCAAGGTTGGCCGAAAGCAGGAACTGGATGACCTTGCGGATGTTGTCGTAGATGCGACGGCCCTCTTCGCAGGCACCGATGATGGTGGCGAAGTTGTCGTCGGCAAGCACCATGTCGGCAACGTTCTTGGTGACGTCGGTGCCGGTGATGCCCATACCGACGCCGATGTCGGCGCGCTTGATGGACGGGGCGTCGTTGACGCCGTCGCCGGTCATGGCGACGATCTGGTCGCGCGACTTCCAGGCCTCGACGATGCGCGTCTTGTGCTCGGGCTGGACGCGGGCGTACACGCCGTAGTCCTCGATGTGCGCGTCGAGCTCCTCGTCGCTCATGCGGTCGAGGTCGGCACCGGTAATGGCATGGCTGCGATCGGTGACGATTCCCAGCTGCTTGGCAATGGCCACGGCGGTGTCGATATGGTCGCCCGTGATCATGACGGTGCGAATACCGGCGTCGTGGGCCTCGCGGATGGCGTCGGCGACCTCGGGGCGGACAGGGTCAATCATGCCGGACAGGCCGCAGAAGACCAGGTCGTGCTCGAGCGCAGCGGGGCTGCAGTCGCTCGGGACCTCGGTGTAGGTGCGGCTTGCCAGCGCCAGCACGCGCAGGGCCTCGTCGGCCATGGCCTTGTTGGCGGCCACGAGCTCGGCGCGACGCTCCTCGGTCAGCGGAACGACCCTGTCGCCGTCGTAGATATGGGTGCACAGGCCGATCACCACGTCGGGCGCGCCCTTGGTGTACTGCTCATACTCGCCGTCCAGGGTCTCGACGACCACGGACATCATCTTGCGGCCCGAGTCGAACGGGGCCTCGCCCACGCGCGGGTGCTCGGCAGTCAGGCCAGTGAGGCCCGCCTTGCCGGCGTCGTTGACGAGCGCGCACTCAGTCGGCTCGCCCACGGCCTCGCCCAGCTCCTCGTCCCACTGGGCATCGGAGCACAGAGCCATGCCGGCCAGGAACTTCTCCTTAGGCGCGGCGAGCTCGTGCTTGACGACGGTCATCTTGTTTTGGGTAAGGGTACCGGTCTTGTCGGAGCAGATGGTCTGCGTGCAGCCGAGAGTCTCGACGGCAGAGAGCTTGCGGATGATTGCCTGGCGCTTGGCCATCTTGGTCACGCCAAGCGACAGCACGATGGTCACGACGGCGACCAGGCCCTCGGGGATGGCAGCGACGGCGAGCGAGACGGCAACCATAAAGGTATCGAGCAGGGCGGTCGGGTCGGTAAGAACGTTGCCCACGCCGTGGCGGATGATATCAACGCCAAAGATGACGACGCAGATGACGATAACCATGATGGTGAGGATGCGGCTGAGCTCGGCAAGCTTCACCTGCAGCGGCGTGAGCTCTTCCTTGGCCTCGGCCAGGGCGCCGGCGATCTTGCCCATCTCGGTATCCATGCCGGTACCGACTACGACGGCGCGGCCACGGCCGTACACCACGGTGGAGCCCATGTAGCACATGTTCTTGCGGTCGCCGAGCGGCACGTCGTCGGTGCCGGCGGCGAGCTCGATCACGTTGGCATGCTTCTCGACGGGTACGGACTCGCCGGTAAGGGCGGCCTCCTCGATCTTCATCGTGGCGCTCTCGAGCACGCGGCAGTCGGCCGGGACGGAGTCGCCCGCCTCGAGCATGATCACATCGCCGGGCACGAGCTCGGCGCTCGGCAGGTGCACGAGCTTGCCGTCGCGCAGAACCTTGGACTGCGCGGCGCTCATCTCCTGCAGGGCCTCGAGAGCCTCCTCGCTTTTAGCCTCCTGGACCACGCCCAGCACCGAGTTGACGATAACGACGAACATGATGATGGCGACATCGGCAAAGTCCGCCTCGCCCTTGACCATGCCCGTGAGCGCGCTGATGACGGCGGCAACGATCAGCATGATGACCATGGGGTCGGCCATCTGCTCAAAGAAGCGCTTCCACAGCGGCGTCTTCTCGGCTTCCTCGAGCTTGTTAGGGCCTGTCTTAGCGAGGCGCGACGACGCCTCGTCGTCGCTCAGGCCGAGGTTCTCATCGACACCTTGGTCGCTGAGCACCTCCGCCGCGGCGGACAGGTATTCCTTTTGCATATAGAGTCCCCTCCTGGGATTCGGGCCACTCAGCAGATTGATGCCCGATCATAATTCCCAGGAGAAGGGCAAGGGCTCATCAAGGCTGCCGTGCTGAGCGGCAGTTGATAGTGGAGCTATGGTACCCCAAAGCAACGCGTCTAGCCAAAACAATCCATTTGGAAATATGGTCCATAAGCAACGGTGCAGACCGTGTGATGCTCAATACTGATAAAACGTTTTTTCTTCGGCGCATCATCAAATTGAAATATCGCCCAGATAGCAGCGGTTAGAACGGTTGGTAAAGTTTTTGCATATACCGTTTTTCCGCAAAAAATGAACTTCTAATTCGGCATACGGTCGATTTTTTGGGGTATTCGGACGCCATTTCGTTATAATCAACTCGGTTTTATTTCTTATGGTTTATCTATCAGCGCAAGACGATGTCAGATGGAGGTCTGAATGTACAAGCGCACCAAGATTGTATGCACCATGGGTCCCGCCTGCGATAGCGACGAGACCATCCGCGAGATGATCAAGGCGGGCATGAACGTCGCCCGTTTTAACTTCTCGCACGGCTCCTACGACGAGCACCACGGTCGCATCGAGCGCGTCCGTCGTATTTCCAAGGAGCTCGGTATGCCCGTCGGCATCCTGCTCGACACCAAGGGCCCCGAGGTCCGCACCGGCCTTCTGGTCGACGGCAAGAAGGTTGCCGTCAAGACCGGCGACAAGATCGTCGTCACCGCTCAGCCCACGACCGAGGATTTCCACGGCACCTCTGAGCACATCTCCCTCGACTACCTGGCTCTGCCCTCCGAGGTCGAGAAGGGCTCCCTCATCCTGATCGATGACGGCCTGGTTGCCCTCGAGGTCGAGTCCGTCGACGGCCAGGACATGACCTGCGTCGTTAAGAACGACGGCCTGATCGGCGAGCGCAAGGGCGTCAACATGCCCAACGTCAACATCTCGCTGCCCGCCATCACCGAGCGCGATCGTCAGGACATCCTCTTTGGCCTGACCGAGAACATCGACTACATCGCCGCTTCCTTCATCCGCGACGGCGAGTCCGTCCGCGGCATCCGCGAGCTTTGCCGCGAGAACGGCGGCGAGCACGTGACGATCTTCCCGAAGATCGAGTGCGCCCTGGGCGTCGAGAACTTCGACGAGATCCTCGAGGCTTCCGACGGCATCATGGTCGCCCGTGGCGACCTGGGCATCGAGATCAAGCCCGAGCTCGTTCCGCACATCCAGAAGGAGATCATCGCCAAGTGCAACGCGGCCTACAAGCCCGTTATCACCGCTACGCAGATGCTCGACTCCATGCAGCAGAACCCGCGCCCGACGCGCGCCGAGGTTGCCGACGTTGCTAACGCCATTTACGACGGCACCGACGCCGTTATGCTGTCCGGCGAGTCCGCTGCCGGTAAGTACCCGGTCGAGGCCGTCAAGATGCAGGCCAGCATTGCTCTCGAGACCGAGAAGTACCTCCCGGCTCACGCTCCGCTCGAGGTTCCGGCTGACGCTCACGGCACCCGCGTTGTCAACAACGTTGTGGGTATGTCCGCTGTGAACATGGCCACCACCGTTGGCGCCAAGTGCATCACCGTGCCGACGACCACCGGCCGTACTGCTCGCCTGATCTCGCACTTCCGTCCCAACATGCCGATCTGCGCGTTCTCCCGCCACGAGTGGGCCGTCCAGCAGATGATCATGTACTGGGGCGTTATCCCGCACCAGGCCGAGATTACCCAGGGCACCGTCAACGGCACGATCGTCAAGGCGATCGAGACCGCTAAGGAGCTCGGCTACGTCGAGGCCGGCGACCTGACCGTCGCCACCGCTGGCGATCCCCGCATGAGCGTCCAGCTCGAGGACAAGGTCTCCTCGACCAACGTCGCTTACGTCGCTCAGGTGCGCTAAGTCGTACTTGCAAGCACACTTGCATCGCAAAGGGCCCGGAAGGCGAAGCCTTCCGGGCCCTTTTTCTGTGCCAATGCCGGCGCACGGCAAAACACACACTCATTTCTTTACCAAAAGCGCGAAATCCACCCTTCGAGACCCAATGAATAAAGTCCCAAGCGCTAAAAGTGTTCGCCCGGTGGCAAACCCACACCTTAACCGACGCTGCTAAATCGTTTTAGCAAGAGCCGGATTGACCTGCTTTTCGGAAGTATGCGGCAAATTCTGATACCTCCGAGCACACCCCGTTTTTTCGCAACAAAATGCCTGATAAACTAGCCTCAAAAGCCAGGTCTGCTCACAAGGTTTAGATTTTGCCGCATACTTCCGAATTGACACTGGCATCGCACGGTCCAAAAGCATATTTCGACCAGGAGGACGTCATGGACCTGACGCTATGCGGTCAATCCGCTTTTTACTATCACCGTATCCCGCCACAGATATTAGGCCTTTACCCTGCCATTAGCCTTGGCAATATGGATCGCAGATGTTGCGGCCTCGGAAGTCATGCAGTTGTAAAAGACCTGCTTCACGCACCGCTTCACAGGATTGTATTCACTCGGGCACAATCCGGGTCGCGAAGCCTGTTTAAATCGCACCTCCTGACCCAAGAGCCGCCTCCCGGGTCGTTTAGGCAAACCGAGCATGGGTTTGATGTCACATCGCCCGAGTTCACACTGCTCAACCTTGCTACGCAGGTCTCACGCAACCAGCTGCTTATGGCGTGTTATGAGATGTGCAGCTCGTTTGCTGTGTATACACCCTGCAAACGAGCGCAACGGCAACTTGATGAAGCTATTTCGCTTAAGCTCATTCCACCCAACTGCGGCTGGGAGCGGGTTATCGACGTCAACGGCAAGGATACCAACCTGTGGAAGCGCACGCCGCTTCTTTCCGCAGCGGATATCGCCGCGTTCGCCAAGCAGGCCGCAGGCCTGCGCGGTGTTAAGCAGCTCCGCTGGGCCGCCGAACGCATGACAGGACAGACCGCCTCGCCCTTCGAAGTACAGACCTCCATGCTTATCTCGCTCCCCCGCGACGAGGGCGGCATGGGCATCAACATCGCAAACAACGTGCGCATCCCACTCAGCGACGCCGCGCGCTCGCTGTATGACAAAACCTGCTGCTACGCCGATATCCTCATCGAAAGCGCCACCGACAGCATGGGTGTCATCCTTGAATGCCAAGGCCGCTCCGCCCACGACAGCGAAGCCGCGAGCCTCTCCGATGCCGAGCGCGCCACCGCGCTCACAAGCATGGGCTACGACGTCATCCAAATTACCTTTGGCCAGATTAAGGATAAGAAGAGCTTCGACCACATAGCCGAGCTCATCCATAAAAAGGCTGGACTTTCCTACACCCCAAAGACCAAACAGGAGCGCGCCGCCGAAGTCACCCTGCGGCAAGAGCTACTTGTCAATTGGGTTGAGCTATTCACCGCCAAGCCGGCCAGCTAGCAGCTAGCAATCAGGGGAAGCGCAGGCATATCGGGCGATTCGACGCGAGCCGCAAATCCCGCCTCGGTTAGCTCGATGACCTCGGTAAACGTTGTATCGAAAAACTCCTCGGTTAGCAGGCGATACGGCGGATGATCGGACTCGCCGGGGTTTTCGCGTACAATCTCGTGCATAACGCCGATGGTCTTGAGCACATACTCCTTATGGATGGGATACTGACCAAAACGGGTCGCCGCAGTATACAGGCGATCGGTCGCGCGCGGTATCGAAACGATGCCGAGTGTCTTGCCAAACCAGTCAAAGTCGCCTTGCTTTTTAATGCGGAATTCCTCGCACGGCTTGCCGCCGTGCGCCTCCAGGTACTGATTCACACGCGTATTCCATACGGTATCGGCCACCAGATGCGACCAAACGCCCAGCGTCAGATCGAGCAGCGACTGCGCCACGTCATCGGGCGCGAGCGAAAGCTCGCTAGCACCGGGACCGGCGACCGGCTCGGCGTCCTTGTAACGTTGGGGATAATGCACCCGATTGAGTCGCTCGCGCTCCTCGACAATCGAGGTCGCGGCAGCTGGCGCACCGGTGGGCGAACTTTTAAGCAACGGTGCCACATAGGTATCCCAGAACTCATGCTCACGAGGCTTAGGGATAGGCTCGGGCTTTGCAAAGTGCGTAATGCGGTACGGGATGGGATCGGCGATGCCAGGGACCATATAGCCCACGAAGATATCCGGAACCACGCAGCCAAACAAAAAGGCATTGCGGTCGCGCACGCTATTGGCAAGCGCACCGGTGCGCTCCAGCAAACGCTCCGTCTGAGCGATATGAATGTTCCAGCTTGGCATAGCCACCCCCATAAAAACCTGGATAACTATACCATCACGGCAAAGCCGCGCGGGCGGCTACGCACGCTCCACGCAGCAACTATTCCACAACGCCGCTCTCGGTTCCATACGACGATACCGGCGCCTCGACCACATGGTGATATCGATCGATAAAGATTGCACGGGCACCCAGGCGTCGTACCAAATCCTGATGGTGCGTGCTCATCAAGACCGTCTTACCGGCAGCAACATAGGCCAGTAGAAAGTTGACCACGATGTCGCAAGAGTCCTCGTCAAGTCCGTTGGTAGGCTCGTCGAGCACCAGGATATCCGGGTTCATCGACACGACGGCAGCCAGCGCCACGCGCTTCTTTTGCCCGCCCGAAAGCTGATAGGGCGAGGCATCGACCAGATCGGCAACCTGGAACAGCTCCATGGCGTCGCGGACGCGACGCTCGAGCTCGTCTGCCGGCAGCCCCATTTGAGCCGGGCCAAACGCGACCTCCTCGCCCACCGTGGCGCAAAAGAGCTGCGCATCGGCATTCTGGAACACAAAGCCCACGCGCTGATGGAACCGCTGGGCCGTCGCGGAATCCTTGAGATATGCCGCATCGACCGCATGCCCGTCAAACAGATACGCACCCGCGTCCACAAGTTCAAGGCCGTTGATAAGGCGCATGATCGTCGTCTTGCCGCAGCCGTTGGGACCGAGCAGAGCAACGAGCTCCCCACGGTTCACCTGCAATGAAATGCCGTCGATCACCGTATGACCCGCATAGGAAAACAGCACGTCGCGAAACTCGATGATCGGCGTGACCTCGGTGCCGGCAGCACCGCTCGCACCCATCGCGTTATTCGTATCGTTTGCCAAAACGTCGCCCTTCCCTACTCACATCGACGGTTCGACCGTCCGCGCTACAGCACCGCGCACAACACGGCGAGCAACGCAACGCCGGCCGCGTAAACCGCATCGCGCCAGCCAAAGCCGCTCCGTGCAGGCGCCGGATACACGCCGGCGAAGCCGCGGCACAGCATGGCCTCGTCCATCGCGCGGCTGCATTCCATCGCCTTGATAAACGTCATGCCCATGATACCCGCCAGCGAGTCGGTACGCGAAAAACCCGCGGGCGCGGAACCGACGCTGCGCAGCATGACCGATTCGCACAGATTGTGCGCCGTGCGACCCAGCACCTCAATGTGCTTGAGCGCCATATCAAACGTAAAGATAACTTCGTCGGGCAGATGAAGCATCTTGAGCGCCGCCGACATGCGGCTCCACGTGAGGGTCCACGAAACGCCCAGCACCAGCGACACATTAATGAAGGTCTTGAGCGCAATCTTGAGCATGGCGCTCGTGGCAGACGCGCCCAGCAGCAGGGCAGGCAGTGCCAGAACCACCGCAAACCCCGCGGCAGCCAACGCCGGCACAAAGGTTGCCCGCAGCCCGCGTACGGGGCGCACGGCAACGAGCACCAGCGCGATAGCCGCCATCAACATGAGGTGCAGCGGGCTCTGCGTCAGACACACACACAGGACGCAAACGAACATCCCCACCAAACGCACCGGCGCCGAAACGGAAGAAAGGGCGCGGTCGATTATCGACCCGCCCTTGTGCGCGCCTCCACCCAGGCGAACCCGCTCAAGCAGGCTCGCCAGGTGCAGGACATTCTTTTGCATCACGCGATGCCGAGCTCCCGCGGGCTCATACCGCTGCTCGACCGCAAGCCAGCTAGGCAGTTCGACCGTCGCCATGCGTTCCGCTTTCCTTAACCGTCAGCGAAATCAGACGGAATGCGATGGTGAGCACCGCCACGCCAATCACGCCGGACAGGATATACATGGCAGCCTGACCGGCAAAGCCAAGACCCTGTTCCTCGGAATAGGCCTGCAGGTAATCACCCGTAGGCAGAGCGTCGGCAAAGGTCGGGGCATCGAGGCCGACCGAAGCCTGCAGGCTGTCGTCGCCAGCCTCCTGGACGGCAGTTGCAGCGCCCTCGGCGTCCCACTCACCCCAGGCGTCACCGGTAGCAAGCAAACCCAGCGGCGTAGCCACCACGAGCACAGCGACCAGGATGAGCGTGGGGACCAGCGAGGTCTTCTTGGCGGTTGCGCCCTCGGACTCCAGCAGGCCGTCGGAAGCCTCGGGCCCGACGATAACGCTCGGCGCCGTCTTCTTAATGAAACCGTAGATTGCGGCCGTCGCCACGCCCTCGACGACACCGGCGACCAGCATATGCGGGATCAACATGGCAGGGATAGCAATAGACAGCGGAAAGGGGCAGTACAGCGGAGCGCCCGAAGCATTCGTGAAAAGCATCGGCTGAATACCAAACTCGATTGCTGCGCACAGGGCCGCCAGGCACAGGCCGACCCAGCCGCTTACGATGGCCGAAACCGAGGTGCCCCAGCTCTTGTCGTGCAAACGGCTGTTAAGCGCACGGAACACGATGGCTGCGGCAAACGGCAGCACGAAGGCCATGTTAAAGCAGTTAGCGCCAAAGGACAGGATGCCGCCGTCGCCAAACAGCAGCGCCTGCAGCGCCAGCGCGACCGAGACAGCAATGGCCGCGGCCTCCGGGCCCAGCAGCAGCGCGATGAGGGCACCGCCGACGGCATGACCCGTGGTGCCGCCGGGCAGCGGCACGTTGAACATCATAAGCAAGAAGGAAAATGCGGCGCAGATGCCCAGGAAAGCCATGTGCTCGCGATCGAGCGTGGCGCGCACCTTCTTGATACAGTGAACCCAGACGGGCACCATCGCCACCGCCATGACGGCATCGGTCTGCGGGGACAGATAATTATCTGGAATGTGCATGTACGCCTCCCGGTTATCGGCGCACGGAATTGCAACGCCGCTTGAATCACCTTTCCAGTGTTACGTAATGTCAGATTCGTAACACGCCACGGGCTATCATAGCAAAACGGCGCACTGCCGACAAAGCAGCACGCCGTTATGTAATGCGCGTGTCATATATGCAGGCTCAGCAGCGCCTTATACCGGGCATAACAGTCACGTAGGATTCGGCAGCAGCCACCGCTGACCCATACCCCGGCGCAGGACCTAGCCGCGGACCTCGCCGTTTACGCCCTTGCACACCTTGGTAACGATCTTCTGGTGCGCCTTTTCGACCTCTTCGCTGGTAAGCGTGTGGTCGTCGGAGCGATACGTAAGCGCAAAGGCCATGGACTTCTTGCCCGCTCCGATGCGGATGGGATCGCGGTAGACGTCGAACAGGCGCACGCCCTCGAGCAGCTTGCCGCCGGCGCTGGCAATACGGCGCTCAAGATCCTCGCAGGTCACAGCGTTGTCGACCACGATAGCAAGGTCGTGCTCAACAGCCGGATACTGCGAGAACTCGCGGTAGTTCTCCTGGTTGCGGGCGCCCTTGATCAGCTTGTCCAGGTCGAGCTCAAAGGCAACGACGACCTCGTCAATGCCCATAGCCTCGCGCGCCTCGGGGTGAATCTCGCCAACCCAGCCCAGCACGGTACCGCCCGAGAGCACCTCGGCAGCACGACCCGGCTGCAGGAAGGCATAGCCCTCGCCCTCGACGGGACGGAAGCGAACCTTCTCGATGCGCAGCTGGGCGAGCAACTCCTCGACGATGCCCTTGCCAAAGAAGAAGCGCAGCTTGCGGTACTTCATGTTCCAGGACTGCTCGCTCCACTGGCCCGAGAGCACACCCGCCACGGACTTGGTCTCCTTGGGTAGGCTGGCATTCTCGCGACCGTGGAACAGGCTGCCGACCTCGTACAGGTGTACGTTGGGCGTACCGTGCGCCTCGTTGTAGGCCACGGACTGCAGCAGGCCCGGCAGCAGCGAACGACGCATCTCGGTCTGCTCGGCTACCAGCGGGTTCATGAGAACCACGGGGCAGCCGCGGCCCTCGGTGGACATGCCAATCTTCTCCAGGTCGCCCGGGGCGGCAAAGCCAAAGGTCGTGGTCTCGTTGAGGCCACAGGCGCGCAGGATCTCGCCAACCTTGCGGGTAAGCTTCTGCTCGCGCGTCAGACCGCCGATGTGGTTCTTGGCAGCCGGAATGGTCGCCGTGACGCGACCCATGCCCCACAGGCGCAGGACCTCCTCGATCAGGTCGATCTCACGCGACAGGTCGGGACGGAAGCTCGGCGGCGTGACCATAAAGTCCTCGCCGTCGCGCTCGACGGTGCAGCCCAGGCGGGTGAGCGAGCGCTCGATAAAGTCGGGCTCGATGTTGGCACCGCAGATGGCGTGCACGCGGGCCAGGCGCAGCTTAATGCTGTCGATGGTCTTGGGCGCGGGGAAAACGTCGACATAGCCGGGAGCAACCTCGCCGCCGGCGATCTCCTCGATGAGCGCGCACGTGACGTTGGCGACATCCACGCAGCCGGTCTCGTCGACCTGGCGCTCAAAGCGAATGGAGGCGTCAGAGATCAGCGACAGGTCGCGGCTGGTGTGCGAGGTGCGGCCGGCGTTGAAGCAGGCGCTCTCGACCATCACGTCAACGGTATCGTCCTCGATCTCGGAATCCATGCCGCCCATAACGCCGGCCAGCGCCACGGGACGCTCGCCGTCGGTGATGAGGCCCATGCCGGCGTCGAGCACGCGCTCCTCGCCGTCGAGGGTCGTAAACTTCTCGTCCTGTTGGGAGGCGCGAACCACCACGCGGCGATGGCCATCGCGCTCGGCAAAGGTGTCGAGGTCAAAGGCGTGCAGCGGCTGACCGGTGAGCATCATCACATAGTTGGTGATGTCAACAATGTTGTTGTGCGGGCGCACGCCCAAGGCGTTAAGGCGCTTGACCATCCAGTCGGGCGACGGGCCGACCTTGACGTTGCGCACGATGCGGGCAACGTAGCGGTCGCACAGGCCCTCGTCGGCAATCTCGACGGAAAGCTCGTCGTCAGTCGCGCGGCCGGTCTCGGCCTTGATGGCGGGCAGCTCAACGTGGAAATCGCGATCGAAGATGGCACCGGTCTCGCGGGCCATGCCGATCATGGACAGGCAGTCGGGGCGGTTGGGCGTGATCTCGCAGTCGAGCACGGTGTCGCTCGAGCCCACATACTCGGCAAACGGCATGCCGCAGGGCGTATCCTCGGGCAGGATCATAATGCCGGAGTGGTCGCCGCCCAGACCGAGCTCGCGCGCGGAGCAGTTCATGCCCATGGACACGACACCGCGAAGCTTGCTCTTCTTGATCTTGACGTCGCCGGGCAGAACTGCGCCGATCATGGCCGTGACGATGTGGTCGCCGGCCTCGAAGTTCTGCGCGCCGCAGACGATCTGCAGCGGAGCGGGGTTGCCGTCGGCGTCGAGATTCTTGTCGCCCACATCGACCGAGCACACATACATGTGGTCACTATCGGGGTGCAGGGTCTTGGTGAGCACCTTGGCGGTCACCACGTGGTCGAAGGACTCGCCCACGGTGTCGATCGCCTCGACCTCGGTGCCGGTACGGATATATTCGTCCGAAAGAGTCTTGGGATCCTCCGGAATATCGATCATGGTCTTGAGCCAGTCGTAAGAAACACGCATCTAGCTCTCCTTTCATACTGAAAGCCTGCGAAGAAATGCAGGTGGAAACTTCAACTTTGTGAACATTCCTTACAAAGCGAGGGTTGTCCAAGTGCGGCAGATCGGCCCGAAAGAGGAGCGCCGCGTACTTTGGTACGCAAGCGACGAATGAGCGCCGAGGTGCCGTGCTTGGGCAAGCCGCAGCCTAGAACTGATTCAAGAAGCGCATATCGCCCGTCATGAGAGTTCTGAGGTCGGGCAGGTCGTAGCGCAGGGCCGCGACGCGCTCGGCGCCAATACCAAAGGCGAAGCCGGTGTACTTCTCGGGATCGATGCCGCAGTTGATCAGGACGTTGGGGTCGACCATGCCGCAGCCCAGGATCTCGATCCAGCCGCTGTGCTTGCAGAAGTTGCAGCCCTTGCCGCCGCACACGTGGCAGCTCACGTCCACCTCGCAGCTAGGCTCGGTGAAGGGGAAGAAATGCGGGCGGTAACGCGTCTTGCGGTCCTCGCCAAACATGCATTTAACAAAGTAGTCGAGCGTACCCTTAAGGTCGCCAAAGGTGATACCTTCGTCGACGACCAGGCCCTCGATCTGGTTGAACTGAGGCAGGTGGCAGGCATCGGCCGTGTCGGGACGGTAGACGGTGCCCGGGCAGATCATGTAGATGGGCGGCTTCTGCGACTCCATGGTGTGGATCTGCACGCCCGAGGTCTGGGTGCGCAGCAGCACATCGGACTCGCCGTGGGCGTGAGCCTCAGGGTGCGCGACGCTGCCGGGGTTGTTGTCGACCACGTAGAAGGTATCGCGGGCCGAGCGGCTCGGGTGATCCATGGGAGCATTGAGCGCAGTGAAGTTGTAATAGGAGGTGTCGACCATGGGGCCGGACTCGACGGTGTAGCCGATGCCGCAGAAGATGTCCTCGGCCTCCTCGATGATCTGCTTGATCAGGTGCTGGTGACCGATCTGCGGACGGATGCCCGGCAGCGTGATGTCGACGGCCTCGTGCTCAAGTGCGTGCTTGAGGGCGGCGGCCTTCATCTCGGTGGTGCGCTCGTCGAGCATGCCCTCGATCAGCTGGCGCATCTCGTTGGCGCGCTTGCCCATCACGGGACGATCCTCGGGGGCGAGCTTGCCCATCATACGCATCAGGCCGGTAATACGACCCTTGCGGCCGAGCAGCTCAACGCGCGCAGCCTCGAGCTTGGCGGCGTCGTCGGCGCCTGCGACGAGCTCCTTGGCCTCTTCCTCGAGTTTGACCAGATCATCAATCAGACTCATGTCTTCCCTTTCGTCTCTCGCGCATTCGCCTGCCGGGACGACCGATGCCGCTTGGCGCTGCGAAAACGCGGCCCGGTTCGGTAACAAAAAACCGCCCTCGGGCATGTGCATTGCCCAAGGACGGTTGAATTCCGCGGTACCACCTTGTTTGACCCGGCGGATGTCTGGCCCGCCGCGCCCACTCTGCGCCCCTTGTCGCGAGGCTCACGGCTTCCCTACTGGGGCTTCGCCGCCGCTGGCCGCGCGCCCGTTGAGGTCGCTGCTCGGGAGTGAACGCTTGGCCCTTGCCACCGCAGGAAGGCTTGCAGCCCATGACCTTCCCTCTCTTGCCGGCGACGCGGCGGGCAAACCCTCTCCGTCAACGCATTGGGCTATAGGATAACACATTCTGCGAGCATATCGCCGCGTTCCGTTTTGTTCGCACTGGGTACAAGACGGGTAGCTGTGCAAACTGGCCGCACGCCTACCCGTGGCGTCCGGTCTGCGAGATCAAGGATATAGGTATGGGAAAGAAACTCGATAAGAAGGCCAAGGCCGCCGTGGCCAAGGCCTCTAAGAGCGCCAAGGCGGGCAAGGGCATCAAGAAGCTCCGCAAGCTCGAAGGCAAACTGTGGACCCGCGAGTACCTGCTCAAGATTGCCGAGTTCGATGGCGCGACGATTGCCCCCGCCAACGGCGCCGCGGCCCGCGCCGATGCTATGGGCACCCTTGCCGGCGAACATCACAAGCTCCTGACCAGCAAAAAGTCCGTTGAGCTCGTGCGCTCTCTCGCGCGTGAGACGGTTGCAGGCGGCAAGATCGACGACCCGCAGCTGCTCGACGAGATTCGCGTGCTCGGCCGCGACCAGCGCGAGGCAAGCGCCATTCCCACCGAAGAAGCCGAGGCCTGGACCAGGCTCACCTGCGAGGCCGACGCCGTGTGGCACAAGGCCAAAACGGCCAATGACTGGGCGAGCTTTGAGCCCTATGTGGACAAGATCGTCAGCCAGCTCAAGCATCAGGCCGAGCTCATGGACCCCAAGCGCGACCCATACGACGTGTGGCTCGACCAGTACGAGCGCGGCCTTTCCACCGAGAGCTTCGACGCATTTTGCGAGGAGGTTAAGGCCATGGTCGTGCCGCTCGTTCACGCCATCGGCGAGCGCGGTCAGCAGCCCGCTGCCGACTTTTTGCATGCCCGCGTGCCCGAAGCCGCCCAGCGTGCCATGAGCTTCGACCTGATGAAGCTCGTCGGCCTTAACCTGGACGACACCACGCTCGCCTTTACCGAGCATCCGTTTAGCGAGGGCTTTGCCGTGGGTGACGCGCGCATCGCCACGCACATCTACGAGGACGACTGCATCTCCAACGTCTACAGCATCATCCACGAGGCCGGTCACACCATGTACGAGCTGGGCGTGAACCCCGCCTACGCGCGCACGTGCCTGGAGGGCGGCACCTCCATGGGCATCCACGAGAGCCAGAGCCGCTTCTTTGAGAACACCGTTGGCCGCAGCCGCGCCTTTATGGGGCCGCTGCTCGAGGTGTTGCGCCGTCACGCGCCCGAGGTCTACGGCAACGTGGACGAAGATGCGCTCTACCACGCCGTGAACATCGCCCAGCCGTCGCTGATCCGTACCGAGGCCGACGAGCTCACCTACCCGCTGCACGTTATGGTGCGCTACCAGATCGAGCGCATGCTGTTTGCCGGCGAGGCCACGGCCAAGGACATCCCCGCGCTTTGGAACCGCTTCATGGATGAGTACCTGGGCATTCCCGTTCCCGACGACACGCACGGCTGCCTACAGGATACGCACTGGAGCGGCGGCTCGTTTGGCTACTTCCCCACGTATGCGCTGGGCAGTGCCTACGATGCCATGTTTGTGCCGGCCATGTGCCGCGACGGTGTCGACCTTAACGGCGCCTGTGCGAGCGGCGACCTGGCGCCCGTCCGTGCCTGGCTGGGCGAGCACATTTGGCAGTGGGGCCGCGCCAAGGACGCGCCGGAGCTCATCAAGGGCGCCTGCGGCATGGACTTTGACGCCCGCTACTACTGCAGCTACCTGCAGGACAAGTTCACCACGCTGTACCAGCTGTAAGGCATAACCGACACGCCAACGCAAAGGGGGCGCCGCGGAACCAATCCGCAGCGCCCCCTTTTTTCACCTAGTCGTTTAAGAACGTCCCCAATGACTACAGCGTCGAGCAGTTACGCGGTTTGGTAAAACCGCGTAACTAAAAAGCCTCCAGAGCACTTGCGATGCGCTTCATGGCGGCATCGGCAGATGCTTGGTCGGGCGCCTCGGCCAGCACGCGGATAACCGACTCGGTTCCGCTCTTGCGCACGAGCACGCGGCCCTCGCCTGCCAGCGCAATCTCGGCCTCGGCGATGGCGTTCTGCACGCCCATGTTCTCGAGCGCGGCGTCCTTGTCCGCCACGCGCACGGCCACCTGCGCCTGCGGCAGCAGCTTGCACGGAGCCGTGAGCTGCGAGAGCGTCTCGCGCTCGGCACGAATCACTTCCATCACGCGCAGCGAGGTCATAATGCCGTCGCCCGTGCGCTCGATATCGCCAAAGATCGTATGGCCCGTCTGCTCGCCGCCCAGGCTGTAGCCGCCCTCGCGCATCTTGGCATACACGTGACGGTCGCCCACGCCGCTGGTCACGGCGCTCAGACCGGCAAGCTCCAGCGACTTGACCAGGCCAAAGTTGCTGGCAATCGTCGGCACCACGGTACCGCCCGAGAGTCGCCCGTGCTTGTTCAGATACACGCCGCACACGTACAGGATCTGGTCGCCGTCTACCACGCGACCGCGCTCATCCACGGCCAGGCAGCGGTCGGCATCGCCGTCGTAGGCAAAACCCACGTCCAGGCCCTGCTCCACCACATGGCGCTGCAGACGCTCCATATGCGTGGAGCCGCAGTCGACGTTGATGTTAAAACCATCGGGCGCGGCGTTGATCACGCGCACGTCAGCGCCCAGCGCGTCGAACACCGGCTTGGCCACCGAGGAAGCCGAGCCGTTGGCGCAGTCGATACCGATCTTGACGCCCTGCAGCGAAAAGTTCGCGCTGGCGATGAGCGAAGCAATGTAGCGGTTGCGGCCCTGCATGTAGTCCACCGTGGCGCCGATGTGGTTGCCCGTGGCCAGCGGCACCTCGCTCTTGCCATCGATGTAGTCCTCGATGAGCTCCAGTACGTCCTCGTCCATCTTAAAGCCGTCGCTGTTGACGAGCTTAATGCCGTTATCGCAAAACGGGTTGTGGCTCGCGCTGATCATGATGCCGCAATCGAAGCAGCCCTCCACGGTCTGATGCGCCACGCCCGGCGTGGGGATCACGTGCAGCATATAGGCGTCCGCACCGCTCGCGACCAGACCGCTCACCAGCGCCGCCTCGAACATATAACTCGAGCGACGCGTGTCCTTGCCCACGATGACGCGTGCCTTGCGCTCGCGGTTGGCGCCGTAATACCAGCCCACAAAACGGCCAATCTTATAAGCGTGCTCTACCGTCAGCCCAACGTTGGCCTCACCGCGAAAGCCGTCGGTGCCAAAGTACTTCATGCGCTCTCCTTACAAAATAGGGGCGGACAGATTGCCTGTCCGCCCCAAAATGGTACTCGATTATCTGCGCTACCAGAAAAACCCTACGCCGACGCGCTGTCGCGAGCCGCCTGGCATGTAGGGGTCTGACGCAGCGTAAGAGGCTTGTCCCCCGCCTCGGCCGACGTGGTCAGCGTATACGTGATCGTCGTCGTCTCGCCAGCATGCAGGTCAACGGTGCCCGAATAGAAGGGGATTCCATGCCACGTAGCGGCACCAAGACCAAACTGGGTACCCTCAACCGTAAGGTCACTGATGTTGCCACCCGTCGGGGCAAACAACGAGACATTCAGACGCTCGTCGTCACGCGCGGCATCGGGCGCGCTCGCCGCAACGTAGTCGGGCAGCTTGCCAGCCTCCTCCTGCGTCATGATGTTCGTCAGGGTAACGGTGATGCGATAGGAGCACGTGCCGTCGCCGTTCTTCACGCCCTGACCAATCTGAGTGTCGGCGTTCAGATACCAGTCGAGCTTGGAGAAGCTCAGGTTGTTAAAGTAAACGCCGGCAACGGGATCGGCACTCGGATCATCCGGATCGGGCAGCGAAGCGTCAATGCCCGTCTCTTTGATGGCATTCTGCTCATCATCGTTTCTCATCCACGCGATCAGGCGGCCCTCTTCGGCACCGCGCTCAACGGCGCTGACAAGCTTCGTAACATCGACATCGCCGATACCGCCAAGGACCTTGTCGAAGGCAGCGCTGGCGACGGATGCAAAGATGCCGTCCGACTCCTCGACCGGATAGTTCCAGTACACATCGTGCATGAGGACCTTTGCGGCGTTGGTGCCGTCGACAACCGTTCCGTCGGGCAGTGACACGTTACCGACCAGGCCCAGCAGATACTGCAGGAACACCGGGTCGATACCGATGACGCCATCAACGTCCTGTCCATACTGGGACTTCCACAGCGCGGCGACACGCTGCGAGTTGCGGGGCCAATCAGGCGAATAGGTATTGCCCGAGTTGTACAGGTTGCTGTGGTTGCCGAACAGCGCCTCATCCTCTTCGTCGACGCTCTCGACCGCCTCATCCTCGCTGAGTCCAATGCGGGGAACAAACTCGCCAATCGACATCTGACCGTCGGTGACCGAAATCAGGCCCTGCGAACCGCCAAAGCCGCCGCAGGCACGAATCTCGACGTTGTTCATGGCGTACATAAGGTAGTTGCGCGTCTGGCCGTTGGCGCCGAGCATCTGGGGAAGGACGGGGGCGACCTTCTCCGCCGCGTCAACCGCGCCGTTGAGGGTGGCAAAGCCGTCCTTGGCCTTATCGACCAGCTCGGTCACCTGGGAAATATGAGTATCGCCAATGCCCTGGACCTTCTCGTTGGCGCTCTTGAACACCTTCGAGCTGCTGGAAAGCGAATCGGCGACCGCCTGCAGCGCGGACACGTTAATCATGCCGTCCTGGAACAGCTTGCCGGGCGTAGCCTGCGAAAGGTTATCGGCCATGGGAACCAGCGCATTGCTCGAGACATCGGACAGGGCGTCAATCATGGTGCGGGCCGCATTGATATCGCTGCCATACACCGGGATAAACGAAGCCGCCGTCCACAGCGGGCTCGAGGTCTCCGCCTTCATGCTGTTACAGAGCTCATCGATCTTCTTCGCGTCGTCAGGCAGCGTCGAAAAATCGCCCGACGTGACCTTGTCCTTAAGGCCACCGACGATCTCGACAGCCTCCTTCGCTTCGCTCTTTACGGTCTTTGCCGAGTTAAGCAGCATAAAGCCGCTTGCGCCAAGCGCAACGAGAAGCACCGCGACTACAGCGGCAATAATGGCGCCGGTGTGACGCTTTTTGCGCTCGCCCTTGCGATGGCGATGACGGACCAGACCGTCAGAGGTCGAACTCGACGAAGCATCGCTACCGTAGTTCAAGCCAAAATCGTAATAATCTTCCTTGGAACCCGAGCCCGCAAACTCGGCACCGCTATCATCCAGGCGGGCGAACGTGCCTGTCTCGGAGGCGCCGGTGTAA
The DNA here is from genome assembly GCA_900544425.1 of uncultured Collinsella sp. Classification (GTDB taxonomy): domain Bacteria; phylum Actinomycetota; class Coriobacteriia; order Coriobacteriales; family Coriobacteriaceae; genus Collinsella. The sequence goes on from UQUX01000005.1 coordinate 22,339, forward strand.
ATCGTGCCGAGGTTACCCGTAAGCCCCGCGCCACCGGCAGAGGGAGTATTGTTGTCGGCCTTGCCGGCATTAACGTTGCCGGCGCCATTCGCGGCGTTGGCAGCACCTGCGTTGTTCGCAGGTACCGAAGGAGCCCCGCTCGGCTGCGACGCAGAGGTTGCACCGCCCGCAAAGACATTTCCTCTTGCACGGCCGGTCTTTTTTGCCTTTTGAGACTGCTCGTACAGAGCGGTAAACATCGCCGTCTCGCCCGGGGACACGCGCTTACCGGAACCGCCCTGTCCAGCGCCGCCCGGCGTGCCGGCCTTACCAGCCCCGTTCGGACGCGGCGGAACTGCAGGGCGGCCGCTATCGCTGCCCTTAAAGTGATTACCAGCCATAAAGAAATCCTCGCAATTGAGTCGCAATGAAAAAGTCCATAACGTTACTAGTTTATGGCATTTTGAGCATCGACAGCTAAACTCCAGACACGGACATCAATTGGCGAAAATGCGGCACAACACCTTTTCCGTCTTGGCAGCGGCGCTAGCTACACCGTGAGGAACATCATCACGATGATCATGACAAAGCCGATAAGGTCGGTCGGCAAAAACACCGTGCCCAGCATAACGGCGCTGGTAATGGTTGCCGAGACCGGCTCCACAGTTCCGATGAGGCTCGCGCGTACGGAGCCAATATCCTTGACGCCCTGCATATAGAGCATATACGCCAGGAAAGAGCCCACAATCACAAACACCGCAAGCGCTTCGACGCCGGCAGCATCGAGGGCCGGCATATGAGCCCACGGCTGCACAAAGACACTCGAAACGACACCCGCCGTGAGCATAGCCGAGCCCGTAACAATAGGGCTGCCGTATTCGGGCAGAATCTTGGCGGGAATCACCGCCATGCAGGTGGCGCTGACCGCACACATAAGGCCTGCAACCAGGCCAAGCGGCGATATGCTCAGACTGGTCGGGTCGCCGCCGGTAGCGATTAAAAAGGTGCCGCCCAGGGCCAACCCAATGCCAACGGCCTCACGCACGCGAGGCATGCGATGGTCGACCACGCAGGTGTAGCCCATAATGATGACCAGTTGCAGGCACTGGAGCACCGTCGCAGTTCCGGCATTGGTCAGGCGCACGGCCGAAAGATAACAAAACTGGTTAAAGAGCAGGCCAAAGGCGGTAAAGAACAGCAGCTGTTTGCGATCGGCGGGCGTCGTCCAAAGCTTGACCAGGCGTGCGCGGTCGCGCGTGACAACCACAGTCATAAAGAGCAGGCCGGCGAGAATCTGCCGTATGCTCATAAGCCACAGCGTATCGACATGGTAGGTATCGAACAAAAAACTCGCGCTGGTACCCGAGAAACCCCAAAACGAACCGCCCACCAGCGTGGCTAAAACACCCGTGATCATCTTGCGCGTCTGGGCGTCGTTGAGACGGTCGCGCCAGGCGCGACGGGTGCTGCGGCTGAGCTCGTCGGTGCCCTCGGGCACATCAATGTTCGATATATCGGTCATCGGCACCGAAGCCCCTGTGCCTTCGACCTGCTCGACACACTCTTTGCTCATTCCACTCCCCCGAAACAGCCTGGAAACAATTCGGCTTACCTTACCACGGCGAAGGCACCAGCCGGAGGCTTGTCCGCTTATCGGTAGGACAATTCCGCAGGCGTCTTTCCATAGCTCGATACCGCAATGGCCCTGTATTAGTCGACAGCCAAATCGCGGCAGCAGACTCTTTTGAAATGGATACGACAAAGCCCCCGAATTCCACAATGTAAGCGATTTTTTAAAATGTTCTTGCCACCGAGTTCAGGCTCCGTTATATTATCCCTTGCGCACTTGCGCACCCTTGATCGGGCGTTTAGCTCAGGGGGAGAGCGCTTCCCTGACACGGAAGAGGTCAGAAGTTCAAATCTTCTAACGCCCACCAAATGTTCGCAGCTCAGAGGCTTCGCCTCTGAGCTGTTTTGTTTTATGTCGCCAAATCCACTGGCAGCTCCAACCGTCATCGCAACGTAACATCAATTCACCTGACAAATAGCCGCCAAACAAATTCAATGCCCCAACATCAACAATAGCCAGGCACAAAACTGCGCCGCAAGCTGCTCCAACCGCCCAACTGGCCAAAAGCCGACCATCTACTTGCCGATCTATCCATCGGCATAACCAATCAGTCCGCACCGCAACTCCTCAGCAAAACGCCGCGATGTCTGCGCCCTGCGGTATCCTTGAGCCACTTACACCTGCAGCACCAAGGAGCCACCATGCGCACCGAGCTCGATGTCCCCTTTTCGCACAAAGAAGAAGCCAAGGCGCTGGGCGCCAAATGGGACCGGACCAAGAAGATCTGGTATGTACCCAGCGGCGTCAACCCCGAGCCCTTTGCCGAGTGGCTGCCCGGTGTTGACCGATCCGACCCCTCAGCGCCGTATATATATCTAGTACTGGGCAAGCGCGAGTGCTGGAAGTGTCACAAAGAGACCTCGGTCGCGGCCTTCGGCATTCCCTATCGAACCGATAACGACGAGAGCATCGCCATCGCGCACGCGCCCAACGAAGCCGGGTACATTGCCATCGACACGGCCAACGCCAACGCACTCGCCATCGTGCCCGCTCTTGGCTGCGTACCGGGCGAGATCCGCGACTACCTTCATAAGCGCTGCGGCTACAAGCCCGTAGGCGCGCGAGCCTCCAAAGCCCCGTCGCTCGGCAACACGTGCACCAGTTGCGACGCGCTGCAAGGCAGCCGCTATCTGTTCGAGGAGCCCTCGTCCCCGTTTGCCCTCACTGCCATCAACAAGCTGCCGGCACTGGAGTTTATACGCGTCGAAGTTGCCGGCGTCTTTGGCGTCCCGGCCACGCGTACCGACTTTGACCAGGCGCTCTTTACCTGGGCACGCGACCATCACGCCGAGTTCCACAAGCAACTCGGTGAGGGGATTTATTTGTAGAGGCAAAAGACACTCACAGCCAACTCCTCCGCATCACCTATCCCTCGTCGCCGGCGTCGTACACGATATCGAGGCCACAAACAGGGCATTTCTCCGGATACACCGGCATATGAACGCCCGTACGTTTCCTCACTTCGTCGCTGAACCTGTCACGTGCATCGATGAACCGAATGTCGAGACACGGTATTTGCGAGCCGCAGCAAGGGCAGGCGACGACAAACGACCCGCAATCAACTTCTACGCCCGGAAACATATTGTTGTCGATAAGGGCACACGGCAGTTTTCCGTACTTCCCCATCGCAATATCGCCTCGCCAGCTCATACACGCTCCCCTCTCGCTATACAAATCAGGAAGAGCATGCACCGGCGGGCGTGCGCGAGATTGCATCGCCACGCGATCCGATCAAACAATACGATCGTCAAAGAATGCCAAAGCCAAATACGCTAATACGGCAGAAGCCCCGCCTTTTCACGCTTCTTTTCCGAGCGATCGAACTCAATGCGATGGGCCTCAAGAAACACCGTATCGGGTCGCCACTGACGCTCATTCGGCTGCCTTAGCGTCGCACCCGCAAAGGAAGCGTAGTCGGTCTTATCCAGCAGGTACGATCCGCACAGCCGATATTCGCCGCAAACAGGCTCAAACGAAATCAGGTGAGCATCAAATAGGGAATGAAGATCGCGCCGAAGCAGAATACCGTTGCTGGCAACCTGCGATTTGGGTCCCGAGTAATTCTCGATATGTGCAGCCTCCAGAGCCTCGCTGACGCCGCAGTCCGACACCGCGCAACGGCCATCATAGGCGGCAACGAGCTGCTTGCGGAACCATTGCTGCCCCAATCGCTCGCGCCTTAACGCATAGCGGACCTTTTCGTCGTCGGTCACACCCTGTCCGGCAAACTCAATATCGACGGGTATGTGCTTCAGATAACTCATGTCGGGCGCAAAACGAGGGTCCGGTCCGCCTTTATGAACAGGACCGTGCAGAACAAACCATCCGTTTTCGGGCTCGAACCGCTCAACAAACGCAAGGCCGAGCACCTTATAGCCCACCTCGGTTGCAAATATGACTCCGACTGGAACGCCACATTCCATGCAGTTGAGCATTTTACGGTTGTAATTCTGGTCTCGAGAACCAACGGCGCCTGGCGCTTGAACCGAATACTTAATGACCCACGTGCCATCGTCCAAATAGAGCGGAGGCACATCGGTGTAGAAGCTCTTTTTAGAGTTATGGACCGAAAGCGCAAAGATCTTATTGGGATCTTGCTTCACCCGATCCTGGCCCGGCCAGAAGATCCCTGAATCCCGCGTTACGGGAAAGAAGTCCGAGCCAATTCTCAAACGATACTGATACTGAGGGCTATCTTCCTTGGTGTGGTGCGGAAGACTGGTCCAAACGCCGCCGCGCTGTTCCTCACCCAGAAACCACTCCCATGCCTCAACGTATTCGGAAGGCACGAGACTGCAGGCGTGGTCATAGCTTGGTCCATCCATCAACGGAACAGTAAGGTCAATGTCGTTCATCGCCAGCACCTACAACCATACGAACGCGAGTCATGCCCCTCAATAATATGGCCGAGAGTCAATTATTGCGAGATCTCATTCCGCGATCGGCACATCGTTGATGCTCTCGGTTTGCCGCTGGCGCGCTTGTACCCCGCTACCCCACTTCCCTGTATACTGATGTAGCACGTGTTTCATCCGGGTTTGTTGGACCGGGTCGTTCATGGGAGGTTCTTGTGGCTGTTTCGAATCCGCCTAAGGGAAGCGTTTCTTCTTCGTCCATCAAGCCGGTTACGCGCAAGGCCGTGCGTTGCCAGCGCGAGGTCGCTTGGCTTGTCACGCAGGCGGCGGGCAGGCTTGTGGCGACCACTCAGGACGTCAATGCGCCTACGCCGAGCTTTGTGTTAGCGGCGGCGCTGGATTTTGTGCGCCAATTGGAGCTTGCCGCACAGGATACCAGCGGCCACCTCGACTACCAGAATGTTATGGCGCCCGGCCTGTTGACCTTTTGTCGTATGGCCAAGTTGCCCGCCGCACCCAATGCGCTTTCGGACGCAGGCTACATGTTTACGCTCTCGGGCGCGGACCTTATCCGCGATATCTATGCATACTGCAGCGAGCTCGCCGAGCGCAGCGTCTTTGGCGCGGCTGAAGTCAAACCGGGAAATGTCATCAAACTGGTTCTTAGGCTGTTCTTGATGGACGGGTTCGGGGCCATGCCGGCGTAAGCCGAGTCTTCAGCATCACCGTCGACTGAGCAACAACCGCTTTACCTTAGTGGGCGCCAATTGAGGGTCGATTATTGGGTCGCCTTGTCCACTAACGCAAGATGCCTTGGACGGTCGAGGTACGGCGCAGGTTTTTGGCGACAGCCGCGACAGTATCCGAAATCATCTCGTCCAACTATCCCTCACAGATTGTGCGGTCCATGAACCTCAGCGACTCCGCCGTGCCTTTCCGGGTCCCCGCATAGACAACCATGTCGATAAAGAGCTTGGGATAAAACTGCTGAGGGCAGGTGCCCGCAACTTGGAGTCCAGCCTTGGTGACATTGCCCTGGGAATCAAGGAAATCCGCGGATAGATTTCCCTCGTCTCTCAGTTATCTCTCAAAATTATCTCTCATCTATTTCTCTATCTCTCTATCTCTCGGCTTAGCGATAAGAGATAGATAGAGATGGAATGTCTACCATTTGCTTCATTTATACATATTATTGCTGGTAGAACAATTGGTATTGAGACAATACCATGATTGCCTGTCTCTTTGCTGCTCAGTTATCTCTCGTATTTATCTCTCGTCTTTCAGTTATCTCTCGTATTAGTGACGAATGAGAGACGAGAGATACGTGAGTGATGGACGAGCGTGGATTTTTGGACGGTCGGAAAATCCCTCAAACAAAAAAACGGGGCCGGCCTTACGCCGAGCCCCGTTTTCAAACGGTCAGTTAGTTATCCAACGCGCGAGCATAGCAGTCAACATTACGCCGCCGCGAACACTCCCAAGCCCGTTCCGATGATGCAGATTGCAAAGATGCCCAAGATGATCCAAATGGTCTTGACGCCCTTTTTGTACAGGGCGACGCAGGCAAAGGTTGCCAGCAAGGGCAGCAGGCCGGGGAAGATCGAATCGAACAGATCCTGCAGGACAATCTCCGAACCACCCACGTCAAAGGTCAAAGCAGTGGACAGGGAGACCTGTGCCGCAATCATGGCGCCGATAACGGTCATTCCGAGGACACCGGCAGCATGCGTCATGCGAGACATAAGGTTGTTCTCTTCGGACTGCTGCAGGAACTTGGTACCCAGGTCGTAACCCAGATGGGCTGCGACGATACGCGTTGCAAAGTTAATCACGGAGTAGATGAGCGCGTACACGATGGGGCCGAGCGGGTTGCCCGTCGAAGCGATGCCAATACCAATGCCGGCGGCGACCACGCGGAACGTACCCCAGTAGAACGAATCGCCAATGCCGGAAAGCGGTCCCATGAGGCCGACCTTCATGGCGTTAATCGAGGACGTGTCGAAGTTCTTATCGGCAGCCGCCTGCTCTTCCATCGAAACCGTTAGGCCGGCTACAAACGGAAGCACATGAGGCGTGATGTTAAAGAACTCGGTATGGCGATCGAGCGCCGCATAGTAATCGTCGTCGTTGGGATAGATCTTTCGCAGGGGCTTCTGAATGGTGTACATGAAGCCCATTGCCATCATCTTGTCGTACGACTGCGAGCACTGGCTCGTAAACTGGCGAAGGAACATGCTCCGATACATATCGGGGCTCATAATCGCGTCCTTCTTGGCCTCTTTGAGGTCGGTGTTCTGGGTAGCCATTAGAAGTCCTCCTCTTCATCTGCAGCAACCGTCTGCGGACCGGACGAGCCCTCGCGGAAGGCCAGGAGCAGTGCGACGCAAATGGCAGCTGCGGCGACGCCGATAACGTCCATCTTGAGGTAGATGACCATAATGAATCCCAAGAACAGCCAAGGAAGCAGCTTGTTATCGCCCATGGTCCTAATAAGAAGTGCGAAGCCGATGCAGACCATGACGCCGGATGCAACGTTGAGGCCGTCCATCACAAACTGCGGAATCGCGTTGAGCGCATTGTTGATGAGGTCGGCACCAAAGAACAGCGAGCAAAACACCAGCAGTGCAGACGGAATGCCAATCGACAGCGGCACGACGGTCAGATGGTACAGGTTCGCCTTTGCAAGATCGCGATTTGCCAGAGCGGTCTCAATCTTCTTGCAGGCAAAGGCACCCGGAACGGCGTAGCAGAAGTTGCGCCACACCTGAAGGAAGACGGAGACGGGAAGGGCGAGCGCGACGGCAGTTGCCGTGCCCGTACCCGTAATGACGGCAAACGCGCAGCCAAGCACGCCGGAGGCATAGACCTCGGGAGGAACCGCCGCGCCGACCATGATGGCGCCCATGAACATGGACTCCAAAGCAGCGCCGACGATAACGCCCTGCTGGACATCGCCAAGGATCAAGCCGACAAACAGGCTCGTAAACAGCGGACGACCAAGCATCGTAATGCCAAATAATTGCTCGTCCATGGACGCAATAAATGCGACCAGTGCAACTAGAAGATACTGGATAACCATTTCGATCAACCCCAGAAACAGGTCTGCAGGCGAGGCGTTCTGCGCAGCTCGCCTGCAGACAACCGCAGCAATTTGAGAGGATTAGTAGTTCATCTGGTGATAGTAACGACGCGTGGTGAGCGGGTGGTTACGGACGTGCTCGAGATGGCAGCTCAGACGCTCGGTGATGGTGTAGGTGACCATCGGGGAGACGATCTTGCGGAACTCGGGGTCGCTGAACGGCAGCTCGACCTCGGCGGTGTCGAACTTGTTCACGCGGACATGGACGCCCTTCTCGTCGGCGAGCATGTGAGTGAAGTTGTCCACGCGGTCCATGAGCTTACGGGTGTCGTCCTCGCCGTAGAGCATGATGAGGCTCGTGCCCTCCTCGCAGAGTTCGATGGTGCCGTGGAAGAACTCGGCGGCGTGGATAGACTTGGTCTTGATCCACTGCATCTCCTCGAGAATGCACATAGCGTAGTCGTAGGCCTCACCCCAGAGCATGCCGGAGCCAATCACCATGTGGTAATCGGTGTCCTTGAAGTCCTCGGCCATGGCGGCGCAGCGCTCGTCCTGAGCGTCCTTGGCCTTGATGAGGTACGGAGCGATGTTGCCGAACTCCTCCATGAAGGTGTCGTACTTGGGGAAGGCGCCGGCGTTCTTGAGGAAGCGGGCGACCAGCGTGATCTGGTAGGTGTAGATGGCCTCGCACAGAACGTCGTCCTCGGCGAAGCTGAAGAACTTGTAATCGGCGTACTCAGTGGCCGGGGTGTTGTCGTTGGAGACATACATCAGCGTGCGGGCACCCTGCTCCTGGCAGAACTTGGCGGCCTCGATGATCTCGGGGGTGGTGCCGGTACGGGTGGAGAAGACGCAGACCGAGTCCTTGTTGAAGGTCTTGGGCGGGCATGCGAGGAACTCAGCGGCAATCTCGCAGTGGACGTCGACGTCGGCCGTGGTGGTCTCGACCCAATACTTCATCGGGAGCGTGTGGGCCCAGGTGCCGCCGCAGCCGATGAAGAAGATGTTGGAATAACCCTGCTCGCAGACCTTGTCCACGGCAGCCTCAATCTGAGGACGGAGAGCGAGGGCATCGCTCACAACCTTCTCGTAACGAGGCTCATCGAAATTGAACATCCCTTACTCCTAACTCACTTGGATGAACCCTTCATTCATCCCATGACGTTATAATACTTTATATAACTAACTATGCAAGAACTATTTCAGATTTTTTTGATTTTTCTTTAATAAAAAGCCCGCCGATCAAATGATCGGCGGGCTAAAGAAAGGAGGACCTAGTTAATAAATGCTAGACAATGGCATGTTTCCAGCTAGAAAACGTCCTTGGCAAGTACCTTTGAGTCATTGGGAACCTGACGGATTTCGATAACCACGCCATCGTTGACAAGCTCTTGGATATGCTCGGCATCGGTTTCGGTCGCAAAGATCGCGGGGGTCGGATGAAGCGTGGTCTCGGGAGACTTTCGAGTTCCGCCCAAATTGATCTCCTTGATGTCTTTGCAACCCTTAGCAAGGCGATAGGCATCCTCGATCGTCTCGACAACGATAAACAGCGAATACTTGTCGGTGACGCCGCTGTTGAGCGCCTCGATAGCAGCGTTCACGTCTTTTATGACGAGCTTCACGCCATTGGGACGAGCTAGCCTCAAAGCGGCTTTTCTCATGTCGTCTTTTGCCACGGCGTCGCTGGCACACAGGATGCAATCGACATCCAGCGCATGCGTCCAGGACATGGCGACCTGGCCGTGAATCAATCGGTAATCGACCCTCGTAAGCTTAATCATCGTAATCATCTCCGCGCGTAATAAAGGTAATGACAGGGTTGAATTATTCGTTGAAGCTTGAGCTAGAACTCTTCTTCTTCGACATCGGCGAGCATATCCGCCGCCTCACAAAGCTGGATAAACGAACGCGATCCCTCGACCGCGGCTTTGGCCTTGTCCGCATCTAGGAAGTCCAGCTGTGTAACCATTTCCACCAGCAGCGGCAAGTTCATTCCGGCGATCAACGTAAACGATCCGGCGGCCTGCCTCTGAATGAACTCGTTGTTTACGGAACCGCCAAAGATGTCAGTTACGACAAACCACGTGTCGGCCGGATCCTTCGACTCCATCCAAGCATCGATAAGCGCTGCGACATCCCTCGTGTCGTCATCGACATAGGCGCACAGACACTCGATTCGGTCGTTGGCGCCCATCAGAATCTCCAGAGAGCTTTTCATACCTTGGGCGAGATAACCATGACTCGCTAGCAATATCTTATTCATAGTTCTCCAATATCAATAAGACGTACTATATTGTCATAACAAAGTATATAAGCAATTTCCTTTTTTGCGGTGCGTTAGTTCTCTAATTCCGCGAACGGTAACAATTGGTCGGTAAAACGGCCGCTCCTTTTACAGAACGGCCGCCCTTGCTTACAGATAGAACTTCAGTCGCTCGGTGCAGTACACCTGACGGGAGATGAAAAGCGGCTCGCCGCTTGGAGCATAACGTCTATCGACAAACAGAAGCAGCGGAGAGTCCAGCTCCACGTTAAGGTATGTCGCCTCGAGCTCGCTCGCATAGCAGACCTCGAGCGTACGCGTGTTGGGACCCATCTTGATCCCCTGGCGATCGAGTACCGCCATCAGCGAATCCTCGAGGGATTCATGCTCCAAAAAAGAAAGCGCAGCGGAATAGCTATTGGTTTCCAGCATCGTGGGCTTGTCATCCACAAGGCGCAGACGACGACTACGCAATACCTTTTGGGTATCGTCTACGCCTAGGAACTTCGCGTCTCGCAGGCTTGGGAAGTCCCAGCCCATTGCGAGAACCCTGGTAGACGCCTGTTTTCCAGCAAGCTGGCACGAATGGGTAAAGCTCTCACGGTCGTCCGCGGCATACATCTGTGTGTCCGACGAAACGAACGTGCCCTTGCCGCGGGCCCTCTCAACAAGCCCAGCATCTTCCATTTCTTTAATTGCGGAGCGAACCGTTATTCGGCTCACGCCAAATTGCTCGATGAGCTCCGCCTCGGTCGGAAGCTTATCTCCCGGGCGGTACGTGCCGTTGGCGATCGAATCAGAAAGCGCACGAACAATCTGTTTGTACAGGGGGATAACGCTATTTGCTTCAACCATATCAACCATACCTTTGCAAGGAATCAGCAGCTTATAGATATATGACTTATATTGTATTAGAACTTTTTAGGAGTCCATATATTTCCTAAATGATTCGGTAACGGGGTGTTATTTCACTTTAGCGGTATGCAGCGGCTACCCGCGGCATTCGTTATCAACCTAGCTAGGCTAGTCCACCCACATCGTCTCCAGTTCGCCGCAGAACAGCGGCCCCATATGGGTATACTCTCGAGGATTCGACTCGATTCGCCCCCGCTGGGGCGTCAAAGGAGACTGCATATGCCCACCACTTCAACCGACCCGCGCGCCGCTGCCGCCGCGTTGCTGGTGCCCGGCACCACCTGCCACGGCTTTGCCGTCGAGCGCTGCGAGACCGTGCCCGAGCTCGACTCGGACGCCTACGTGCTGCGCCACACCGCCTCGGGCGCTCGCCTGCTGTACCTGGCGTGCGACGACGAAAACAAGGCCTTTGCCATTGGCTTTAAGACGCCGCCGGCCGATTCCACCGGCGTGTTCCATATTCTTGAGCACTCGGTGCTGTGCGGATCGGCCAAATTCCCCGTCAAGGAGCCGTTTGTCGACCTGATCAAGAGCTCCATGCAGACGTTCCTCAACGCCATGACCTACCCCGACAAGACTATCTACCCCGTTGCCACCACCAACGAGCAGGATCTGTACAACCTGATGGACGTGTACCTGGACGCGGTGTTCAACCCGGCCATCTATACCAAGCCCACCATTTTTGAGCAGGAGGGCTGGCACTACGAGCTGGACCTGCCGGAGGGCGCCGCGGGCGAGGGCGACGGCAGCCCCGCCAGCCTGCGCGAGGGCACGCTGCGCTATAACGGCGTGGTGTTCAACGAGATGAAGGGCGCGCTGTCCGACCCCATGAGCGTGCTGGACGACGCCGTCAACGCCGCGCTCTATCCCGACACCGCCTATGCGCACGAGAGCGGCGGCGACCCGCGCGCAATCCCTGCGCTCACCTACGAGCAGTTCCTGGACACGCACGCGCGCCACTACAATCCTTCCAACTCTTATATAACGCTCTACGGCGACCTAGATGTGGACCGCGCACTGGCCTTTTTGGACGAGCGTTATCTGTCGCAGCCGAGTGCCGCGAGCCGCCGCATGGACGCTGCCGTCGCCGCCGGCGAGGACCCGTCCACGCTGGCGCCCAATCCGCTGGGCGTGCAGGCACCCGTGACCTGCGAGTACAAGCGCGTCGAGATGGCCACTACACCCGAGAACGCCCTGGTGGGCCTGGGCCTGGTGCTGGGCAGCGCGCTCGACCGCAAACGCACGATCGCGGCGGATATCCTGTTTGAGGCACTGCTGGGCTCCAACGAAGCGCCGGTTAAGAAGGCCATTCTGGCCGCCGGCCTGGGCGGCAACGTGGTGAGCTACACCGCGGCCGAAAGCCTGCAGCCCTACGAGCTCATCATGCTGCAAAATGCGCAGCCCGGCGTGGCGCGCGAGCTGCGCCGCGTGTTCCAGGACGCCTGCCGCGACCTGTGCGAGCACGGCGTTCCGCGCGAGCGCCTGGAAGCCATCATCAGCAGCAACGAATACGACCTGCGCCAGCGCGACTACGGTATCGCCGACGGCGTGGCCATTGCGTGCGACGCGCTGAGCACCTGGCTCTACGATGACGATGCTGCAACGCTGGCGCTCAAGTACGGTCCGGTGTACGAGGAGCTGCGCGGCGAGCTGGACGGCAGCTATTTTGAGGACCTGCTGCGCGAGCTGGTGCTGCAGAACGATCACATGGCACTGGTCGAGCTGGTGCCGGTGGACGCCGCCGAGGGTTCGGAGGGTGCCGAGGCCGCCGAGCTGGCAGCCAAGCGCGATGCCATGACCGATGCCGAGCTGGCCGACGTGGTCGAGCGCACGGCCGCGCTGCGTGCCGCGCAGGAGGCGGAAGACACGCCCGAGGCCAAGGCCACGCTGCCGCGCCTGCGCGTGTCCGACATTGGCGAGGCGCGCCCCGAGCCGCCGCTGGTCGTGGACACGACCGCGCCCATCCCCTGCCTGCGCCACGGCATCCCCACCAACCGTCTGGCCTACGCCATGCAGTATTTCGACCTGAGCTGCGTCGCGTTTGAGGACTTGCCCTATGTGACACTGCTCTGCCGCCTTCTCAAACAGCTGCCCACGAGCGAGCACTCGGCCGAGGAACTCGACAACTTGCTCGCTGGCAAGCTGGGCTTTTTGAGCTTTACGACCGAGGTCATGACGCAGCCCGAAGTGGACGGCGTGCGCCCCTACCTGCTGGTGAGCGCCGGCGCCCTGTCCGAGAAGATCGATGCGCTGGCGAGTCTGCCGCGCGAGGTATGGTCGAGCACGCTTTTGGCAGACGCCGACGCCGACCGCATGCGCGACGTGCTCACACAGATTCGCATTGGGCTTGAGCAGGGCTTTATCAACAACGGTCATTCGGCGGCGCTCGGTCGCGCGATGAGCTACAGCTCGCCTTCGGCCGTGGTGCGCGAGCAGCTCTCGGGCGTAGACTTCTACTTGTTCCTGCGCGATTTGCTCGAGCACTTTGACGGGCGCGTGGACGGGCTGCGTACCAAGCTTGCCGAGCTGGCGGAGCGCATCTTTGTGGCCGATGGCTGCATGGCGAGCTTTACCGGCAGCGACGAGGACTTTGACGCGTACCGGGCAGCCGCGGGCGACCTGGGGCTAGGCGCTGGCGACGGCGCCGATGCCGGCCGCAACGCGCTCGTGGTGCCGACGCCGCACGACCGCCACGAGGCCTTTGTCATCCCCAGCGATATCTGCTTTGCGGCAAGCGCGTGCGATCCGCGTCGCCTGGGCATCGACGTGACGGGCGCCTGGGCGGTTGCCGCCAACGCGCTCTCCTACGACTATCTGTGGAACGAGATCCGCGTTAAGGGCGGTGCGTACGGCTGCGGATTCCGCGCGGCCGGCGAGCGTCAGGCGGCGTTCTACACCTACCGCGACCCGGCGATCGATCCTTCGATTGAGCGCGTGGCGCGCGCAGGCGAGTGGCTCTGCAGCTTTGAGCCCGACGAGGCCGCCTTTGAGGGCTTTATCGTGAGCTGCGTGAGCGGCATGGACGCGCCGGTGAAGCCGTACGCGCTCACCAAGCGCCGCAACACGACCTACCTGGCCGGGCTCGATCCGCACGCACGCGAGGAGCGCCGCGCCCAGATGCTCGCCGCCACGCCCGGTGAGCTGCGCTCGCTCGGCGCCGACGTGACGCGCATCGCAGCCGTCTCGCCCACCTGCGTCTTTGGCGGCCGAGACGTCATCGCCAAGAGCAACGCCGGCTTTAACGTCATCGACCTGATGGGCTAACGCACAAAGGTAGATTTTTGGGACATGCCTAAAAATCTACCTTTTCTTTTCCGCCGCTTGGGCGGGGCAGCTCAGCCCGTCCCACCAGTTTTGTCTCGATCTGTAACATCTAGGCGGCAATATCGGCTCCAGATGTTACAGATCGAGACGTTTCCGAATGGCGCCGGCTCTTTGTCTCAATCTGTAACAGCTAGGCCCATTTTTGCCGAGTTACTGTTACAGATCGAGACAAACCGCCGCAGACGCCCATCACAGCACAGACCACCACGAAGGTGCATGTATCCCCTTCGTGGTTGTTTTGCTGTTTACCCAGATAAAACCTGCCAAAATAAACCTGTCCCTTTTTGGCAGGTTTGCTAGAGGAGGTTGGGATGGACAAGGCTAAATTGCGGCGAGCGGTGATTGCCCGGCGCGATGCGATTGAGTTGGATGTGCGGGCGGCGAAGTCCGCCGTTATCTGTGCGCGGCTTGTTGAGCGACTGGGTCGCTCGGATCCCGCGGCACCGCACACCGTTGCCGTCTATGCCGCGATGGGTTCCGAAGTCAATCCTGCCGCGTTTGCCGCGGCGGCCGCCAAACGCGACTGGCGCGTGGCCTATCCGTGCATGCTCTCGGCAGCCGAAGCCACAGCTCGTGGCCAGCGCATGTGCATGCGGGCAGTTGCTGTCGACGATGCGTCCGCGGCTCCGTTTATCGCCCACCCCACGCGGGCCTTCACGGCCATGGACATCGACAGCGACCTCTTCCCTATCGTGCCTGCCGATGTTCTCGACA
>UQUX01000006.1 GCA_900544425.1 uncultured Collinsella sp.
ACCTCGAGGATCGTGCTCAGATGACCGATCGGGGTCTCGGCCTCGACCGTGAGCGCGTTGTAGATCGGGGGCACCGCGCCGTCAAACTTGACGTCGACGACAGGGCCGATGATTCGCACGATGCGACCATCACCGGCAGTCGTCTTCTTGGTGGCTTCCTCGACCGCAAGCTTTACGGTGTTATTAGCCATTACTGTTCCTCCAATGCTGAGGCTCCGCCGACGATCTCGTTAATCTCGGTCGTGATCGAAGCCTGGCGCACGCGACTATACGTGCGGGTAAGGGTCGAGATGATCGCGGTGGCGTTTTCCGTCGCGGAGTGCATGGCCTTGCGGCGTGCACCCTGCTCGGCAGCCGCCGAATCGATCAGGGCCTGGTAGATGACCGTCAGGATATAAGACGGCACAAGCTTGCCGAGAACATGCTCGGGAGAGGGCACGAACTCGAACGTGGACGAGATGCGCTTAGGGGCGTCGGTCTCGTTCTTACGCGGACCGTGGGCCATAGCGATCATCTCGGGGTCGAGCGGCAACAGATGCTCGACGCGAAGCTCCTGATCCACGCGGTTCTTGGCGTGGTGGTAGACAAGCTCGACACGGTCAAGCTCACCGGCACGATACGCATCGCAGATATGAGAGGAGATCATGCGGGCCTGATTGAAATCGGGCTCAGAGGAGTTGCCCTCAAAGTGCATGACAACGTTTGCGCGGTCACGGAAATACGTGGCCGGCTTACGCCCGCACGCGATGATCTCGCATTCGATGCCGTCGTTCGCCCAAGAAGCGGCGAGCTTTTCGGCCGTGCGCTCCACCGTCGTATTGAAACCGCCGGCAAGGCCGCGGTCCGAGGCAATAACGACAATCAGGCCATGCTTGACGCTCTCATGCTTCTGCAGCATGGGATCGGTGCCCGAACAGGAGGCGTCGCCGGCGACCGTCAACATGACGTCGGTCAGCGCCTCCTTATAGGGCTCGGCCTGCTTGGAGCGATCGAGGGCACGACGAATCTTGGCCGTAGAGACCATCTCCATCGTGCGCGTGATCTGCTTGGTCGTGGTAACCGAGGAGATTCGCTTCTTAATGTCGCGAAGGTTGGCCATGGGGCTTAGTTCTCCTCTGATCCAGAAACATCCGAATGGTGCTTGGCCATGAACTGCTGCTTGAAGTCGCCGATGACGCGCAAGAGCTCAGCCTTGGTGTCATCATCGATCTTCTTGGCGCGAACCTTGTCGAGCAGCGAACCAAAGCCATTGTCCATGTACTCGATGAGCTCGGCACGGAAAGGCAGCACGTCGGCGATCTCCAGGTCATCCAGGAAGCCCTCGTTGCCAGCGAACAGCGTAACGATCTGCTCGCCAACCTCAAACGGCTTGTAACGCGGCTGCTTCAGGAGCTCGGTCATGCGAGCACCGTGGGTCAGCTGCTTCTGAGTAGCCTCGTCGAGGTCGGAGCCGAACTGCGTAAAGCCAGCGAGCTCCTGATAGGAAGCGAGGTCCAGACGGAGGTTGCCGGCAACCTGCTTCATGGCCTTGGTCTGCGCATCGCCACCGACGCGGGACACGGAGATACCCACGTCGACTGCCGGGCGCTGACCCTGGAAGAAGAGCTCGGACTGCAGGTAGATCTGACCATCGGTAATGGAAATGACGTTGGTCGGAATGTAGGCCGAGACGTCGCCGTCCTGGGTCTCGATGATCGGCAGTGCCGTCATGGAGCCGTAACCGTTCTTCTTGGACATCTTGACGGCACGCTCGAGCAGACGAGAGTGCAGGTAGAAGATGTCGCCAGGATAGGCCTCGCGTCCGGGCGGACGATGCAGCGTCAGCGACATCTGACGGTAGGCCACAGCCTGCTTGGACAGGTCATCGTAGATGACGAGCACGTGGCCGCCGGGGTTGGTCTCGCTGGCGGGCTTGCCGTCCTCGCCGTTGTACATAAAGAACTCGCCAATAGCGGCACCGGCCATAGGCGCGATGTACTGCATAGGGGCGGAATCGGCAGCGGTGGCCGAAACGATGATGGTGTAGTCGAGCGCACCGTGCTGAGCGAGGGTCTCGCGGATGTTGGCAACCGTGGAGGCCTTCTGGCCGATGGCGACATAGATGCAGACCATGCCCTTGCCGCGCTGGTTGAGGATAGCGTCGATGGCGATGGCGGTCTTACCGGTCTTACGGTCACCGATGATGAGCTCACGCTGACCGCGGCCAATAGGCACCATGGAGTCGATAGCGAGCAGACCGGTCTGAACCGGCTCGCACACCGGGGTACGATCGATGACGCCGGGAGCCTTGAACTCGATGGGGCGACGGTGCGTAGCGACGATGTCGCCCAGGCCGTCGATGGGCTGGCCGAGCGGATTGACGACGCGGCCGAGCATGGCACGGCTCACGGGGATATCCATAACGCGGCCAGTGGTGCGGCACTCGTCGCCTTCCTTGATGGAGTCGACGGCACCGAACAGAACGGCGCCGACCTCGTCACGGTCAAGGTTCTGGGCAAGGCCGAAGACGGTCTCACCGGTATCGGAGCTCTTGAACTCCAGAAGCTCGCCTGCCATGGCGCTCTTGAGGCCGGAGACGCGCGCGATGCCGTCGCCTACCTCATCGACCGTTGAAACCTCATGCGTATCGACCGTCGCGGAGAGGCTCGTGAGCTGCTCCTGCAGTTTCTTGGCGATATCCTGGGCATTGAGGGTTTCGGACATTAGGCTTCACCTCCGTACGAATTAGCAGAGTTTGCGAGGGTCTCCTGCGCGATGCGCAGCTGCGTCTTGACGGAAATGTCACGACGCTCGCCGCGGGCCTCGAGCACCAGGCCGCCCACGATAGACGGGTCGACCTGCTCGATAAGGAATACCTTGCGGCCGAAGTCCTGCTCGCATTTCTTAGTGATGGTTTGACGCAGCTCGTCGTCGAGCGGGATCGCCGTGGTGACGGTCACGCCCACTACATCCTCGTCTTCCTCGGCAACATACTTAAAGGCAGCTGCCACCTTGGGAAGAAGGTCGAGCTGGTCGCGCTTGGACATGGTGTCGAGCACGGCGATGATCTCGGGGCTGGCAGAAGCCAGGCGCTCGATCATCTCGAGGTCCTCAAACACATGGTCCTCGGCCTTAGCGGCTTCCAGAAGGGAGCGCGCGTAGGTCTCGAGCACCTTGTCCTGATAGCGGCTAGTCGGCATTCAGGCTACCTGCTTCCTGGATGTAGCGCTCGATGAGCTTCTTCTGCTCGGCATCGTCCTCGAGTGCCTCGCCCACGATCTTGGTGGCGACGGCAACGGACAGGTCGGCGATGGAGCTCGCGGCACCGGCGTAAATGGACTTGCGCTCGTCCTCGACGGTCGTATGGGCCTTGGCGATGATCTCCTCGGCCTCCTTGTGAGCAGCCTCGATGATACGGGCGCGCTCGGACTCGGCGTCCTTACGGGCCTCGAGAACGATGTCGGCAGCCTGACGACGGGCGTCGGTGACGATCGAGTCGGACTCAGCGCGCTTGGCGATAGCCTCCTGCTTGGTCTTCTCGGCCTCGTCGAGGCTCTCCTCGATCTTCTTGCCGCGCTCCTCCATGGTTTTCATGATGCCCGGCAGGGCGACCTTGGCCAGCACGATCCAGATGATCAGGAAGGCGATAAGCGCCGGGATGAACTCCGCCATCTTAGGGATGAGGATGTCCGCACCGGCAGCGCCGTCCTCGGCGAACGCGGAAACCGGCATAAGCAGCGCGGCCGCGGACGCGGAGAGTGCGATCGCGCTCTTCTGGGATGAAAGATTCATACTTGACGCTCCGTGCTATTTAACGATCAGCGCGACAACGAAGCCGATCAGAGCCAGAGCCTCGCCGAAGGCGGAGCCCATGATGAAGACGGTGAACACGCGGCCCTGGACCTCAGGCTGACGGGCCATAGCACCCGTAGCACCCAGAGCAGACAGGCCGATAGCAAGACCAGCGCCGATAACACCGAGACCGTAACCGATAACTCCCACGATTCCTCCTTTGTCGTGCGTGTCTTATTTCACGCAGGATAACCTTTTTATAACTGCCGGGCTCCATGGGTACGGGCACCGGCGGTTTAACGAATTGCCTTACCTTTAAGGCGCGAACGGAAGATTACTCCTCCTCCGCGACCTCCTCTGCCTCGGAGACATACACGGCGGTAAGGACCGTGAAGACGTAAGCCTGGATGGCGCCGACCACAAGCTCGATCGCATAGATCAGGATGAGGATGGCAAGCCAGGCCAGCGAAGGCAGGGCGCCGACGGCGTGGGCCGCGGAAACCTGCTGAAGCAGCGGCTGCATGAACATGCTCACCATGATGGCGAACGAGCCCATGACCACGTGTCCTGCGAACATGTTGCAGAACAGACGGACGGCGAGCGTGATGAGGCGCAGGAAGGTCGAGAAAAGCTCGACGACCCACACGAGCACGTTCATCGGGAAGCTCACGCCCTGCGGGGCGAGGCTCTTGATGTAGCCGATCACGCCGTGAGCCTTGCATCCGTAGTAGATGAAGTACACGAAGGCGAAAATGGCGAGTGCGGCGGTGGAGCCGATTGCGCCGGTGCCGGGCTTCATTCCCGGGATCAGGCCGATCATGTTATTGATCAGGATGAACAGGAAAAGCGAGCACAGGAACGGGAAGTGCTTCTTCCAGTTCTCACCCACGACACCCTTGCCGATATCGTTCTCGACGTACTCGATGATGTACTCGAAACCGTTGACGAAGAAGCCCTTGGGAACCAGGGTCTGCTTCTTCTTGAACACGGCCAGGACGATCAGGAGCACGATCGTGGAGACGATCAGCCAAAACGAGTACTGCGTGATGCCGCAGCTCAGATCGCCCACGACAGGGGTGGAGCTGAACTCGCTGACCAGATGATTAATCTCATCAGGCAGCTTTTCAAAAATTTCCACGACTTACCTTTCGACCTCATGAGGATCTCGCAGCGCCTTGGCGACGCGAACCGCGCAGGCGGCCATAAAGGCCACGAAGCCGATCGCCTCGCCCAGGAGGAACATGCGAAATGCCTCTCCGAACAACACAAACACAACCAAGGTAAAGACAAGCAACGCGATTGCCGAGACCGCGAGACTCACCATACCCTTGAGCATGTCCGCATTCTGCTTATCGTCAAGAACCGGCTTGAGCGTAAAGACAAAGGGAAGGAAGGCAATCGCGCCCGCGATGGCACCTGCAACGATAGCGAGCAGATCGGCTATCTGAAACACTGGCGTCCTCACTTTCCTTTTTAACGCCTTACAGAACAGTTCCCGCCAAACATTGGTGACTATTGTACGAGCCTATCGCTAAAGTACAACCGAAAAAGCATCGGTTAATACGCACCTGTTCGTTTTCTTAAGACCTTCTTTATGCCGCAGGTACGGTAATACGTTTTTCTCGAACCCTGCAGGGCAAAACGTCCGTTAACAGGAGTGCGCGTGGTCGTCTTTTGCTCGCCCGCGCGCACCATTTCTTCGTATTTTCGACGTTAGCCGGTATGGCCCAGAGATTACAGCGTGCCGTAGATGCGGTCGCCGGCGTCGCCCAGGCCGGGAACGATGTAGGCAGCTTCGTTGAGATGGTCGTCGATGGCGCAGGTATAGATATGCACATCGGGGTCCTTCTCAGTCAGCGACTTGAGGCCCTCGGGGGCCGCGACGATGCACAGCATGCGGATGTCCTTGACACCGCGCTCGCGCAGGTAGCTAATGGCCATCTCGGCCGAACCGCCCGTGGCGAGCATGGGGTCGACGACCAGGCAGATGCGCTGGTCGATATCCTTGGGCATCTTGCAGTAATACTCGTGCGGCTCGTGGGTGACCTCGTCGCGCTCCATGCCGATGTGGCCCACGCGAGCGGAGGGCACCAGGTCGAGGATACCGTCGACCATGCCAAGGCCCGCACGCAGGATGGGCACGATGGCGAGTTTCTTGCCGGCAAGCTGTTTGAACGTGGCGGTAGTGATGGGGGTCTCGACCTCGACGTCTTCCATAGGCAGGTCGCGCATGGCCTCGTAGCCGTCAAAAAGCGCGAGTTCGCGCACGAGCTGACGGAACTGGTTGGTGCCGGTGTTTTTGTCGCGCAGGATCGACAGCTTGTGCTGGACGAGCGGGTGATCGACAAGCGTCACACGGGACGCATCGTAGGTGACGGTCATGGATTGATTGCCCCTTTCGTTGCGGCCGCAAAACGGCCTTGCTGACAAGGCGCGCAGCAATGTTGCCGCCGCACGCCATGCATAAGTTTAGCGGTTTGTTGTATCGAGCGGCCCATCGCAGCCCTACTGTGCGGTACTGAGCGAGCGCTTGACTGCATCACGCCAGCCCGCAAGGTTTTGCTCGCGACGCTCGGCGGACATATGGGGAAGGAAGGTCCTAACGATCTGGGCATTTTGCTCCAGCTCTTCAAGGTCTTCCCAATAGCCGACGGCAAGACCCGCCAAGTACGCGGCACCGATTGCCGTGGTCTCCACCGTCTCGCATTGCAGCACGGGGATATCCAGCAGGTCGGCCTGGAATTGCATGATGAACTCGTTGCGCGAGGCGCCGCCATCGACGGACAGGCGCTCAATCGAAAGTCCCACGTCCTGCTCCATGGCGCGCAGCACGTCATAACTCTGGTAGGCCATGGACTCGCAGGCCGCACGCACAATGGTCGCGCGACTCGAGGCACCGGTCAGGCCGCACACGATACCGCGGGCACGCGGGTCCCACCAGGGAGCGCCCAGGCCAGCGAAGGCGGGGACGAAGTAGCAGCCCTCGTTGTCGTTGATCGAAGCGGCGAGTTGCGCGGACTCGCTCACACTCGAGATGATGCCCATGTTGTTGCGCAGCCAGTTCATGGTTGAGCCGGCGGCAAAGATAGAACCCTCGAGCGCATAGCTAATCTTGCCGTCCGCGGCGATACCGATCGTGGAGACCAGACCGTTCTTGGATTCGACGACCTCGTCGCCGGTGTTCATGAGCATAAAGCAACCCGTGCCATAGGTGTTTTTGGTCTGGCCGGGATGGAAGCAGCAGTGGCCGAACAGCGACGCCTGCTGATCGCCCGCCACGCCCATGATGGGCGGCATGTTGGTCATGATGTCGCTCGCGACGCGGCCGTAGTCGCCCGAGCTCCAACGAACCTCGGGCATCATGGAACGTGGAACATCAAAGAGCGCCAGCAGGTCGTCGTCCCAATCGAGCGTATGGATATTAAAGAGCGCCGTGCGGCTGGCATTGGTGTAGTCGGTGGCAAAGACCTGACTGCCGGTGAGGTTGTAGATGAGCCAGGTGTCGATGGTGCCGAACATGAGGTCGCCCGCCGCCGCGCTCTCACGCGCACCGTCGACGTTGTCGAGGATCCACTGCACCTTGGAAGCCGAGAAATACGGATCGAGTGTGAGTCCCGTGCGGGAGCGCACCAGCTCTTCTGCGCCCCGCTCGACCAGCTCGTCGATCAGAGGTGCGGTGCGACGGCATTGCCACACGATGGCGTTATAGATGGGTTGGCCGCTTATGCGGTCCCACACCACCGTGGTCTCGCGCTGGTTGGAGATACCGATGGCGGCGATGCGGTCAGAATGGATGCCGCTCTTAAACTGGACCTCCATCATCACGCCGATCTGGCTGGCAAGCACCTCCATGGGGTCTTGCTCTATCCAACCGGGACGTGGGAAGCTGGTTTTGACGCTACGACGTGCCTGCGCGACGATGCAGCCGTACTCGTCGACGATGGTCGCAAGTACCGAGGTGGTGCCGCAGTCGAGCGCCATGATGTAGGAACCGCCAAAGTTAAACGAGACATCTTCCATGCCCAGGCTGCCCAGATTCAACGACATCGCTTACACCTTTCTATTGCATCGGGTCGGACAGGACCCGTTCGATCTCTGATGCGGGAAGTGCGCCTTGGCGCAGGATCTGGAGCCCGCCGTGCTGGAACGACACGATGGTCGAGGCGTCGCGACACGGGGTCTCACCGGCGTCGACGGCAACATCGACCCCCTCCAGGATGCGGCCCTCGACGGCGGTAAAGCTTGCCGGCGAGGGCGCGCCGTGCGTGTTGGCGCTCGTGCAGGCAAGGGGACTGCCGCAGGCGCGAATGAGCGCTTGGACCACGGGAGAGGCCGAAGCGCGCAGGGCCACGGTGTCGTCGGCAGCGCGCATAAAGGTCGGCACGCAGGGAGCCGCCTTGACCACGATAGTCAGGGCTCCCGGCCAGCATCGTCGGGCAAGCACACGAGCCTCTTCGGGGATATCCACGCCATAGCGGTCGAGTGCCTCGACGCCATCGACCAGCCAGGCGACCGTTTGGGTGAGCTTGCGCTGCTTGAGGGTAAAAATGCGGCGGTAGCCAGTACCAAGCGCAGGGACCGCGGCGCCGTTAACGGTGGCATGCGGATCGCGCGGCCACAACAAGGATTCGCTTGTATCTTGGGGGACGGCATCGGAGAAGGCGTTGACTGCCACGGCGACACCGTAGACGGTCTCGGTCGGGATCAAGACCAGGCCGCCGCGGCCGAGCACCTCGGCCGCGCGCTCGACGGCAAGCCGATGCGGCTCGCGCGTTCCCTCGTATACCCGATAGACCGTCTGCATGTGTATGCCAGCCCCTTACGCTCCGGTGCAAGTTTGTTTACTGTGGGGCATTCTCGCACGAAACATTCAACCTATTTGCCCAGAGCGCATGTTGGTTTGGTGAGCGGCTCTAGTAGTCGGTGAAAGTGAGGGGGTTAATTGAAGATTTTTAGCGCGCAAGCGTAACGGTACGATCGGGAAACTCGATGCTTGCAACCAGTTTTCCGCCGAGGCTCTCTGCGTACCTGCTCAGCGTGTCGAGCCTCATCGAACCCAACTCCCCACGCTCGAGCTCGGATACACGTTTTTGAGAAACGCCCATCGACTGGGCGACCGACGCCTGTGTTAGATCTTTTAACCTGCGAATCTGAGCAAGCTTATAGGCTTCGATACGATCGCGAGTCCTCTCCTGCTCGGCGGTAATGGAGTCGCGTGTTATCCCGCGAGATTCCATATACTCATGCAGTTCCATCTCGATCGAGCCTCCTTACGTGGCGACGGTATATTTGCTCGGCCCTTGGAATGTTGATCGCATACCAACCGTTCCATTTTGCCCTTGACGATCCCGCTCGCGACTTATCACCCGCCAATAGCAATACCGCCTGGCGCTTGGGGTCAAAGGCGAAGAGGATGCGAATCACCTGCCCACCACACGACGTCACTCTCAGCTCCTTTAAATGATGAAGCTTCGAGCCCTTTACGCGGTCAACCAGCGGACGACCAAGGCTGGGACCTTCCTTCTCGAGCACCAAAAGGTCTGCATAAATCTGCTTCAGCGTAGCTTCATCCTGCTCATCAAGCCAAGGTTCAATGTAATCAAGCACGATACGGTACCGATGCAGCTGATTTGACATACCTTTCTCCTTCTATAGTAGAAGTTTTACGGTATATTGCAAGGACAAACTTGCGCAAATGTCTATTTATTCAGCTTAAATACGCTGTTTGGGCTCGGTGACGATGGCTCGAACGATGCGGGGACGATCGGTGAGGTCGTGGACGATACGCACGTCCGAAAGGCCTGCCTGGCGACAGAGCTCGGCCGCGGCATCGAGGGCGCC
The DNA here is from genome assembly GCA_900544425.1 of uncultured Collinsella sp. GTDB lineage: Bacteria > Actinomycetota > Coriobacteriia > Coriobacteriales > Coriobacteriaceae > Collinsella. The sequence continues at coordinate 9,613 of UQUX01000006.1, forward strand.
CTCGTAGAGCTCGCAGGCAAACAGGCCGCCGGCGCGCAGCATGTAAGGCGCCGCATTGAGCAGGCGGCGGAAGATGTCCAGGCCGTCGGCACCGCCCTCGAGCGCCAAGTCGGGCTCAAAGTCCTTGACCTCGTGCGGCAGCGAGCGCATGACGCCGGTCGGGATGTAGGGCGGGTTGGAAACGAGCACGTCGAAGGTGCCCCACTCTTCGCGGGGAATGGAGCTCACCAGGTTGGTGAGACTAAAGGCAACCTCATCTGCCGTGAGGCCGAGCGCGTCGCGGTTTTTGGTGGCCAGATCGATGGCGCGCGGCTCGATATCGGTGGCGGTGCAGGTAACGTGGCCGCGGCGCTCCCAGGCAAGGGAGAGCGAGATGCAACCCGTGCCGCAGCCGACCTCGAGAACGCGGGCGATACGGGGCTCGGCTGGGGCAGGCGCAGCGGCATCCTGAGCCGAAGCCGTCTCCTGGCCGGCACCCTCGATGGCGATGCCGTATTCGTCGAGCTCGGGCTCGGGGGTTTCCATGGCCTCTGCTTCTGCCGCTTCGGCTTCTGCTGCCTGCGCGGCGGCTTCCTCGGCCTCGCGGTCGGCCAGTTCCTCGGCATAGGCACGGCTGCCCAGTACATCGCCGCCTAGCGCCGCCTCATCGGCAGCCGTCAGGTTAGCGGCACGGCGCTCGGCGGTCGCCCGTTCGTCTGCCAGCGCGGCCTCGGCCTTGCGTGCCTCCTCGACCTCATCGTTCCAAGGCAGCTCAACACGCTGACGGGCAGCAGCCTCGGGGCTCAGCACCTCGGCATCCAGATAATTGAGGACTTCCTCGACGAGCATCTCGGTCTCGGGGCGCGGAATGAGCACACCGGGGGCGCACGCGACGTCGATCATGCGAAACTGCGTGCTGCCCGTGATGTATTGCAGCGGCTCGCCCTTAGCGCGGCGGACAACGGCCGCATGCATGGTCTCGAGCTGGGCCGCGTTAAGCGTCTCGTCCATACGCATATATAGGTCAATGCGCGCCAGGCCCGTGGCGGCGCACAGCAGCCACTCGGCAGAAAGACGGGGGTGCTCCTCGCCGCGCTCGGCCAGGTACTCCTTGGTCCACTCGAGACAACGCTTGATGGTCCAGATCTCGTTTGCCATGGGGCCCTCCCCTCTTAAGCGCCGGACGGCGCGCGAATGTCGGAGCAGATTGTACGCGAGGCCAGCGCATGGCAAGGGGCGATTGAAGGCGATTATCGAGAATCAGCCCAGAATTTTGCTTGGAACCTGCCTAAAATGTTCATTCGTCGACGTCTAAATCTGCATTCGTCAAGCTTTTGGCAAGGTTGCCCAAAACTGACCAATATCTAACCAAGAACTTGCCACATCGCTTGACGCACGACCCATCAAAAATCGCCCCGCGACTTCTTGGACGATTTTTTGAGCATTATTTTGGTAATCGACCGACGCTTTAAGCAGGTAAATGGCCCATAGGCTACCAAGTCAGCCCAAATAAACCAACATAGCAATTTCCCAAAATGATCCGTAGGGGACGGAGGAAAACGGATCACTGGCACCGCATCGATGCAGAATGATCCGTTTTCCTCCGTCCCCAAGGGATCATTCAAGTGCCAACCAAGATAACGCCGATGTCTTGACAATGCCAGCGAGCGGGTCGCATTTGAGACAAGGTGACGTGAAACGAAAGGGCGCTGACCTTCTGGTCGCGCCCTTGAAGTTGAACGTCAGATTGTCCAAATGCGGCCCGCGCAGCGTCGGCTGGTCCGCCGTTCGGTAGAACGGCGGAACCTACACAGCCTGTGCCAGCTTCTCGGCTCGCTCGGCGGCGGCGAGCGCCTCGATGACGGTGCCGAGCTGATCGCCCAGAAGGACGCCGTTGTAGGTGGAGTTGAAACCGATGCGGTGATCGGTCACGCGGTCCTGGGGCTGGTTGTAGGTACGGATCTTCTCGGAACGGTTGCCGTGGCCGATCTGGCTCTGGCGCTCGGCACCGAGCTCGGCCTGCTGCTTCTCGAGTTCCATCTCGTACAGACGGGCGCGCAGCATCTGCATGCAGACCTCGCGGTTCTGGATCTGGGAACGCTGCTCCTGCGACTGCACCACGGTGTTGGTGGGCAGGTGGGTGATGCGCACGGCGGAGTAGGTGGTGTTAACGCACTGACCGCCAGGGCCGGAGGCGCAGTAGGTGTCGATGCGCAGGTCGGACTGGTTGATCTGGACGTCGATCTCCTCGGCCTCGGGAAGTACGGCGACGGTAGCCGTGGAGGTCTGAATGCGGCCCTGGGACTCAGTCTTGGGAACGCGCTGGACGCGGTGCACGCCGGACTCGAACTTCATGACGGAGTAGACGCGGTCGCCCTCGACCTTGAACTCGATGGACTTAAAGCCACCGGCCTCGCTGGGGCTGGAATCGAGCACGGTAGTCTTCCAGCCGCGCGACTCGCAAAAGCGCTGGTACATCTTGTACAGATCGCCGGCGAAGATGGCCGCCTCGTCGCCACCGGCGGCGGAGCGGATCTCGACGATGGTGTTCTTGTCGTCGTTGGGGTCGCTCGGGATGAGCATGTACTTGATGTCTTCCTCGAGCTGGGGAAGCTTGGCCTCGTTTTCGGAGATGTCCATCTGGAGCATCTCCTTCTCATCGGCATCGGTGGTATCGTGCAGCATTTCCTTGGCAGCCTCGATGTCATCGAGCGCGCCGATGTACTCGCGCGAGGCGGCAATGAGGTCGGACTGGTGCGCGTACTCCTTGTTGAGACGCGTGAACTCCTTGATATCGGAGGCGACGGCCGGGTCGGAAAGCTTCTTCTCGAGCTCCTCGTAGGCCTTGATGATCTTTTCGAGCTTGTCGCGCATGACGGACTCCTTTATATGCGTGAAGGCGAAAATCGGCAGAATTGATGGGGCGCGGGGCGCCGCTGCGGGGGTAAGTCCAGCTAGAGCATGTCGATCTTCAGATACATGCGCATCCCTTCGCGTATGGGGTACATAGTTGCGGTCTAACCCATATATGATAGCGTGCGCAGGCAAACCTGCATATAACCCGCACGGAATCCGACAAAGGGACAGTCCCTTTGTCGGATTCTAAAGCGTATGGAGTAGGGCGATGAGGAAGCGAACACCCTGGAGGTAGGCGCGGCGGGTAATGCGCTCGTTGGTGCCGTGGACGCCGCGATCGCACTCGTCATCGTCGACCACAAAGGCCGAGAAGCGAATGCACTCGGAGCAAATGCGCTGGTAGTTGGCAGCGTCGGTCGCGCCGATCACGGTCGAGGGGACAATCTCCAACGGCTCGGATGATCCGTTTTCCTCCGTCCCCTTTGGATCACGGAAATAGCGGGCGGCGATGGAGCGAACCGCCTCGAGTCCCGGTCCGCCGATGCGCGGAGACGGCGAGGGTTCGGAGCTGCCAGGGCCGAGCTCGACCTCGACACGGTCGGCGAGCCCCGCCTCGGCAACGGCGACGCGGCAGCGGGCCACGACATCAGCCACGCTCGTGCCCTCGAGCATACGGAAATTGATATTGGCCCACATATCCTGCGGCATTACGTTGGCGCCGGTGCTGCCACCCTCGATCTGCGTGGGCGCGCAGGTGGTGGTCACGAGCGGATAGAGCTTCTTGCTGGCGAGGCACTCGCGCACGATGGTGTCCTTGTTGGAGGCAATCTCGTCGGCCGTGTAAAGCCCCAGCTCGACGAGCTGTGCGGCAAGCAGGTCCGTGACGCGCGTCGGCCATTCGATATCGCAGATTGCGGTGATGGCACGGCTCAGCACCTCGAGCGATGTGCCGCCGTAGGGGTTGGACGAATGCCCGCCCTCACTCTTCGTCTTGAGCACAATATCGGCGTAGCCCTTCTCGGCAAGGTCGGCATGCATAAGCCAGCCCTCGCCCGCGCCGTACTCGGCAGCTGGAACGATGCGGTAGTCACCCTCGTCGATCAGGTACTCAAGCTCAATGCCGCGCTCCTCGAGCGCGCGGCCGATGGCGCCTGCGCCGTACTGCGTAGTCTCCTCGTCCTGGCCAAAGGCCAGGAGCAGTGTGCACTCGTGCTGCCAACCGTGCGCCAGCGCATACTCAACCGCCTCGAGAATGCCTGCGACCTGGTCTTTCATATCGATGGCGCCGCGACCCCAAATGTAGGTGTCGTCCACATGTCCGCTAAAGGGGGCGTGCGTCCAGTCGGCCTCGGTGCCGGGCACCACAGGGACCACGTCCATATGACCCATGAGCACAACGGGCTTGAGTGCGGGGTCGGAGCCGGAAAGCGTCACCAGCAACGAATGATCGATGAGCTCGACCTTACCCGCTGTAAATACGTGCGGCCAGGCCTGCTGCATATAGGCGCGCAGGTCGTCGAACGGCTGCCAGTTCACCGCCTCGGCATCCATACTCGAGACGGTCGGAAACGACAGCACACGGCCCAGGCGCTCGCATGCGCCGGCCTTGTCCAAATCGGCAAAATCATCCTCATGCGCAAAGAAGCGCCAAACCTCGGCCATGACATCCTTTCGATTGTGACGACGAGGGCCGCCCCACCGGAGCGGCCCTGCCACGTAAGCGTTTGCGGTCGGTTATTTGTCCTCGAGATAACGCGAGAGGAACTCGCGGGTGCGCTGGTGCTTGGGGTTGCCGAAGAGCTCGGCCGGCGCGGCGTCCTCGAGGACCACGCCCTTGTCCATAAAGACCACGCGGTCGGACACCGTGCGGGCAAAGGCCATCTCGTGCGTGACGACGACCATGGTCATGCCGTCGGCAGCGAGCTTGCGCATGACCTCGAGCACCTCTCCCACGATCTCGGGGTCGAGTGCGGAGGTCGGCTCGTCGAACAGCATGATCTGCGGATTCATACATAGGGCACGAGCGATGGCCACGCGCTGTTTTTGACCACCGGACAGGCGACCCACGGCGGCGTGCGCGAACTTTTCGAGTCCCACGCTCGTCAGATGCTCCATCGCTATTTTTTCAGCCTCGGCCTTGCTCATCTTTTTGAGCGTGACGGGCGCGAGCGTGCAGTTGTCGAGCACATCCATGTTGTTGAACAGGTTAAAGCCCTGGAACACCATGCCGATGTCCTCGCGCAGCTTGTTGATGTTGCAGCGCTCGGCCGTGAGGTCCTGGCCGTGGAACCAGATGTGGCCCGCGTCCGGGGTCTCGAGCAGGTTGAGGCAGCGCAGGAAGGTCGACTTGCCCGAACCCGAGGCGCCGATAATGGTGACGACTTCGCCGGGGTTAACGGACAGGTCGATGCCCTTGAGTACCTCGAGCGAGCCAAAGCTCTTGCGCAGGCCCTCAACGCGGATGAGCGGCTCATTGGTCTGTGCGGCGGCCGCGGCGCCGGTAGTGGCGGTATCTGCCATGATGATTCTCCTCGTCTTGAGCCTAGTTGGAGCTGGGCAGCGTGGCCGGGGCCTCGGCGCCGAGCTTTTTGCCAAAGGCCTCGAGCAGGCGACTTGCCACAAGCGTCAGGATCAGGTAGACCACGAGCGCCACGCAGTAGACCTCCATCTGGCGGTAGTACACGCCGGCGACCGTGGTAGTAGCGTACATAAGGTCGAACACGCCGATGACCGAGAGCACCGACGAATCCTTGATGTTGATAATGAGCTCGTTGGTGAGCGCCGGAATCGCGTTTTTAATGCCCTGGGGGAACACGACCTTGCGCATAGCCTGCCACTGCGACAGGCCCAGCGAGCGCGCCGCCTCGGCCTGGCCGGAATCGATGGACTCGATGCCGCCGCGCAGGACCTCCATCATGTAGGCGGTGGAGTTGAGCGAGATGGTGACGAGGCCAGCGGTGAAGGTGCTCCAGATCTGGTTGGCCTGGGCGGTCTCGAAGCCCATGCCGCGCAAAACGGTGAAGCCCGCGTAATAGATGAGCAGACCCTGGACCATCATGGGCGTACCGCGCACGATGGTGGAGTAGACGGCCGCAAAGCCGCGGCCGATACTCTTAAAGAAGCGCACCAGGTCGTTATCCACACGGTCGAACGTCTGAATACGCAGGAACACAAAGAGCAGTGCCAGGAAGAATGCGATGACGGTGCCAAAGGTGGCAAGCGCGATGGTGATCTCGATACCGCGGATAAAGAAGTCACCGCTCTTGTAGGTCATGTAGACCAGGCTCGACAAAAAGTCGCTGGGGTTGGAATCCGAGACAATGCTCACCTGCACCAGGTCGATAAACGACATGACGCAGCGGTCCACGAAAAAGATCGCCGCGATGGCGACCACGACATAGCTGCCCAGGCGCACGCCGCGACGGAAGCGCTCGGAAGCAAACGGCGACGTTTCGCGATAGTCATTCCAGTGCATGAGTTTGGTGACGAGCGCCGCCGCCGACACGACGAGCCAGGCCCAAAGAATCGCCCAAAGGCAGTCTTGGAACACGCCCGTGGGGGCCAAGAAGCTCAGCGGCGTGGGGTTGCGCTGGCTAAACACCAGACCAAGCGCCGCGATGACGCTCGTGCCCAGGTACACATAACGATGGTCGGCCTTGATAAAGGAGGCCAGACGATTGATGGTTTTCATGCTGCCTCCCTATGCCGGCTGACGATCGAGGCACGCGTCCCACATCTGGTCGCGCTCCTCCTGGCTAATGCCCTTGAGCGTCTTATCAATGAGCTTAAGCAGCTTGTTCGAGCCCTTGCGGCAACCGACATTTGCCGCGACCTCCTGCTTAAAGCCCTCGCCCTCGGCAAAATGGATGGGGACGATACCGGGATTTTGGGCCATATAGCCCTTCTCGTTTTCGGTGTTGTAGGTCACGGCGTCGCACGTGCCCTGCAGCAGGTTCGAGAACACCGTGGGAACCGAATCGACCGGGTTTTTGTGCACAACACCCGGAATCTCGTCGATGACGGTATCGAGCATGGTGTCCTTTTGCCCGAGCACCGTGGCGCCGCTAAAGTCGCTGAGCTTGGTGGCGTTTTGGTAGGGCGAACCCTCTTTTACGAACAGGCCAAAGTAGCCAATGAAGTACGGATCGGAAAAGCCGACGGACTCCTCGCGCTCGGGCGTGGCGCTCATGCCGGCGATGATGAGGTCGATTTGGCCGTTGTTGAGCGAATCGATAAGGCCCGAGAAGCTCTGCTTGACGGCAACGGGCTCGCCGCCGAGGGCCTTGCAGACGATCTTGGCGATCTGCACGTCGTAGCCATCGGCATAGGCGCCCTGCACGTTGTCGATGGGGATGGTGTACTCGCTGGCTTCGGAAACCTGCCAGTTGTACGGGGCGTAGGCCGCCTCCATGCCAATGCGGATCTTATCCTTGCCGATCACGGAATCGGACAGGTCGTCGCGACCGCCGCCCGTCGTGGGCTGAACTACTTCCAGCGTGGAGGGGCGCTGGCAACCGGCAAGTGCGCCGGCGACGACGGAAGCGCTCGCAGCGAGAGCGCTACCCAAAAAGATGCGACGGCTGCATACCGGCTGGCGCTGCGCATCGCACTGTTGGGGAGAATGCATAATCTGCCTTCCCTGTTGAATCGTATGCTGACGACTTAACAGGATACCGCTCAGCGCTACCTCCAGCAAATGCATATATAAATGCATATATACAAGTTTACGAACTGAAAACGATTGATAGTCGTTGGGGACGTTCTTAAACGACTAGTCAAACAAGAACGTCCCCAACGACTAGACATGAAAAAGCAAGACATAGACCTCCTGGTCATGCCCTGCCTTTTGAATGACAAATTGTCGCCCTGGGCGGCGCGCAGCGTCGACCGGTCCGCCGTTCGTCAGAACGGCGGAACCTCTAGAGCAAGGTGACGCTAAAGCTACGTTTATCGGTAGCGCCGGGAGCCAAGGTGATGGTGTTGACCTTGTGCTCAAAGACGTCGTCCTCGGTGTCCATGGTGGTGTGACCGGTCCAGGGCTCGAGCGCCACAAACGGAGCGTCGTTGGCGGCAGACCACACGCCGATGTACTTAAAGTCCTCAAAGTCGATCTTGACGCCGTGGCCCGACTTGCGGCCGCGCAGTGTGAGCGTGGAGCCCGGGGTATCGGTGAACATGATGGCGTCGTTATCGAAGCTGCGGTGCGTGATGGGCAGCACGTCCGAGTTATCGGGAGCCTTGTAACTACCCTCGAACGTCATAAGACCGTCGGGCGTGATGATGGGAGCCTCATTAGTCCAAGCCTCGGTAAACGCCAGCTCGTAATCCTCGAATGCCTCGTCCTCGGCACCGGGAGCCGGTACGTTAAACGCGGGGTGGCCGCCCACCGAGAACGGCAGGTCCACGTCGCCGGTGTTGGTGACGGCAAAGGTCTGCGTGAGGGTGGCGTCGCCGGTCAGGGCATAGGTCATGTTGAGCTTAAAGTGGAACGGAAAGGCCTTGAGCGACTCGGGCGTGTCGGTGATCTCGTACGTTACCGAGGAGCCGTCCTCCGAAACCTCGACCAGCTTGTGCTCGACGATGCGTGCGAGTCCGTGGCGCGGCATCTCGCAGGTGCCGGCCGCAGACGTCGCCGTGTTGTTGCGCAGCGAGCCCACAATGGGGAACAGGATGGGCGCATGCTTGCCCCAAAAGGCGGGGTCACCCTGCCACAGATACTCGTTGCCGTTGAGGGCAAGGCTCGTGAGCTGGGCACCCATGGAATCGATGGCCGCGGTGAGGCCACCGCGCTTGATGGTAGTGACAGTAGACATGCTACTTCCTCCAAAAGTAAACAATAGTGTCGAGGGCTATTGTCCCACTCTTGGCGGCGAGACGGGACGGCAGGCGATTATTGAGTAGCCATAGCGGAATGAGTGGCGAGCGCCTACTGGGCATCCACGTAAAGGTCGAACCCACCCTGCGGTGTGGTGTCGACCGTGTCGGGCGCCTGTGAGTTAAAGCTCACGGGGACCATGCGCTTTGAGGCACGGAAGCGCGTGCCGTCGGTGGCGACGGGCGGTTCATCGACGGTGAGCTCGTAGTCGCCGGGCTTAAGTTCGATGCCGTCACCAGCGGAATTGACGTATTGATACTCGTCAATCGTCTGCCCTTTGAGCGTGCGCCCCACGATGTGGATGAGCATTTGGCTGTCGCCGCGCGCGGTGTCCCACGTCGCGCCGTCCTTGACCTCGACCGACACATGTACCGAGCGCGTGCGGCCGAGCGATTGCTCGATAGACATCTCGACCTTGGCGGCGTCTTTTCGCTGTTGTTCAACATGGCTCCAGACGTTTCCAATCACCGAGCATGCGATAACGCCGGCCATGAAGGCGATAAGGATGGGGCCAAGCAGAGAGCGACGTCCTGCATCTTCCTCGCGAGATAGATTGGGGCGACGTGTGGGCGCGGGCGCCTGGGCACCCCGCGAGGGCACGTCGAGAATACTGAAGGATGCCGTGCTGTCGGGATCGATGGTGTGACGCGGCTGCGGGGTCTTTGCCGGCGAGATCGACATGTCGGCTGGCTCGCCGAGCGTGGCCGTAGCGTCGGCCTTGGCCTCGTCTGCCTCGGCCTGGGCCCAAGCCTGTTCAAAGGTCAGGGACTCGGCGGGGTCGAGGGCGGCGTCCGAGTCGGCGGCGACGTCGTTGCCGGTCTCGTCCTCGTCGATCGACACGTCACGCGGCGTGGGCTCGTCCCACTCCTCGTCCGGAGCCTCACCCTCGCTATACCACCATTCAAAGTTATCGATATCCATACGGGGCGCCCCTTAGGCCTCGCAAATAAACACTTGCTAGCCTTATACCCCCAGACGGCACGGCGGCTCGCCGGCACAGATAGGAAAACCATCACAACATTCGACGCTTTTCCTCGTTTTCGAGATTTTCATCGAATGTTGTGACGGTTTGGGCGGCAGCCACGCCGCGAATGTGACAAAGGGACTGCCCCTTCGTCACATTCTGTTAGAGTTGCAGGGATTGAATCCCGCTTATTCATGCGACATTGGAGTGACAACCTTGACCGCCGCAACCACGCAAAAAAGTAAGTCAACCGCCGCCGCGCTCTCCCCCGCGCGCACCAAGCTCTGCCTGGCGCTGCTCGTGCTGTTGGGATTCTCGCTCGGCTGCTCCGAGTTCGTGGTCATCGGCATCGAAAGTGACTTGGCGACGGAACTCGGCGTATCGCTTGCCACCGCAGGCCAACTTATTAGCGTGTTCGCACTGACCTACGCTATCGCGACGCCGGTGCTCGCGCTCAGCACGGGGCGCTTCCGTCGTTACCAACTGCTCGTGTACTATAGCATCGTCTTTGTGCTCGGCAATCTGGTCATGGCGCTGGCACCCAACTTTCAAGTGCTGTTCGCCTCGCGCATCATCTTGGGCTCCGTCTCGGGCGCACTGCTCGCCGTGGGCGTGACGTATATCCCCGAGCTGCTGTCCCCGCAGCAGACCTCACTCGCCATCTCGGTGGTGTACGGCGCGTTTTCCGTGGCAATGGTCTTTGTCACTTCGATCGGCAAGTTTGTGGCCGACACGCTCGATTGGCACGTGGCCATGTACGGCACGCTGACCTTTGCCGTTCTGATCTGCGGAGCGCTCGTGGCGTTTATGCCGCGCGCTGGGCAAACCGACGAGCCTGCCACCTTCCGCGAGCAGGCGGGGCTGCTACGCGAGCCGAGCATCATCACCGGCATGCTCATCTTCTTGTTTGGCGTGGGCTCGGTCTATGTGTTCTACGGCTACGTGACGCCTTATCTTGAGCAGGTGCTGGGCATGGGCACGGTCGAAGCCAGCACCACGCTTATGGCCTACGGCGTGTTCTGCCTGATCTCGAACATCCTGGGCGGATGGATTGATGCGCGCTTTGGCATGAAGGCGCTGCTTGTGACGTTTGTGCTGCAGGCTGCGGCGTTGCTCGGGCTGTTTGCTGTGGGCGGCACCATGCCGCTCGCGCTGGTCTTTGTCTTTAGCCTGGCGATGCTCATGTACCTGTTCTCGGTATCGTGCATCACGCACTTTATGGACGTGGCTCGCAGCCGCCATCCCAAATCGATGGTGCTCGCAAGTTCGGTTGAGCCCATGGCATTTAACGTCGGCATCTCGTTTGGCACCGCAGTGGGCGGTGCCGTGGTAAGCGGCGTTGGCATTGCGTACGTGGGCGCCGTGGGTGCCGCGTTCTCGCTTGTGGCCTGGGCGCTCACGCTGGTGACGATTAAGCTCGCCCGCTGGGAGCGCCGTCGTCAATCAGCACGGCCCTCAATACGGGCATAGGGGCAAACATAGCCCAAGGTGGCGAGTAACCGGTGAAAACCGCCCAATATGAGTATGTTTATCCGCCTGGAAGCTTCAGCAGTGCAATTTCGTGTATTTGAGATACACGCCTTTCCAATTTCGTGTATTTCAAGTACATGAAATCGTACTAAACTATGTATCTGAAGTACACGAAATTGGAAAGGCGGCCCCATGCGCAGATCAATCGAGTCCGTTATCGAATCATGGGCGACAAAGGACGCCTCACGCCCCCTCCTCATCCGTGGTGCGCGACGCGTAGGCAAAACGTACGCTGCCGAGGAAATCGGCAGGCGAATCGCCGGCGATGCGTTTGTCAAACTCGACTTTCAGACCGATCTTGAGCTGATCGCTCCGCTGTTCGATTGTCCCACCGACGACGTTGACACCATCGTGGCGCGGATTTCAGACTATAAACGCGCCCCCATTCGCAAAGAAACCACCTTCATCCTGTTTGACGAGGTGCAGCTCTGCGAACGGGCGCTCAACTCGCTTCGCTTTTTTTCGGGTTCGGGCTGGCGCATATGCGCGACCGGCAGTCAGCTCGGCGTCGCCACGCGCAAACGTAAGCTGCCTTTTCCCAGCGGCGTTCGTCAAGAGACCATGCATCCTATGTCGTTCGAGGAGTTTCTCTGGGCGCTCGATGAGGAGCAGATGGCCGATGCCATTCGTACCCACGCCGGCACGCTCGAGACCTACGCCGCGCACCAAGCCGCGCTCAGCCTGTTTCATCGATACCAGATCGTGGGCGGCATGCCCGCCGCCGTCAACGCATATCGCAAGACGTTATCCATCGAGGATGCGCGCGTCGAGCAGCGCGAAATCAACGAGACCTATACCGCCGATATGACCGACCCCGAAAACGGGATCAGCGGCGTGGCGGCACGCAAGGTCTGGCGCTCCATTCCGTCCCAGCTGCTGAGATCGTCCACAAAAAAATTCAAGTACTCCGAGGTCGAACGCGGAGGCCGTCGCGCCAAGCTTATCGAGCCGCTCGACTGGCTCGAAGGCGCCGGTATCATATCGGTCAACAACCTGACCGAAGGCATCGAGCCTCCCCTCGTTCCCTTCGACGACGAAGATGGAAGTTTCTTTAAGGTCTATCTTCTCGATACCGGCCTCATGTTCTACAAACTCGGCATCAACCCGAGGCTCTGGCTCGACCTCAAAGAAGATTCCGCCATAGCGCTATCTTCCGACTTCCGAGGCGCCCTGGCGGAAAACTCGGTCATGCAAGCATTTTCGGGTAACAGCTTGCAGACGTATTACTGGGTGCCGCCGTCGTCTTGGAAGACGACCGGCGAGCTCGATTTTCTACTTCAGACCGACCGTATGGAAATCGTGCCCGTCGAGGTAAAGTCCGCACGCAACGTGCGCGCGAGAACCCTCGGGTCGTTCATGGACAAAGCCCGATCGCCATATGCCTACATTTTGTCCGAGAACAATTTTTTCCGCAGCGAAACCGATGACGGGCGCGAGCTACGCCACCTCCCCTTGTACGCAGCGGGCTTTATTGGAGCAAACTGCCTCAAGAGCAGTCTGTAAGCCCTGCACGACCGCCTAGAAAGGAAACCGCTCATGCAACGCATACTGTTTATCTGCCATGGCAACATCTGTCGCTCGACGATGGCTGAGTCGGTGTTTACCGAGCTGGTGCGGCGCGCCGGGCGCGCGGGCGAGTTTGTCATTGACTCCGCTGCGACCTCGACCGAGGAGATCGGCAACCCGCCACACCACGGTACCGTTGCCAAGCTGCGCGAGGTCGGGATTCCCGTCGTCGCACATCGTGCACGTCAGGTGCGTCGCGCGGAGTATGGCGACTGGGACCACATTGTCTATATGGACGACGAGAACGCGCGTGGCCTGCGTCGCATCTTTGGCGACGACCCCGACGGCAAGATTACGCGCATGCTCGATTGGACCGAGCGCCCCGGCGACGTGGCCGACCCCTGGTACACCGGCAATTTCGATGCCACCTACCGCGACGTACTCGACGGCTGCACCGCTATGCTCGAGCAGCTGTAGGTTTGCGGGCGCACGAACCGCGCCATCGGCATACATCGAGCGTGGACAATCTCCTACATGAAGAAATGAGCGTGGAAAATCTCCCACTTTGAGCGTTCAAGGGCGCCCCCAAACGGGAGAAAATCCACGCTCATTATCTCGGTGGAAGATTATCCACGCTCGGTTACTCGTCGACGATCTCGGCAAGCCAGACGTTCAGCGTATCGACCTCGGGGCAGCAGAACTTTGCCGCACCAGGCTCGTTGCCAGGCACGGTTCCGCCATAGCGCAGGATATCGATATAGGGAAAGCCCACGTGACAGGCCATAGCGCACATCTTGCCGCGGTCTCGATCGAAGTCGAAGACGTCTCCCGGCTTGTGACCATGGTGACAACGGCACGCACCCAGCTGGTCCACGCAGCTCACGCGGATACGCGGACGCTTGCCACGCGGCGCACCGAGCGGCCCGTTCTCGCCCGCAGGCTTGACGCCGCCCTCGCCGGCGTTACTCATGGTCGATCACATCCAGGCAGGCCTCGATGGGAAGGCCGGCCGACTTGTCTTCTTGGTCGGCATTGCGCTCGATAAGCTCGGCCACCACACGCATGGCGTCGGTCGTCGCACGCTGTAAGCTCCAGCCGGCCATAACGCGACCCACGAGCACCGACGAGAACGTATCGCCCGTGCCCGGGAAATACACCGGGATCAGCTCAAAGGGAATCGTGAAGTACTCTCCCGCCACATGGTCGTAGCCGATGACGGCACTCGCCCCGTCGACCTTCGCGCTCGTAATGACCACCGACTTGGCGCCCAGCGCGAGCATGGCGTCCACGAGCGCACGAGCCTCATCGGCCGTAATCTGCTCGGCCATAGGCGTATCGGTGAGCAGACACGCCTCGGTATAGTTGGGCACCGCGTAGTCGGCGCACTCGACCAGGCTGCGCATAAGGCCGATGGTCGATTCGGGCACGCCGGCGTAGAGCCTGCCGTTGTCGGCCATGATGGGGTCGACGAACACCTTGGTGCCTTTTTGCGAACGGCGGTGGCAAAAGTCCGAGATGATGCGCGCCTCTTCCTCGGTCACGATAAAGCCGGTCGAGATGGCGTCGAATTCAAAGCCGAGCTCCTCCCAGATGGCAAGACTCTGACGCACGTACTCCGTGGTGTCGTGGATGTAAAACTTGGGGTAGTTGAGCGTATCGGAAACGAGGGCCGTCGGCAGGTTGTGGATACGGTAACCCATGTGCGACAGCACCGGCAGCATGGCAGAAAGCGCGACCTTACCGTAGCCGCACATATCGTTGATCAGCAGCAGCTGAGTGTTCTTCATGAGTGTCCCCCTTGGGTCGGGTGCGACGCGACGGCGCCATAGTGCGACTAAGTGTAGCGCAGGGGGCGTTGCAAGCGGGCGCAGGCGCCGAGGAGGGCACATTGTTGCGGAAAGGTTACGGAAATGGGAGGCAAAATCGCGGCGGTAGCGGCACAGTAGCTGCCATCTATTTACTACCATTCCAAAACTATGCCGGATTACTACGATAAACCGTTAGCCTCCAACCACAACGAATTGCACTCCGGCAAAACCGCAGGTAGACAGCTTGTGATTTTACGAAAAACAATGCCGAGGTCTGATATTTCGAATTCATCGTAGTAATCCGGCATAGTTTTGGACAAAGCAACTTCGAAAGGGTGTCACCGCAGCCCAAAATGATTCGTTTTCCTCCGTCCCCCACGGATCACTCAACAAGAGCGTCCCCAACGACTATCCCAACAAGGGCAACGCCGATGTTTTGGCGAAGTCAGCGAAAACCCGTCAGAGCGAGCAAGGTGCCTTGAAGCAAGGCGGCATTGACCTTCTGGTCATGCCGCCGAAGTTGAAAGGCAGATTGCCGCTCTGGCGGGTTTGCAGCGTCGAGCCGTTACGCGGTTTGGCAAAACCGCGTAACCACTAGTTTGGTACCTTGACATTGATTTCTTATGCTCCTAGATTAGTTAGGCACAAAACAATTCCACTACCTAACTAAAGAAAGGAGCGAAGCTTAGATATGTGTGTTGAACCACTCGTCCTTCCACATGAGCCCGGCGGTGACCCGTCGCAACCGGTAGACATACCCGAAGCGGTCAGCGCCGAAGACAAACTCGCCAAGCGCATCCTGAGCGGTCTGGGCTTTTGCGGCCATTACATGCACTTTCATGGCGGAGGCGTATCCGGCAAGGCGCCCATCATCTGCCTGCTGGCCAAGCAGCCCGGCAGCGAGATGTCGCAGCAGGAACTCGGCATGCACTTTGACCTCAAGCCGGGGTCGCTTTCCGAGATCCTGTCCAAGCTCGAGGTCAACGGCCTCATTGAGCGCAGCCGTAACCCCAAGGATCGACGGCAACTCACCATTCGCCTGACCGAAACCGGCCGGGAAAACGCCCGCATCGACCAGGCCGCCCGCATTCGCTTTAGAGAGCAGGCCTTTGGCGCCCTCACCCACGACGAGCGTGAGCAGCTCGCCGAAATGCTCGAGAAAATCCGCAAAACTTGGGAGGAACTGGATGATTAAAACCCTCATGGGCAGCATCCGCGACTATATGAAAGTCACCGTTGCCACGCCATTGCTCGTACTTGGCGAGGTGCTCTGCGAGATGCTGATTCCGTTTATCACCGCCAACCTGATCGACGCCATCAAAGACGGCGCCACCGTAGCCGAGATGCTTCCCACCGCAGGCTTTTTGGTGCTCATCGCGCTGACGTCGCTTGCTTTCGGTGCCGCTGCCGGCGTCACCTGCAGCCATGCGAGTTGCGGCTTCGCCAAGAACCTGCGTCACGACCTGTTCTACAAGATCCAGACGTTCAGCTTTGCCAACATCGATGAGTTCTCGAGCTCCTCGCTCGTCACGCGCCTGACCACCGACATCAACAACGTGCAGCAGGCCTTTATGATGATCATCCGCATCGCCGTGCGCGCGCCGCTGGTATTGATCTTCGCCTTTACCATGGCATTTATCATGGGCGGCAGCGTTGCCATGGTCTACCTGGTCATCATTCCGCTGCTGGGCTTTGGACTGTTCTTTATCATCTTTAAGGTGCGCCCCATCTTCTCGCGCGTGTTCCACAAGTACGATGCCCTTAACGAGTCCGTCGAGGAAAACGTCACCGGCATGCGCGTGGTTAAGAGCTACGTGCGCGAAGACTTTGAGAAGGAGAAGTTCGCGACCGCCGCGCGCGACGTCCAGATGGACTTCACCCGCGCCGAGAAGCTGCTCGCCTTTAACAACCCCATGATGAATATCTGCGTCAACGGCGCATTTGTCGTCATCATCTACCTGGGATCCAAGCTCATCATCACGAGCCAGGGCACGCTGTTCGACGTGGGCCAGCTCTCCTCGATCTTTACCTATGGCTTCGCGATCCTCATGAGCCTGATGCAGCTGTCGATGATCTTTGTCATGGTGACCATGGCCGACGAATCGGCGCACCGCATTACCGAGGTGCTGGCCGCCGAGCCCACGATCGCCGATCCCGCCGAGCCCGTGCTCGAGGTTGCCGACGGTTCCATCGACTTTGACCACGTGAGCTTTAAGTATTCCGCGCATGCGAAGCGCCAGGCGCTCGACGATATCGACCTGCACATTAAGAGCGGCGAGACCATCGGCATCATCGGCGGTACCGGCTCGGCCAAGTCCACGCTTGTAAACCTCATCGCCCGTCTGTACGACGCCACCGAAGGCACCGTGCGCGTGGGCGGCATGGACGTACGCGACTACGACCTGGACGCGCTGCGCCACCAAGTGGCCATGGTGCTACAGAAAAACGTGCTGTTTAGCGGCACCATTGCCGAGAACCTGCGCTGGGGCGACCCGAACGCCACCGACGAGGAAGTCCGCGAGGCGGCACATCTGGCCTGCGCCGATGAGTTTGTCGATGGCTTCCCCAAGGGCTATGACACCTGGATCGAACAGGGCGGCTCCAATGTTTCCGGCGGTCAGAAGCAGCGCCTGTGCATTGCGCGTGCCCTGCTGCGTCGCCCCAAGATCTTAATCCTGGACGACTCCACCAGCGCCGTCGACACCAAGACCGACGCCAAGATTCGCGCAGGGTTGGCAAGCTATCTGCCCAACACGACCAAGCTCATCATCGCCCAGCGCATCAGCTCCGTGCAGGACGCAGACCGCATCATCGTCATGGAGGGTGGCCGTATCGCGCAGATCGGCAACCATGACGAGCTGCTCAAGACGAGCGAGATCTACCGCGAGACCTTTACCTCGCAAAACAAGATGTCTGCCGAGGGCGAAGGGGCCGTCGAGGCCGACACCGAGGCATCCGCAACGCAAGCTCAGACCCAGGAAGGAGGCGAGGCACATGAGTAAGGCAACGACCGCCGAGCGCGCACTCAACCGCAAGGGTGGCACCATGTCGCGCCTCATCAAGACGCTCTTTGGCTTCTACCCCGTGCTTTTGCCCCTCGTCGTCGTCGGCGTGGTACTCTGCGCCATCATCAACTCCATCGGTGCGACCTTCCTTCAGAGCGCTCTGCAGATTATTAGCGAATCGTGGCAGTCGGGCGATTGGGAAGCCGCACAGCCCAAGATCGCACAGCTCGTGACCACCCTCGCCTGCATCTACGGCGTCGGCATCCTGTCCTCGCTCTTCTGGAACCGCGCCATGGCCATCGTCACGCAGGGCTCGCTCGAGAAGCTGCGCGAGAAGATGTTCAACCGCATGCAGGACCTGCCGATTCGCTACTTCGACACGCACCAGCGCGGCGACATCATGAGCCACTACACCAACGACATCGACACGCTGCGCCAGATGATCAGCCAGTCGCTGCCCAACCTGCTCATGACGACCATCGTCATCGTCACGGTGTTCTTTATCATGCTGTACTACAGCGTTTGGATGTGCCTGGTCATTGTGGCAGGCGTCGCCTTTATGACCTTTATGACCAAGCTGCTCGGCTCCAACTCCGCGCGCTTCTTCATTGCGCAGCAGACCGAGCTCGGCGTGGTCGAGGGTCATATCGAGGAAGTCATGAACGGCCAGAAGGTCGTCAAGGCATTCTGCCACGAGTCTGCCGCCGAGGCCGATTTTGACGAGCGCAACGAAAAGCTCTTCGAGGTCTCGCAGAAGGCCAACATGTACGCCAACATCCTCATGCCCATCCTTATGAACCTGGGCAATCTGCTCTACGTGCTGGTGGCCCTTGCCGGCGGCATTTTCCTGGCGCTGGGCGTGCCCAACCTGAGCATCTCGGGTATGGCGCTGTCCATCGCCGTCGTGGTGCCGTTCCTCAACATGACCAAGCAGTTCTGCGGACAGATCGGCCAGATCTCGCAGCAGATCAACGCCGTGGTCATGGGCCTCGCCGGCGCCGACCGCATCTTTGAGCTCATCGACGAGGAGCCCGAAGCCGACGAAGGCTATGTGACGCTCGTCAACGCTCAGGTGAACCCCGATACCTGGCAGCTCGAGGAGGCCGACCACCACACCGGCATGTGGGCGTGGAAACATCCGCACCGCGCAACCGGCGAGATTGAGTACGTGCCGCTGCGCGGCGACCTGGTCATGGACAACGTCGACTTTGGCTACACGCCCGACCACGAGGTGCTGCACGGCGTGTCCGTGTTTGCCAAGCCGGGCCAGAAGGTCGCGTTTGTCGGCGCCACCGGTGCCGGTAAGACGACCATCACCAACCTCATCAACCGCTTCTATGACATCGCCGACGGCAAGATTCGCTACGACGGCATCAACGTCAACAAGATCCGCAAGGCCGATCTGCGCCGCTCGCTGGGCGTCGTGCTGCAGGACGTGAACCTGTTCACCGGCACCGTGATGGATAACATCCGCTACGGCAACCTGGATGCGACCGACGAGGAGTGCATCGCGGCGGCAAAGCTCGCGGGCGCGGACGACTTTATCACCCGCCTGCCCGACGGCTACGACACGATGCTCACCGGCAACGGCGCGCAGCTGTCGCAGGGCCAGCGCCAGCTGATTTCGATCGCACGCGCCGCCGTCGCCGATCCGCCGGCAATGATTCTGGACGAGGCCACATCGAGCATCGACACCCGCACCGAGGCCATCGTGCAGGCTGGCATGGATAAGCTCATGGAGGGCCGCACGACGTTTGTCATCGCACACCGCCTGTCCACCGTGCGCAACTCCGACGCGATCATCTGTCTGGACCACGGCCGCATTATCGAGCGCGGTAACCACGACGAGCTGATCGCCAAGCGCGGGTATTACTACCAGCTCTATACCGGAGCGTTTGAGCTGGAGTAGTTCGGCTCGCCGAGATGGCCGATTTGCCGCTCATTCGTCGGGCATGACCCTAAGGTCAATGCCCTCCTCTTTCGGGGCAAATCGACTCATCTCAGCGACCCAAACACAATGCGCCGCAACGAATAAAGCCTCCGCAGCCACACGAGCTGCGGAGGCTTTTTCATGCCGGCCGGAAACCGTATCCCACTTTTCGGGCCCAAAATGGGATGCCGTTTCCCGCTGGACCCCCTCCGGGAAACGGCATCCCATTTCAAGGGGGTAAACCGGGATGTGATTTCCCCTAACGGCACCTTTGGGAAGCCGCATCCCACTCTAGACGCACAAAACGGGATGAGCTTTCCCATGGTGATCCAAGACCAGAAGCATGTCCGATAGCGCGGCCAGGTCAAGAACAACAAGGCAAGCGTCACGCCAATTTGGACGAGCGTCTGCTGCAGTTTGAGGCTGCTGGCCCATATGGTAGAGTTAACCACCCATGAATTTCAGCACACTGCGTGCTACCTGTTCTTTTGTCATTTAGGGGAGTGAACTTGTGAATACTTCTGTCGCCAAGAAGGCCGGCCAGGCGGTGCGCCTGCTCATGATGGTGCTCACGGCAGTTCTCATCTTCTTCTTCATCAATGTTATGCTGCTCGTCTCCGATATCCAGGGCACGGCGCGTGTGGTCAACTACGCCGGTCTGGTGCGCGGTACCACGCAGCGAATCGTTAAGCTCGAGGATGCGGGCCAGCCTCAAGATGACCTGCTCAAAGCCGTGGATTCATACATCAACGGTTTGCGTTACGGAAGTGACGACCTCAACCTCGTCCGCCTCGACGACGATGAGTATCAGGCAAAGATGACCGAGCTTGCAAATTATTTTGATGAGCTTTGCACCGAGATCATCCGCGTGCGCGAAGTCGGCTATGAGAACACCGACATCATCTCCATGAGCGAGGAGTTCTTTGGCATTTGCGACGATGCTACGCGACTCGCAGAGGACTACTCTCAGGAGAAGGCGTCGGCGCTCAACTATCTCGAGGGCCTGGTGATCATCGACATCATGGGCTTGGTGGCGACCTTTGCGGTCGAACTTGTTCGCGCGGTGCGAACTGCCGCGCTCAATCGCGAACTGCAGAACAAAGTCTATCTCGACGAAGCCACAGGACTGCCCAACAAGAACAAGTGCGAGGAGGTCTTGGGGCAGGAGCAACCTGTCTCCGCGGAGGAGCCCGTTGCGGTGTGCGTCTTCGACCTTAACAATCTGCATATGGTCAATAACAACTTCGGCCATGAGAAGGGCGATGAATACATTCGCTCTTTTGCCCAACAACTGGGAAGTGTGGCGTCGGAGACGTGCTTTGTGGGTCGCGACGGCGGCGATGAGTTTATCGCGGTGCTGCGGGATGCCGACCGAGCCGCTGTGGAATCTTGTCTCACTCGGATTCGCGCGAACGTGAACGAGTATTCCGAAGTCCACCCCGATATGCCCATCAGCTACGCGGTGGACTATGCGCTTTCCAGCGATTTTGACGAGCCGCCTACCATGCGCGAACTCTTTTCCCAGGCCGACAAGAACATGTACGTCGATAAGAACCGCGTAAAGACAGCCGAGGCAGCCGGGCCGCAACGCGAGGACCGCTAAACCCGTAGCAAAGGGTAGCTAATTTGGGACGGGACTCTTTTGGCTACTTGAGGAGTTGGGCCATGGCGTTGACGAATTTTTGTACTTGGAGGGTGGGCTCGAGCGGATAGTGCAAAAAGACCGGCACCTCTCGCCCGCACAGGAACGGCACGCCCACAAAGGCCGGGTGCACCCCCGACCATGCGCCGCAGGTGAGCACCGCGTCGCCCTTTTCCTCTGCCTCGTTAAAGAGCGCAAAGTCAAAGCTGTCCACGTCGATCACGTCTACGCCGCCGTCGGCCAACAGATCGATACGCAGACTGTCCATAGCGTCGTTGCCGTGACGGAGCACGCGCAGGCGCATGCCCTCTAAGTCGGCAACTGTGATGCGCGTCTTGCGCGCCAGCGGGCTCGTGCGCGGCAGGTCGATATAAAACGGCACGTTAACGATGCGAAGCTTTTGGCAGGCGTCGCCCCAGCGTGGAGTAGAAAAACTCGACTGCACTACATCCACCTCGCGGCCCAAGCTGCGCATGACGGATTCGCGCTCGTCATAGAGGTCGCTTACCGGCACGATCTCAAATCGCAGCGATGGTTCCAGATCGTGGATGTCCGTCCACATCGACAGCGTTTGGCGCCCCGGGCACATCATCGACACGCCCAGACGCACGGCACCGCCATCGCCCGCCGCGCGTCGGGCGCGACGCAGCGTATCCTCGGACTGCCGCATGATCGAGCGCGCGTCGTCCACCAGCAGAGCGCCCGCCGGCGTCACCTTAACACCCGAATGCGAGCGCTCGAACAACGTGATGCCAAACTCGGCCTCGAAGCCCGACACCTGCTTGACGAGCGCCGGGGTCGACACGCGCAATTTTGCCGCCGCACGCGAAAAGCTTCCCAGCTCCGCGGCGGCCGATATGGCCTCGAGTCGTCGATCGTACACGTCAATCTCCCGTTTCCAGACGCATGGCAATGAACTGCCGAAGGGGGTCGTTTTGGCAGGTCACGCGCTCAATTGAGAAAAAACTGCATCGCACAGTATAAACCTACGGTTAACGCCATTCTAACAAATATGCAATTCACCTGCGCAAATGCAAAGCATACGATAACCAGCGAAAACCACGTGGGTCGGTTAATGGGAGCGACCCACCGGGAGGCACAAGAAGGGGAGTTCCTATGAGCAATTGGCTTAAGCTCGAGGGCGATGTCTGCGCCGTGACTGGCGCGCTCGGCGGTATGGGCGTCGAGATTTGCCGCGAGTTCGCCCGCAACGGCGCCAACGTCGTCCTGCTCGACCTGGACGAGGAGAAGGTCAAGGCTGCTGCCGCCGACCTCGCTGCCGAGTTTGGCATCCACGCCGAGGGTTACAAGATGAACGCCGCCGACGAGGCCGAGGTTCAGGCCGCCGTCGACGCCACCATCGCCGACTTCGGTCGCGTCGACGTCCTCGTCAACACCGCCGGTATCCTGCGCTTCGCCGCCATGGAGGACCTGCCGCTCTCCGACTGGAATGAGGTCATCAACGTCAACCTCACCGGCTACTTCATCACCTCGCAGCGCTTTGGTCGCGAGATGATCAAGGCCGGCCAGGGCCGCCTGGTGCACATCTCGACCGTCGCCAGCCACTCCCCCGAGACGTTCTCGGGCGTGTACAGCTCCACCAAGGCGGGCGTCAACATGATGTCCAAGATGCTGGCTGCCGAGTGGGGCCCCTACGGCGTGCGCTCCAACTGCGTCGAGCCTTGCTTCGTTAAGACCCCGATGTCAGCCAACTTCTACGCCGATCCCGAGGTCGAAAAGAGCCGCAGCCGTCTGATCGCCACGCGTCGCATCGGCGAGGTCAGCGATATCGCCAACGCCGTCATGTTCCTGGCGTCCAAGCGCTCGGACTTTACCACCGGCGACGCCATCAAGGTCGATGGCGGCTTCTCCAATATGATGGGCGACCTCACCGCCAAGCCCGGCGGCCGTCGCGCCTATGCCGACAACTACCTTAAGAACAAGGGTGTCGAGCTCTGGTCCGATGAGTCCGGCGTCGCCAAGCCGACCGACCAGTAAACCAACCTGACAGGGAGGCCCCGCGGACACGCCCGCTCCTCCCCCGTATCGATTAGAAAGAGTCAAATGGCTTCCAGCAACTCCAACAAGGGTCGCGCCGTCGTGCTTTCCGCCGCGTGCGTCACCATGTTCTTTATCAGCTCCATCGCGCTGTATTCCGTCGTGAGCAAGAATCTGCTCGCCGTTTACCCCGAGTGGTCGAGCGCCCTTACCTGGGCTTTTCCCGTCTTCCAGACCATCATGGCCGTGACGGGCATCTTCGCCGGCCGCATCTCCGATAAGATCGGCCCGCGCAACGTCGTTATCGCCGCCGCCGTGTGCTACGGCATGGGCTGGTTCATGTCCGGCACCGTCACCGAGCCGTGGCAGTTCTACCTGTGGTTCTCGCTCGTCGCCGCCATCGGCAACGGCCTGGGCTACAACCCCGCGCTCACCACCGGTCAAAAGTGGTTCATCGACAAGAAGGGTCTCGCCTCCGGCATCACCCTGGCCGCTTCGACCGCCGGTCCCGCCGTGCTGTCCCCGGTGCTCGCCTCGCTGCTCATCCCGAGCCTGGGCATCTTTGGCGCCCTTAAGGCGCTCGGCGTCATCTTCTTTGTGATGATCGCCGCCTCCGCCCTATTCCTGAAGGCCCCCGAGGCCGGCTGGCTGCCCGAGGGCTTCGAGGCCCCCAAGGGTGGCGCACATGCCGGCACCTTCGGCGACCTCACCCCGGGCGAGATGGTCAAGACCCCGCGCTTCTGGGTCCTCATCGTCACCTTCGCCTTTGCCGCCACCGCGGGCACCCTGCTCGTGGGCAAGGTTGCCTCCATCGCCGCCGTTCAGCTCTTCGCCGACCCCACGAGCGCCGCGGCCGTCGCCCTCGGCGGTGTGGTGGTCTCCGTCAACACCTGCGCCAACCTGGTTGGCCGTCTGTCCTTTGGCCAGATCATCGACAAGCTCGGCGCCTATAAGTCGCTGCTCATCAGCCTTGTCGTCACCATCGTCGCACTCGTCATCATGTCGATGAGCTTTACGCAGGCCATGTTCTTTGTTGCGCTCGCCCTGCTCGGCTTTAGCTTTGGCGCCCTGCTCGTCATCTACCCGCCGCTCACCGGTGGCGCCTTTGGCACCAGCAACATCGGTGTCAACTACGGCATCATGTTTTTGGGCTATGCCGCTTCCACCTGGATCAGCCAGCCCATCACCGCCGTGCTGTATCACGCCGAGGCCGGCAGCGCCGCCTACCAGCAGTCCTTCTACGGCGCCATTGTGATCGCCGCCATCGCCGTCGTGCTCACCGTCTACATGATGGTCTCCGACAGCAAGAAGAAGTCTGCCTAGTTTTACCGATGCGACAAAGGGACGGCCCCTTTGCCGCATTCCACCGGTCACCAGTATTAAGGAGTCGAAATGTCTGAGCTCAACCCCGTCCGCATTGCCGTTATCGGCGCCGGCGCCATGGGCCGCAACCACATCCGCTTTGTCACCGAGGAGCCCGAGGCCGAGCTCGTCGCCATCGCCGACGCCTTTGAGGGCGCCCGCGCCACGGCTGAGGCCGCCGGCGTGCCGTTCTTCACCGATCCCGCCCAGATGATGGACGAGGTTAAGCCCGAGGCCGTCATCATCGCCACGCCCAACGACCTGCACCTGGGCGTTGCCCGCGAGGCTGTGAAGCGCAATATCGTGCCGCTGGTCGAAAAGCCGATCTCCAACGACCTGGAGGATGCCCAGGCTTTCGCTGCCGAGGCCGAGACCGCCGGCGTGCCCGTGCTCGTGGGTCAGCACCGTCGCCACAACCCCTTCGTCAACAAGGCCAAGGAGATCATCGAGTCCGGCGAGCTGGGCAAGCTCACCGTGTCGAGCTTCCACTACATGATCTATAAGAATGACGAGTACTTCGATGTCGAATGGCGCCGCAAGAAGGGTGCCGGCCCGATCCTGGTCAACCTGGTGCACGACGTCGACCTGCTCCGCTACCTGCTGGGCGAGCCCGTTGCCGTCCAGGGTATGCAGTCCAGCGCCGCCCGCGGTTTTGAGACCGAGGACTCCGCCGTGGTCAACGTCCGTTTTGCCGATGGCGCGCTCGCAAGCATGACCATCTCCGACGCCACCGCCAGCCCCTGGAACTGGGAGGCAACCGCTCGCGAGGACCCGCAGTACCGCCCCTTCGACGCCGACGCCTACTTTATCGGCGGCACTAAGGGCGCCCTGTCGCTGCCCCGCCTGCACCAGTTCTCCTACGACGGCGCCTCCAACTGGCACAAGCCGCTGCAGATGGAGATTCCGGCCGTCGACCCGGCACTGCCGCACAAGATGCAGCTCAAGCACTTTGTGAAGGTTGTCCGCCGCGAGGTCGAGCCCGTCGTGACCCCCGCCGACAACGTTAAGACGCTCACGCTTCTCAACGCTATCAAGGAGGCCGCCGAGACCGGCCAGCTCGTCGAGCTGTAATGCCTTAAGAGCGACCGCGGCAGAAACCCCATGCCGAACCCTTCGGTCCGTCACCAACAAGCCCCTCTTCTTTGCCCCGCGAGCAGCCTCCTGCCCGCGGGGCATTTTGCTACCTTGCCGACGATTTTTCTGGGGCGGGGGCTATTTTGCACCTCGGCTTGATTCGTTCGCCACGAAATGGGCCTATCTACTACGTTTAACCGACCGCCCTCAACCATGCCGAATTTCCTAAAATCAAAAGCGCAGGTAGACTGCTTGCGCATTCTCGGAAAACCGGGGGATGGTCGACCCATACGGTTCAAACGTAGTAGATAGGTCGTTTTCGTGGCGCGGGCCCAAAACAGTCTTTTGAAACGGGTGGTATCCTTGGTAGCCCTGTGCTGCAAACGCACCTTAAACGCAAGGAGTCCCATGGATCTTATCGCCCAGCTCGCCCACGAGCTCAACCTTAAGGCCGCCAACATCGAGGCAGCCGTCAAGCTCATCGACGAGGGCAACACCATCCCCTTTATCTCGCGCTACCGCAAGGAAGCCACGGGCGGAATGGACGACGTCGCCCTGCGCGCACTCGACGAGCGCCTGTCCTACCTGCGCAATCTTGAACAGCGCAAAGAGGACGTCATTCTGCTCATCGACGCCCAGGGCAAACTTACGCCCGAGCTCGAACAGCAAATTCGCGAGGCCACGCAGCTCCAGCGTGTCGAGGACCTCTACAAGCCCTACCGCAAAAAGCGCATGACCCGCGCACAGAAGGCCCGCGAGGCAGGCCTGGAGCCACTTGCCAACATGGTCATCATGCAGGCCTCGGCCAAGGGCAGCGCGCTCGACGCCGCCGCGGCATACGTCAACGAGGAAGCCGGCTTCGACACGCCCGAGAAGGCGCTCGCCGGCGCGGCGGACATCGTGGCCGAGACGGTGGCCGAGGACCCCGAGAACGTCGCCGACCTGCGTGCCTTTACGCAAAACACCGCAGACATCGTCGTCGAGGCCACCGACCCCACCGAGAAGACCCCCTACGAGCCGTACTACAGCTATGATGAGCCGCTGCGCCGTATACCCAACCACCGCGTGCTGGCTATCGACCGCGGTGAGCGCGAGGGCAAGCTCCGCGTGCGCGTGAACGTCGACGGCGCCGCCGCCACGGCACGCCTCGGCAGCCGTTGGCCCCGACGCCAGGGCGTCTTCGCGCCCGTCTTCGATGCCGCCATCGCCGACGGTTACAAGCGCCTCATGGCCCCCTCGCTGGAGCGCGAGGCCCGCGCCAAGCTCACCGTCCGCGCGCA
>UQUX01000007.1 GCA_900544425.1 uncultured Collinsella sp.
CCTCACAGCGGCGCTGAGCTTCGGCGGCGTGATGGCCCCGGTCACGATGGCGTTTGCGGCTGAGGGCGGCTCGACTTCGGACAACAGCATTACCATCACGCAGAATAAGGACAACGCGGCCACCACTTTCAAGGCATACCAGATCTTTAAAGCCGATGTTGTGGATCCTACTGAGGCGGAGGCGACTGATAAGATCGTCTCCAACGTCAAGTGGGCCGACGGCGTAGGCCCTGACGCCCAGAAGGCCATTATCGAAGCCATTAATGACACTGCGTTGCAGGATGGTGCCAGTCCGGAGGATGTCGCCAACTGGTTGACCAAGAATGTGCAGGGTACCACCAAGACGACACGTGTCGACAAGGACAGCGTTCTCAATAAAATTGCCAAGGTTGTTAAGGACAAGGTCACGCCGACGGGCAATTCGTTTAGCGCGGGCACTGCTTTTAAGCCTATGAATGCTGACAATACTCCCAACACGGGCTATTACCTCTTCCTGACCGATGACACCGGCATTGGCCAGTTGACCGAGAACAAGAAGAACACTGGTACTTCTCCGATTTTTGCTGTTGTTGGCGGTGATCCCGTGGTCGTTGCCGAGAAGACCAGCATTCCTACCGTCAGCAAGCAGATCCTCGATGACACTAAGGACAAGACGGCCGATAGCGCTTCAACGGATGACTGGAAGAACATGGGCGATGCCTGGATTGGGCAGGTAATCGACTACAAGTTGACTGGTACTGTTGCGGACAATATTGCATCGTATGATAGATATCAGTACGAATTCCAAGATACGCTGAGCAAAGGTCTGGATGTTGTGAAGGATGCCAATGACAACCCGTTGAATCTTAAGGTTTATATCGTTAAAAAAGACGGCACTCATGCTGAGGTCAAGTATGATGCTAGCAAGGGCTATACGGCAACTGCGACCAGGGACAAGAATTCCAAGAAAGAACTGCTCAAGGTCTCTTTTGCTGACCTTAAGGCCATCGAAGATACCAACGACGCTAGCATTGCAGCCGGTGACATTGAAAATGTCGTTGTGACCTATCAGGCTACACTCACCAGCGAGGCCGAGTACACGACTGCCGGTAACACCAATGAGGTCAAACTTGTCTATTCCAACGATCCTATGTCTAACGGCACCGGCACTTCCGAATCCAAGAAGGTCGCTGATTACGTCTTTGGCTTCGATGTCACTAAGATCGACCCGAATAACTCGTCTGCGAAACTCGATGCTGGCTTTACGGTCAAAATGATTAAGGAAGGGTCCGATAAAAGCGTTGCAAAATGGTTGAAGCAAGACGGCAGCTTCAGTAATGACGTAAATGACGCTTACACGTTTGAAACTACGGAGGCTGGCAACAAGGTCTTTATTCCCGGACTTGTTGCAGGCACATATCTGATTTCTGAGAGCAAGACACCTGCGGGCTACAACACCATTGCCGACTTCGAAATCACGGTGGCGCCTGAATACAATAAAGACGGCACGCTTAAAGGGCTCAGCGTGAATCCTGGTTCCGATATGGTCACTGCCAAGATTGAAGATGGCACGACCACGACCATGATTCCCGTCACCATCGAGAACAAGAAGGGCTCTGGCCTCCCGCTCACCGGTCTCAACGGCGTGACCTTCACTTGGATCGCTGGTGGCGCGGTGCTGTGCATCGGCGTGGCGCACCTCATCCGCAGCCGTAAGCAGGCTGAGGAGTCCGAGCAGGAGTAACGCTCGCTCACCCATCCCCTTGGCAGGTGGGATGTGATGGCCATGAGACTTGCGGACACTTTTCTCGTCCATCCACGTTCTTGCTTTGCCATTCTCTTTTCGGGGCAGACTCCGCACTGGAGTCTGCCCCGTTTTTTTGGGATAACGCAGCCAGGCTCCATCGTCCGATGCGGGCGCGTTCGTCATCGCGTATCTTGACTCGTATGAGGTTCGGTTTAAGGTCCGTGGGCGCACGCGCGGTGCGGACGGTAGAAGGCATTTGCGCCGCAACAAGCGCAAATAAGAATGCCCGGGGTTAGAGGCCCGGGCATTTAACAAAAGCTGAAAACTAGGCCGCCCGCGCTCTCATACACTTACGCGGGGTGCGTCGTTTCCTGTAGCTATTCTATCCCGAATCGTTTCGCCGATTCGGGACATTTTGAAAACGCAAACACGTCGGGCAAATCCGGACAATGCGGCCAGGCTCCGCTGGGCGAGGAACCGTGTGTGTAACTATCGAACAAATGTTTGTCAAAATCGCGTTTACCAGGCGTGGGTGCATACACTCGCAGTAAAATATCCTTGCGACGCATCCCGTGCGCGGGCGGCCGACGACTCGATCGGAGGTCCCCAAATGCTGAAATTCCTTAACGCGCTCGCCGCCCTCGCGGCGGTTGGCACGTTCGTCATCGCGTTTTTTGACTCGTATGAGGTTCGGTTTAAGGTCCGTAGGCGCTCGCGCGGTGCGGACAGTTCTCGGCGTTTGCGCCGCAAGCGCAAATAAAAACGGCCGGGGTTGCAGCCCGGCCGTTTAACACGTTAGAAAACTAGGCTGCCCGCGCTCCTTAACACTTACGCGGGATGCGTCGTTTTCTATAAACATTGTATCCCGAATCTTTCTGTTGATCCGAGATATTTTGAAAACTCAAATACGGGCCTATGCCTGATAGAAATCTCGTTATTTCCTAAAATTATGTATAATTCCAATATTAACTGGAACTAAGCGAAAAAGATGGAAATGAACGAAGCGCTTACCTACTTACAAGAAGCACTAGGCCTCTCCGCCAAGGCCAAAACTTGGCCTGGATTCGCACGCTTGCCGCTGCATCTGCGGGCGATTGAGGTCCGCGCTGTTGACGCAAACGGTTTTTCGTTTTTGCTTGCAAGTTTGTCTACTGGCGTCGGGCTTCCCGAGGCTAAGAGAGTCTATAGTCAGCTAGCCTTGCGTGCGGAGATTCCTGTTGTCGTTTCGTTTCCTGGTGCCGATGCGCGTCAGCGCAAAGCATTGGTCGCACAAGGGATTCCCTTTGTCTGCCCAGGTAGACAGGCTTTTCTTCCATTTATGGGCGCAGCCTGCACGGAGAGGGGCGGTGCCCGGTTTCGCAATCACGCGACCAAGATGTCACCCAACGCGCAGGCTGCCGCAATCTGGGGAGCAGCCCAGGAGCCATATCGTCCCTATGACCTTTGTCGTGCGCTTGGGATCTCGGCAAGCCGTGCGAGTGAGGCCATAACCGAGCTTGTCGACAGGGGGCTCGCGAGGCGCGAGCGTTGCGAGCGACGTGTCGTCGTGTTCCCTGTTGCCATTGATCTTCTGCTCAGCGAACACATGGCAGAGCTCTCCTCGCCTGTCTCGAAGGTCTTTTTTGCAAAGAAGGCGCCGCAGATCGACTATCTTGTTGACGCCGGGGAGACGGCGCTCGCTGCGCGTTCGATGCTCGCTGCGCCGGGTATGGAACAAAAGGCCGTCTTAAGAAGTGCATGGCGTCAACTGAGCGACCTCGAAGTCGCAGACGGGGAGTTGCCGGATAACGAAACGGCGATGATTCAAGTGTGGCGCTATGTGCCCGTGTTTGCCGACTCCTCCCGCGTCGACGACATTTCGCTTGCGCTATCTTTGGCGGCAATCGACGATGAGCGAATTCAGCTCGAAGTCGATCGCATGTTTGGAAAGGAATATCCATGGCAAGAAGCGCTGTAGAAGGTCTATAAGAATTCGAACCGTAGGCGGCGTTTCGGTCCTAGCTGCGTTGTCCGGCGCATGAGCTCGCTAATCGGCTATTATTTGTTTAGACAACTTGAGTTGTAGAGGAGTGACCGGTGATGGTGCAGGGCGCCAAACACATGAAGAGCAATAACGCCGCGGCTAACGGTGGCTCAAGCCCTCAGCCCAAACCTCAACCAAAGCCCAAGCGCCGTCGCAAGCGACTGCCGCGCTGGGCCGACCGGCTCATTACCATCGTCATCATCCTTATTGGCGTGGGCCTTATGACCTGGCCGTGGATCTTGGACCGGCTCGAGGCCTCGGGCGTGTTCAACCAGATCAGCACCGTGTCCAGCACCGTGGACGCGCTGTCTACCGAGGAGCGCGAGCGCATCCTGCTCCAGGCTCGCTCCTTTAACGAGCAGCTTGCGGGCGAGGCCACCGAGCTTCCCGCCGATCAGATCGAGCCCTACGCTCAGCAGCTCATCTTTGACCGCGACCCCATGATGAGCTGGGTCGAGATCCCCTCCATCGACGTGAGCATGCCCATCTACCACGGCACGAGCGAGGAAGTCCTTATGGCGGGCGTCGGCCACCTGGAGGGCACGAGCCTGCCGGTGGGCGGCACCTCGACGCATTGCGTGCTTACCGCGCACTCGGGCATGCGCAACCTGAGCATGTTCGACGACATCCATTCGCTGGAGCCCGGCGACCTGGTGCTGCTACACACCATGAACAAGACGCTCGCCTACAAGATGGTGGACTCCGAGGTCGTGCTGCCCGAGGAAATGGAGTCGCTGACCATCGAGCCCGGCGCCGACAAGGTGACGCTCGTCACCTGCACGCCCTACGGCGTAAACGACCATCGCCTGCTGGTACACTGCGTGCGCACCAAGTACAGCAAGAAGGACGTCGACAAGCAAAAGTCGCTGGCCGGCCGCCACTGGGGCAAGCGCGAGTTTGCCGTGCTCATCGTGGTTGTGGCCATTGCGCTGTTGCTGCTGGACATCGTGATCCACGCGATCCGCAAGCGCCGCAAGGCCAAGGCCTCGGCATAAGACATTCTCCAGAACCATCACAAGGGGGACAGGCACCTTTGTGGTGGTCGGGACTTCCAAACCATCACAACATTCGATGAAAATCGCGATTTTGACGATAAGCGTCGAATGTTGTGATGGTTTTCGTTGCGGACAGTACGGTTTTCGCTGTGGGCGAGACGGTTTTCGTTGTGGACGGTGCGGTTTCGCTGCGGAACCGCCGGCCCGCCGCCTGCCAGCCCGCCGCCCTCGTTACGTTTTCGCTGCATTTGGGTAAAGCGCCTGCTCCAAGCCGGCGTTGCCCTGTATACTAGAGCGGTTTAACTGTTATGCGGAAGGGAGCGCCTATGGCACTCAGCGAGAAAGACGTGCGCGGCATCGCCGAGTACGCAAAGATCGCACTGACCGATGACGAGCTCACCCAGATGACGTCCTACATGAACGACGCCGTCCAGATGCTCGAGCCCGTCCTGCAATATGACTTGCCCGACGTGGAGCCCACGTTCCATCCCATCGGAAGCCTGTCCAACGTGATGGGCGATGACCTGCGCGAACCCGAGCGCGACCTGCCGCTCGACGTTGCGCTGGAAAACGCTGGTAGCGCGCGCGACCGCTACTTCCGCGTGCCGTCCATTTTGGGAGAGGGGGAGAGCGAGTAATGGCGCTAAGCTTCGATTCCCTTACCGCTGCCCAGATCGCCGCGGGCGTTGCCGCCGGCGACTTTACCGCTACCGAGGTGGCCCAGGCCTCTCTCGCCGCCATCGAGGCGCGCGAGGGCGGGGTCCAGGCATTCCTGCAGGTGGCGCCCGAGCTTGCGCTCGAGGCCGCCGCGCGCGTGGATGCCGACCGTGCCGCAGGCAAGTCGCTGCCCCCGCTCGCGGGCGTGCCGCTGGCCATCAAGGACAACATGAACCTTGTGGGGACGCGCACCACCTGCGCTTCCCGCATGCTCGGGGACTACCAGAGCGTCTACACCGCCACCTGCGTCCAGCGCATGCTCGATGCCGGCTGCCTGCCCATGGGCAAGGCCAACATGGACGAGTTTGCCTTTGGCAGCTCTACCGAGAGCTCGGCGTTCCACCGCACCAACAACCCCTGGGATACCGAGCGCGTGCCCGGCGGCTCCTCGGGCGGCTCCGCTGCAGCCGTCGCCGCGGGCGAGGTCGCGCTCTCGCTGGGCTCGGACACCGGCGGCTCCATTCGCCAGCCGGCGTCGCTGTGCGGCGTGGTGGGCTTTAAACCCACGTATGGCGCCGTGAGCCGTTACGGTGTGGTTGCCTTTGGCTCGTCGCTCGACCAGGTGGGCCCCTTTGGCCGCACGGTCGAGGATGTCGCGCTGGCCATGAACGCGCTTACCGGCGCGGGCCACGATCCGTACGACTGCACCAGCCAGGATTGCGCCGTCGACTTTACCGAGCATCTCAACGACAGCATCGAGGGCAAGCGTGTGGGTATTATCCCCGCGTTTATGGAGGCCGAGGGCCTGACGCCCGAGGTCAAGGTCGCTGTTCAGCGCGCCGCCCAGGAGCTGCAGAACCAGGGCGCCGAGCTGGTCGAGGTCGACCTGCCGCACCTGGACGCCGCCATCGCCGCCTACTACGTCATCGGCCCGGCCGAGGCGTTCTCCAACCTGGCCCGCTTCGACGGCATTCGCTACGGCTATCAGGAGGAGGGCTGCGCCAACCTGTCCGACCAGAGCTCGCTCTCGCGTGCCCACGGCTTTGGCGCCGAGGCCAAGCGCCGTCAGATGCTCGGCGCCTACCTGCTGAGCTCGGGCGTGTACGACAAGTATTACTACGCTGCGCAAAAGGCCCGCACGCTCATCACGCAGGACTACGACGCCGCGTATGCCAAGGTGGACACCATCCTCATGCCCGCCTCACCGCGCACGGCCTTTAAGTTTGGCGAGATTAGCGACCCCACGCAGATGTACCTCTCCGACCTGTACACCATCTCGCTCAACATTTGCGGCAACGGTGGTATCTCGGTGCCGCTCGGCCTGGGCGAGGATACTCAGCTGCCTGTTTCTGCCCAGCTGGTGGGTCCGGCCTTTAAGGACCGTCAGCTGCTCACGTTTGCCCGCGCCCTGGAGCGCGGCTTTGCCGATGCCGCCACGGGTGCGCCCGCGCTTTCCGTCGCGCCCGATTTTGCCGGGAAGGGAGGCGAGCTGTAATGAAGGAGCTTTCCGAGGTCCTGCAGGATTGGGAGGCCGTGATCGGCCTGGAGATCCATACCGAGCTCACCGCACTCGATACCAAGATGTTCTGCAACTGCAAGCTCAGCCACGATGACGAGCCCAACGCCAACGTGTGCCCGGTGTGCCTGGGCCTGCCCGGCGCGCTGCCGGTGCCCAACAAGCGCGCCATCGAGAGCGTCGTCAAGGCGGGTCTTGCCACCAACTGCGAGATCCAGCGCCACTCGATGTTCTACCGCAAGCACTACTTCTATCCCGATATGGCCAAGAACTTCCAGACCACGCAGGGTCCGGTCGCCTTTGCCATGTACGGTCACCTGGACCTGGACGTGACCGGTCGCGGTGCCGCCGAGCGCCCCGACTGCGCGTTTGGCGAGGCCGAGGCCCAGAGCCTGGCGAGCGCCTCTGCCAATGCCGAGGGTCTGTCTACGTCCATGACGTCGACCATGCGCGAGGGCAACCAGCGCGCCGGCCACCTGGCCAGCTATGACGCGTCCAGCCTGCAGATGCCCGAGCGCCGCGAGGACGGTTCCTACACGGTGCCCATCCGCATCCTGCGCATCCACATGGAGGAGGACGCTGCCAAGATGGTGCACGTGGGCGGCGCCGAGGGCCGCATTACCGCCGCGGCCGAGTCGCTCGTCGACTACAACCGCTGCGGTACGCCTTTGATTGAGCTCGTGACTGAGCCCGACTTGCGTACGCCCGAGGAGGCTCGCCTGTTTATGGAGAAGCTCCGCCGCATCTTTGTGACGCTGGGCATTTCCGACTGCTCCATGGAGAAGGGTTCCATGCGCTGCGACGGCAATGTGTCGCTGCGCCGCCGCGGCGAGACCAAGCTGGGCACCAAGACCGAGCTCAAGAACCTCAACTCGTTTAAGAGTCTGCACGACGGCCTTGCCTACGAGATCTGCCGCCAGGCCGAGGTGCTGGAGGAGGGCGGCATTATCTACCAGGAGACCCGTCACTGGGAGCCCAGCCGTAAGCGCACCGTGGTCATGCGCGTCAAGGAGACGGCCGACGACTATCGTCTGTTCCCCGACCCCGATTTGGCGCCGTTTGATCTGGACGATGAGTTCATCGACCGTTGCCGAGGCGAGATCCCCGAGCTGCCCGATGCCAAGCGTGCCCGTTTTGAGGCCGACTTTGGTATTAAGGCGGCCGATGCCGAGCAGATCGCCGGCGACCCCGAGTTTGCCGAGTTCTTTGAGGCCGCCGCTGCCGGTATGGCTGGCAAGGAGGCCCAGACGGTCGCAAACCTGCTGGTGAACGAGATGATCGCCTATCTTAAGGGCGCGGGTGTGTCGCTCACCGAGTCCGGCATCGCGCCGGCTCAGGTGGCAGTGCTTGCCAAGCTGCTGGCGACCGATGCCATCAGCTCCAACCAGGCGCACGAGGTCTTTGAGGCCATGGCTCAGACCGGCGACGACCCCAACAAGATCGTCGACGAGCGTGGCATGCGCCAGGTGAGCGATGCCGGCGCGCTGCAGCCGATCGTGGACGAGGTGCTGGCTAACTGTGCCGATCAGGCGCAGCAGTATCGTGACGGCAACCAGAAGGTCATCGGCTTTTTGGTGGGCCAGTGCATGAAGGCGAGCCGCGGCAAGGGCAACCCGAAGCTCTTCAACGAGTTGCTGAGAACGTCGCTCTCGTAAACGGGAACCGAGGGGCCGGGCGCAGGGCCTTGCCTCTCAATTTCGGACAGTCCTGACTCACGACGGAGGCGCCACTGGCGCCTCCTGTTCGTGCGGAACTCATTGAGAGGCAAGGCCCTGTGCCCGGCCCCTCGGTTCCGTGACGACTCGGCCGTTCGGGTCAGGCGGGGCTGAATGGAATAGAGTGAGTGGGCGCGCCGTTTGGCGCGCCCATTGTTTTGAAGGGAACTCATTTTGAGCAAGCACCCGCCCTGCCGGGGCTCCCGGGTTCTGCAACGACTCGGCCGTTCGGGTCAGGTGGGCTGATATAAATAGAGTGAATGGGCGCGCCGTTGGCGCCCTCATTTTTTGTGGATGGGGTGCAGGGACGGTCCCCTTGGTCACATCGCGCCTCAAGATTTCCAAAAAGTTAACCTTTGTTGACCTTAATAGTTAGATAAACTAAACTATTTTCTAAAAGTGTGCTCGAGCAAACTTATTTACTCGGGTGCTGAGGCACCGTGCCGCAGTTGTTGCGGAAAAGGGAGAGACATCATGAAGAAGTCCACGTTTAACACCCTGCTTGTTAGTGGCGGTTTTCTGCTCGGCACGGCCGGCATCAAGCTGCTTACCAGCGCTCCGGTAAAGAATGCCTGTGTACAGGGTATCGCGTGCGGCATGCGCATCAAGAACGGCTACCAGGACATGGTCGAGCAGGCCAAGGCCGAGGTCGACGATATGGTTGCCGAGGCTGCCTATCTCACTCAGAGCGAGGCCGCTGCGGACAAGGCAGCCGAGTAGCACTCCCAGGCATAAACAATGAGATTCTCGATTATCAGCGAGATCCCCGGCAGGACCCGTCTCCAGTTGGCGGGTCCTGTGCCAGAGAGCGATCTCGATGCGCTTCTTAAGCTCAGCGACGATATCGACGGCGTGCACAAGGTGCGCGTCTACGGCCGTATTGGCCAGATGGCGCTCGAATATGATGAGCAGTGTCGTGCGGGCGTGCTCGAAGCGTTGGGTGCGCTCGATGCCCAGGCTATTGCCGACGCAAAGACGGGCTACGTGATGCAGCTTGAGCCACGCAAGCACAAACTCGTCATGGACCTGGCGACACTCGTCGGTGCCCATTACGCGCGTCGTTGGTTCTTGCCGATGCCTCTACGTGCGGTGTTTGTCGTGGCCGGTTACATGGCATTTTTGCGCGCTGCCCTTCATGAGCTGGCGCAGCCGCGCCTGACCGTTCCTGTGCTCGACGCTTCGGCCATCGGTATCTCGTTCGTCAAGCGTGATGTCGACACCGCGGGCCAGACAATGTTCCTGCTCAACGTGGGCGAACTGCTCGAGGACTACACCCGCGCCATGAGCGAAAACGAGCTCATCAACTCGCTGCTCGATGTGCCCGATAAGGCGCAAAAGGTCGTCGGCGACACCGAGGTAAGCGTTGCCGCCACCGAGCTTGAACCCGGCGACTTGGTCGCCGTGCGCACTGGCATGTCCATTTGCATCGACGGTGTTGTCGAGCAGGGGAGCGCCATGGTCAACCAGGCGACCCTGACCGGCGAGCCGCTTGCTGTTGAGCGCAGCGTGGGCGACGACGTGTTCGCCGGGACCGTCGTGGAAGACGGCAGCATCTTGGTGCGCGTGCGCGCCAACACGGCTCAGACCAAGCTCCGCTCGATCGTCTCGCTCGTGCAGACGGCCGATTCACTCAAGTCCGAGGGCCAGTCGCATATGGAGGACCTCGCCAACAAGATTGTCCCGTGGAACTTCCTGCTCGCGGGCCTGGTTGCGCTTACCACCCGCAGCCTTATCAAGACCTCAGCGGCGCTGATGGTCGACTACTCGTGCGCACTCAAGCTCACGGGTTCGGTCGCCGTCATGACCGCCATGAGCGATGCCGCCAAGATGGGCGTTATGGTCAAGGGCGCGAAGTACTTTGAGGCGTTTGCCAAGGCCGACACCATCGTGTTTGATAAGACCGGCACGCTCACCGAGGCGCAGCCGCGTCTTGCCTGCGTACTCACCACCGATGGCTGGAGCGAGGACGAGATCCTGCGCCTTTCCGCTTGCTTGGAGGAGCATTTTCCGCATCCGGTGGCACGTGCCGTGGTCAACGCCGCCCGCGAGCGTGGGCTCGAGCATCGCGAGCGCCACGCCGCCGTCGAGTACATCGTGGCACACGGTATCGCTTCGTCCATCGAAGGGCGTCGCGCCATCATCGGTTCCGCGCACTTTGTATTTGAGGATGAGGGCGCGCAGCTCGAATCCGACATCAAGGAGCGCATCGAGTCCCAGATGCAGGGCTTGTCGCCGCTGTACCTGGCGGTCGACGGCACGGTCGTGGGCGTGCTCGGCATCGAGGATCCGCTCAAGCCCGGAGTGCGCGAGGCCATCGCCGATCTGCATGCGCTGGGCGTCAAACATGTCGTTATGCTTACGGGCGACTCCGAACGCACGGCCGAGCGCATTGCGCGAGAGGCGGGGGTCGACGAGTTTAAGGCCGAGCTGCTGCCCGAGGATAAGTACGCTTATGTGGAGCGCATTAAGAGCGAGGGGCGCCACGTTGCCATGGTGGGCGACGGCGTCAACGATTCGCCGGCGCTCGGTTTGGCCGACGTGGGCCTGGCGATGGGTGGCGGAAGCGACATCGCCAAGGAGGTCGCCGATATCATCCTGACCGATACGGATCTGGCCGCGATCGTGCGCCTGCGCCGCATGAGTCAGGGGCTTATCGACCGTCTGACGAGTTCGTATTCCAAGGTGATGCTCACGAACTCGGCGCTTTTGGCGCTCGGCATTACCGGCGCGATTACCCCGCAGACGTCGTCACTGCTGCACAACGGCTCAACGATCGCCTACAGCCTGGGCAACGCGAAGGCATATCTGCGCTAGCAGGCGTGTTCGCCCACGTTATCTGGCCTGCGCCCAGACGGCATCGGGGCGCAGGCCTTTTGCATTTGACCATTTGCTAGCTTCTCTATATAGTGTTGCTAGCAAAGCTAGCAATTGAAGAGAGGGGTTCAACGTGGGTGCTGTTAGTGGCATGGCGCAGGTGAACGTTCGCGTGGATCGCCAGGTCAAGAACCGTGCCGAGGAGGCGCTGCGGCTTTCGGGCGCCTCGCTGCCCGAGCTCATCAAAAAGGTCGTGGCCAAAGTCGCACAGGGTGGCGGGCAGTGTGAAGAAGTGCTGTCTGCCGTTGATGGCCGGCAACAGACCGTCGCGCACGATACTCCGTTTGCCGCGTCGTGGGCAGCGGCCGACCGGCTTTATGCAGATCTGGGCATCGCTCCGTCGCCCGTATCCGACGATCGCGGTTGGGACACAATCTATTCCGAAGCCATGGATGAGCATTATCGCCAAAAGGGGATGATCCTGTGAGTGGGGCGCCTCTCAAGATCATGGTGGACGCCAACGTATGGGTTGATTCGTTTTGTGTTGACCATGCCGAGTCGCTTGCCGCGCGTGCGTTTATTGGGCAGGCGACGGAGACGGGGGCGTTGCTGTTCTTTCCGGTGCATATCGCTAAGGACGTGCTGTACGTTGTCCAACACGAACTGAAGCGCAGCGTTCTTGCCAGCGGGGGAGCGCTCGACGAGGCATCTGCCCGTGCAATTGGCGATGCGGCGTTGGCGTTTGTTCGGAACATGACCGAAAACGCCACGGCCGTGGGCGCAGATGCGTCGGACCTTTGGCTGGCCGACAAATACTTAGCGCTCCATCGCGATTACGAGGACAACTTGGTGCTCGCCGCGTGCAAGCGCGCGCAGGTCGATTACTTGGTGACCAACGATCGTAAGCTGCTCGAACATGCCGATCTTGCAGCAAAGACCCCGCGCCAAATGATGCCAATTCTGGCTTTGACCGAACGTGGCGGCGCGGCTATCGGTTGACGCGAACTGTTTGCGGGCCTCTTGGACGACGATGCGCCAAGGGGCCCGCGTCTGCTATTTACAAAAGCTCGGCCTTAATGGCGGGACTTTCCGCGAGCTGCTCGGCTGCCTTTTCGTCGGAATCGTTTAGTGCTGCCAGGCTGCGGTAGACCCACTCGTTGACCTGGGTGTTCTTGACGCCTGCGGTCTGCATAAGGGCGCCTACCTCGCGGATTGCTGCGAGCAGATCGGCTTTGGGACCCGCGAGCTCGACCTCGATGCCGTGGTAGGCGGCCACGCCGCGGTTCTCACTCACGTGGTCGATAAAGCCCTCGACGGTCTCAAGTTGCTGGGCGAGAGCCGCATCATCGTCAGCGTCCAGCGCGACGAGTGCGTTCGAAACCGTGAGGGCGGGATGTCCGCAGGGGACAAAGCCTTCGATGACATCCATAGCTTCGGTAATGGTTGAGCCCAGGCCTGCGAGGGCATTGACGAGTTGCTGCTTGGTATTCATAACGGTCCTTTCGACGGGTCAATTTTGCTTGGCGAAAATATACGTGACGCAATCGGTAGCAAAAGTGCGAAGTGCGGCGCACATTGGGGTCTTCACAGCTCGTGCATAGAACAGCTGTCCGCTTTCAGAACGTGGTAAGATAACACTCCACAAGCGGGGCTCGCCCCGCATGTTCCTTGAAAAGTCGACGGGTGTTGGGTGCTCGCGCCCAATGCCATCCAGACTTTCCCGACATTCGGGGGCGACTGGTTTCGACACGATAGCTCTGAGAGAGGAAGCAAGCCGAGGTCTCCTCGCCTCGTTAAACAGGGGTACCGTCAAATTGAATTGACAACAACTCTTCTTTTGAGCCTATGGCTCTCGCTGCTTAATTTATAGCGGCGCGTCAACCCGGTGATTTCCCCGACACCGGCGCGACGTCATGTTAGGGGAATGCTCCTGCGCACGTAATCGGTATGGTGCAGGCTAAGACCGAACCGGTTAGGACGCCGCGAGCGTGTCGCTGCGCGCAAAGCATCCGAGACTAAACCAGCGACTGAGCTTGGAGATGCCAATCAGGGGGCTTTCGCGGACCGGAGTTCGATTCTCCGCGCCTCCACCAGAAGTAACAGGCAGGTAGATATTCGTATCTACCTGCCTTTTTATTTCTAGTCCGCACCGCGGAGAATCGAACTCTGTGCAGGGCGTGGGCGTTTTTAGCCCGCGGGTGAGGACGCCGGCAGGCGGCCGAAGCCGGTGCGGATTTGCGAAGCAAATACGCGGATTCTCCGCGCAAACTATCAGCTCAATATGGATGCGATGTTTATCGAATCTCAGCCGGCCATGCGCCGCATCAACGGATCCCCTCCCGTACCGCGGAGAATCGAACTCTGCGCAGGACGCGAGCGTAAAGAAAACGCCGCGTCAACGCAGGCCGGGACACGCTTTCCCAATGGCGGCCCAGGCGGAAAGTCCATCCCGGAATCCGCGCTCAGACTGGGACGTAGTATCCGGATGGCGCCTCAAGCGGAAACTGCGACCCGGAATCGAGCCGTAGAGTGGGACATACTTTCCCAATGGCAGCTCAAGCGGAAAGTACATCCCGGAATCCTCGTTCGGAATGGGATGCAGTTTCCAAATGAATGGCTAGCGGAAAGTACATCCCGGAATCCGCGCTCAGAACGGGACGCGCTTTCCCAGCGGCGGTCCAAGTGGAAAGCGCATCCCGGAATCCCGCCTCAAACTGGGGCACACTTTCCGCTT
Source organism: uncultured Collinsella sp. (assembly GCA_900544425.1). Taxonomy (GTDB): domain Bacteria; phylum Actinomycetota; class Coriobacteriia; order Coriobacteriales; family Coriobacteriaceae; genus Collinsella. The sequence continues at coordinate 14,181 of UQUX01000007.1, forward strand.
CACCTGCCGCCTCGAAAAACCTGCGCGCTCGCCATCCCAAAACTGGGTAGAAGAAAGCCAAAACGCAATCGCAGGAGGTCAACATGACTGCAGAAGATAAGGCAAAGAACGCTGGCAAGGTCGCGCTCGTTTTGGAGGGCGGTAGTTTTCGCGGGCAGTTTACTGCGGGCGTGCTCGACGTTCTCATGGAGGCCGGCGTCGAGATTCCGGCGGTCTACGGTGTATCGGCCGGCGCCCTCAACGGCGTGAACTACAAGTCGCACCAGATCGGCCGTGCCAACCGCATCAACCTGGCTTTCTGCAATGACAACCGCTTCATGGGCGCCGCATCGTTTGCGTCCACGGGCTCTATTGTGGGTTACGACTTTATCTTCAACGATGTCCAGGACCGCCTAGATCCCTTTGACAACGAGACGTTCGACGCAAGCCCCATCGAGATGTACGCCGTCGCGACGGACATGCTTTTTGGAACCGCCACGTACCTGCCGGTCAAAAGCGCCGTACTTGACCTCGACGCTGTTCGCGCCTCGACGTCGCTGCCGCTGGTGACGCCGCCGGTCGAGATTGACGGGCACAAATACGTCGACGGCGGCGTAGCCGATTCGGTCCCCATCGAGCATGTGCTCGAGGAGGCGGGCTTCGATCGCGCGGTTGTCATTGTCACGCAGGACCGCTCGTACGAGAAAAAGCCCTACGAGTTTTTGCCGGCCGCGCGTGCGCGTTATGCCGACTACCCCTATCTGCTCGAGGCTATCGAGACGCGCCACGACCGTTACAACATCCAGCGTATGCACCTGTGGAAGTATGAGCGCGAGGGCCGCGCGTTGGTCGTCGCTCCGCAAAAGCCGGTCGAGGTCGGCCATGTCGAGCACGATTCGGCAAAGCTTTTGGACCTGTATATCCAGGGTCGTCAGGAGGCAAAGCGCCTGCTCGCGGAAATCCAAGAGTTCGTTGAGCGCTAGCGACGGCGAACCCTCAAATAATGACAACAGCTAAAGAGCTGGAAAATCACGGCTCGTGGATGACATGTGCAGAAACTCTGGTCGGAGCCAAAATACCTGTTGACTCGTACGGCGAGCGGGGTAATATGGACGGGTTACTTGCAGAGCCCCGTGAATCTCTGTAACAACACGTACTGTACATGGAGGAGTCTAAGTGATTTCGAAATCGACTCACTACGCCAAGCAGGGCGAGGTCCAGCGCAACTGGGTTCTCGTCGACGCCGATGGTGCTGTCCTGGGCCGTCTTGCCACCCAGATCGCAATGATCCTGCGCGGTAAGAACAAGCCCCAGTTCACGCCCAACAGCGACTGCGGCGACTTCGTTGTCGTCATCAACGCCGATAAGGTCCAGCTTACCGGTAACAAGGCCGACACGAAGACCTATTATCGCCACAGCGGCTACAACGGCGGCCTCAAGGCTGAGAGCTTCCGCCAGGCTATGGAGAAGCACCCGGAGAAGGTCATCGAGCGCGCCGTTCGCGGTATGCTGCCCAAGACCACCCTCGGCCGTGCCCAGATGACCAAGCTTAAGGTCTACGCTGGTGCCGAGCATCCGCATGCTGCCCAGAACCCCACGAAGATTGAGCTGGAGGCTTAAAGATGGCTGAGAACACCGTTGTCTACCAGGGTACCGGCCGTCGTAAGAACGCCGTCGCCCGCGTCCGTCTCGTCCCCGGCACCGGCAAGGTGACCATCAACAAGCGTGACGCCGAGCAGTATTTCGGCCGTCATCAGCTCGTTGAGAACGCCCTTGCTCCCTTCAAGGTGACCGACACCGCCGGTCAGTTCGACGTTATCGCTCTGTGCGATGGCGGCGGCATCTCCGGTCAGTCCGGCGCTCTGCGCCTGGGCATCGCTCGCGCTCTTCTGAACGCTGGCGACTACCGTGCTGACCTCAAGAAGGCCGGTTTCCTTACGCGCGATGCTCGCGTGGTCGAGCGCAAGAAGTACGGCCTCAAGAAGGCCCGCCGCGCTCCCCAGTTCTCCAAGCGCTAAGGTTTTATCTCCTTTCGAGATACAATGTACAAGCGGGGCCTGCCGATTCCTCGGCGGGTCCCGCTTTTCTTTTTCGACTAGGGTGGGCGGTTGCATATCGCCTGCTAGGGAAGGAGCAATCCTATGCCCCAGAACATCTTCGGTACCGACGGCGTCCGTGGCGTTGCCAACGCCGATCTTTCGTGCGACCTCGCGTTTCGCCTGGGCCGCGCGGCGACCAAGTTCCTTGGTCCGGACATCTGCATCGGCCGCGACACGCGCCTTTCGGGCACCATGCTCGAGAGCGCTCTGACCGCCGGCATTATGGCCGAGGGCGGCCGTCCGCACTGCTGCGGCGTCATCCCCACGCCTGCCGTGGCGCTGCTCACCGTTCAGAACGAGCTCGATGGTGGCATCGTCATCTCCGCTTCGCATAATCCGCCGGAGTTCAACGGCATCAAGTTCTTTAGCCGCAAGGGCATGAAGCTTCCTGATGCTGTCGAGGAAGAGATCAGCGCCTGGGTCATGTCCGAGGAAGCCATGGCTGCCGACACGCTGCCGACCGGTGCCGGCGTGGGCCACATCATCAAGATGAAGGACGCCCGCAAGGCATATGTCGATCATGCCATCGATACGCTTGATGGCCTGAGGCTCGATGGCCTGGTCGTTGCCGTTGACTGCGGTCACGGTGCTTCCTGCCAGACCACGCCCGCCGCGCTGCAGCGCCTGGGCGCCACGGTCCATGCCATCAACACCGATTACTGCGGCACTGACATTAACGTTGAGTGCGGCTCCACTCACCTTGAGCCCCTGCGCGAGCTCGTGCTGCGCACCCATGCTGACATCGGTCTGGCCCACGACGGCGACGCCGACCGCGTGCTGTTCGTGGACAGCGAGGGCAATGAGATCGACGGTGACTACATCCTGGCTATCTGCGGTTCTGACCTCGCCGCTCGCGGCAAGCTCGCCAACTCCGAGATCGTCTCGACCGTCATGTGCAACCTGGGCTTCTCCATCGCTATGAAGGAGCAGGGCTTCGAGATGGTTCAGACCGCCGTGGGCGACCGTTACGTTCTGGAGCGCATGCTCGCGGATGGCGCCGTCATCGGCGGCGAACAGTCCGGCCACATCATCTTCCTAGAGCACAACACCACCGGTGACGGCCTGGTGACGGCTCTGCAGCTGCTGGCCGTGCTCAAGCGCACCGGTCGTACCCTCACCGATCTTGCCGGCATCATGAAGAAGTACCCGCAGGTACTCGTCAACGTGCATTCCGACAACAAGGCCGGTCTGGACGATTGCCAGCCCATCTGGGATGCCGTCGCTGCTGCCGAGAAGGAGCTTGACGGCCGCGGCCGCATTCTGGTGCGCCCGAGCGGTACCGAGCCGCTGGTCCGCGTGATGGCCGAGGCCGAGACGCATGAGCTGACCCAGCGCGTTGTCGACGACATCGTCGAGGTTGTCAAGCGCGAACTTCCCTAATGGTCAAAAACCGTTGCCAAGTGGTAAACTATTAAGGTTATTTTGATTGATTGGTATGTCCGAGGGGGAGCATGTTCACTAAAGTCCTAAGGTCTTTTGGTATGCGTGGTCGAGTCCTTACGCTGGATGCTCCCATCTCGGGTGACGTCATTCCGCTTTCCGAGGTAAACGACCAGACGTTTGCCACCGGCCTTTTGGGCCAGGGCGTGGCGATTCAGCCCACCGGAACGCGTGTGATTGCACCGGCTGATGCCAAGGTCGAGGCCATTTTTCCCACGGGACACGCTGTTGCGCTTAACACGGTCGATGGCCTGGACGTGCTCATCCACGTTGGTTTGGACACTGTTCAGCTCGAGGGCAAACACTTTACCGTACATGCGCAAGTGGGTGACATCGTCCATAAGGGCGATGTACTCATTGAGTTCGATCGCGAGGCAATTGCTGCCGAGGGCTACGATGTGACGGTTCCCATCTTGGTGTGCAACTCCGTTGAGTTCTCGAGCATCAAGGGCTCCGTTGGCGTGCATGTCGAAGAGATGGACCAGCTCATCGTTGCTCGCGAGCGCTAGCAAGTGCACGTGGCCATTAGCCTACAATTCAAACACGTTTACGGAGGGCGCCCTTGAAAGAGGACGCCCTCCGTGGCAAGATGGGATTTGTCCGAAGCTAAACAGCTTTGGGTCACCGTGGACGGGCAGGGGCCTCGACGCGGCTAGACACGAGACACATACATTACGCGACCTCGCCCTGGTGGCCGCACACGTTGGTTGCGGCCGACGCGGGCCGCGGGCAAGTGCTTGTAAGGGGACCTTGCCTCTCTTGTACGAGAAAGGACGCGTAATGAAGATCATTAAAGCTAAAGACTACGAGGATATGAGCCGCAAAGCCGCTAATATCATCTCGGCGCAGGTTATCCTCAAGCCCGATTGCGTGTTGGGCCTTGCCACCGGCTCCACCCCGATCGGTGCCTACAAGCAGCTCGCTGCTTGGTACGAGAAGGGTGACGTCGACTTTGCCGAGGTCAGCACCTACAACCTGGACGAGTATCGCGGCCTTTCGCACGACGATCCCCAGAGCTATCACTACTTCATGCGTGAGAACTTCTTCGATCACATCAACATCGACCTGAACAACACGCATGTGCCCGACGGTTCCAACCCCGACGCCGCCGTTGCCTGCTCTGAGTACGACAAGATCGTCGCCGAGGCCGGTTACCCGGATCTGCAGCTGCTCGGTATTGGCAACAACGGCCACATCGGCTTCAACGAGCCCGATGACCACTTCTCCAAGGGCACGCACTGCGTCGACCTCACCGAGAGCACCATTCAGGCCAACAGCCGCCTGTTCGACAGCATCGACGATGTTCCCCGTCAGGCCTACACCATGGGTACCCAGACCATCATGTATGCCCGCATGATCCTGGTTGTCGCCAACGGCGAGGCCAAGGCTCAGGCCGTGCATGACATGTGCTATGGTCCGGTTACGCCCGAGTGCCCGGCTTCGATCCTGCAGCTGCACACCAACTGCGTTGTCGTTGCCGACGAGGCCGCCCTTTCGCTCTGCGAGTAGCGCGAATCCTGCAGCTCGACATAGCCTTGCCTAAGGCCTCCGCTTTGCGGGGGCCTTTTTGCTATCCCTTTTTACCCACTTGACCAAAATCTTGCCGCAAGCTTGACGAATGCCGGATGCTTAACAGCTTGATTCATTCCATACCAGATTCTATGCAAAAATGCCACTAGAAGGTCGTAGACGGTAGCGGGTGCTAGGCGAGTTGAATGACATGGCTGAACCTTGTTCATCTGCGTTACACTGCCGCTTAGATGGGACAAGCTGACAAGCTCATTTACCTGCTTAAAGACCGATTAGTCGGGGGATTAATAACAATCGGCCCTCGCTGTACAAAAACTTGCCGCTTGCGTACCAAAAGACAACCTAAAACACAAGGTCGCTCTATTCATAGCGCGGCTTGTATGGTCTTGCGGCTACAGTGTCCATACGGTCGAGTTGAGGAGCGGGCATGGTAAACGATTTGAGCGGTATAGACGACCTCGAGCTGATGCCGCTGGGCGGAGGCTATATGGTGCGACGCGAACGCTTGATGAATGAGCTTATCGCCAAGGGCCGAAAGGCCGGCATCGTGGTTCTTTATGCGCCCGACGGGTTTGGGAAGACCTCGGTGCTGCTGCAGTACACCCATGAGGTTAAATGCGACCCGACGCGAGGCCCCGTGCGGATTATCGAGGCCGATCGCGCCATTGGGCGCGAGGTGTTTATGCAGCTCGAGGTGGTTACCGAAGAACTCAAAGACAAACCGCACTCCCTTATCGCGATTGATAATGTGCCAAACCTCGATCAGCACGATACCGAAGACCTCATCGACAGGATTCGCGGCCTGCGCGCTATGGGGGTTGGGGTCTTTATCTCCTGCCGTCCTTCAAATCGTCAGCTGATTCATGGGCTGGGCGATTCGGTTAAGATCAATGCGCAGATGCTCAAGGTGCATGCCTATGAGTATTCGGCGTGGGCATCGGCGTTTTCGATCAGCACATCGCTCGACTTCTATCAGCTCACGCAGGGCGTGCCCGAGCTCGTTTCGGCATTGCAGACGGGTCTGTATGGCCAAGGCGACGTAGCCGGCCTGCTCGAAAACGAGATTGTCAACGTATATGGCGCGGCACTTGCCGATCTGGCTTCGCTCGACAATAATGCGCTGTTTTGCGTGGCATGTCTCATGGTTTTGATGGGCGAGGGCAATATCGCAGAACTCGAGGCTTGCGGGATGAGGCTGTCGATGGTCGACCAGTCCTATTTTGTACGCGACTACCCGATCTTTGGCTTGGATCCCGCCGAGCGGAGTTTTACGTGTCTGGGCACGGAGGATAACGGACGCTTGCGCTTGCGTAAGTTGGTGGCCGAGGTTCGCCCCGAACTTGTTCCGAGGGCGGCCCGGATTTTGCTTAAGGCGGGCCGATGCGATGCGGCGATGGGCCTGGCGGACGCCTTTTTGGACCGTGAAGCGGTCCTTGAACTTGCTGGGCAGTATGGGGTCGATCTGGCTCTGACGGGGCACGGGGCCGATATCTGCCGAGCGGCGCTGGGCACGATCGATGCCGACGATCCGGCTCCAGAGCCAACGCCTGCCGAAGCGCTTGGCGTATATCTGGCAGCGGTCAGCGTGTCCAATACAAAGCTCGCTCGCTATATGGCATCGGTCATCGAGCGCGGGGGCGAACGGGCGGCCTGCGAAATAGACCCTGTTTCATGGAGGATGGCCCAGACGCTGACGGCTGTTTGCTATGGGGACAACGGGCTTGGGCTTCCTACGAACCTGGCCGTGCCAGAAATCGAGACATCCCATACCGCACTCGATATGTTGTCTGCGCATATCGAGGTCAAGCGCTGCCTGACCGAGCAGGGAGATGACGGCGGCGTTCTACAGCAGCTCAAAACGAGCAGGGCCTATGACTGCGAGCTCGACATTGCGGGGATTGTTATACGGGCCGATAGCATGCTGGTGGAGCTCTTTGACGGGTCGTTTGCGGGAACCGACGAGCGCGACGACGAGATGGCGGTGGTGCGGGAGGCGCTCGACGTACGTGGGCTTAAGGCGATGGCTATCTGGGTGCGCATGGTGTTGGCGGCACGGCGGCTCCTTTCCGGCTTGCCGGTAACCGACGACGCGGCGTTCAACGAGCTCGATCGTTTTGCCGTGCGTATGCGCGACAACCAGATTCAGCTGTTTGGCCTGTTGCTAGAAGGCTGGCAGTCGCTGGCAGAGGGACGGCCGGTTAACGCAAAGTTCCGTGCGGTCCAAGTGCTCAAACTTGCCGAGGAGTCGATTGCGTACATGCGCGATAACGCATTGCTGCTGGAGCGCGCGGCATATCTGCGTAACACCTCGATGGTTTCGGTGCGCGAGGAAGCGGAGCTACTCGATATAAGCCAGACGCAGGTTGGTGGAGCGGAGGCCTGGATGGTGGCGCTGCATTTGGCTTGCGCGGGGCGAGATAGCGATCTTGCGGCCTGGATGTCCATGAATCGTGCGGGGATTCTAGAGCCATCGTATCGTCTCTTTGCGCGCCTTGCCATGCATTGTCTGGGCGAGCCGGCGGGCAGGATACGCAAGAAGCTTCCCGTGCGCGAGCTGTCGCGGTACTCGCTGCGCGACGATTTGGAAGGGGAGGGCGAGCACCTGTTCCAGGCCGGCGAGGTTGAAGCCGTTGATACCATCGACCATATCGAGATTCGCATGTTTGGTGCGTTTCGCGCCGAGCGCGACGGGTTTCCCATCACGGATAAAATGTGGCGCCGCAAGAAGGCGGCGACACTTGCCGAGCGGCTTGCACTGGGCATGGATGCGCTCGTCGATCGTGAGACGCTGGCCATGGAGCTGTGGCCCCATGCCGAGTTCAATAGCGCCCGCAACAACCTGTACTCGACGATATCGCGCTTGCGGTCGGCTTTGGGGCCGACGCCGGATGGCAAGTCATGTGTGCTCATCCAAAATGAATGCATTGGGCTCAACGGCGACTACGTCAAGACCGATGTACGGCTGTTTGACCAGATAAGCCGCGAGGTTTTGGGAAATCGCACGGGTGCGCGCGGACCCCATTTAGTTGAGCTGTGCCTTAAGATTGAGCAGCTTTATGTCGGACCGCTGTATGTTCCCAATGGCTGTAATCCCACCTACTTTTTGCGTATGCGACGCATTATGCAGTCAAAGTACATCGATTGCATGATTAAGGGAGCAAATGCCGCTCTAGAAGAAAACGATCTGCAGTCGGCGATTTGGCTGGCGGAGTCGGGGCTTCGGCAGGAAACGGCGCGTGAGGATATGGTGCGCTGCGCCATGCGCGTCTACAGTGCGGCGGGGCGACGGCGCGATATCGTCGAGCTGAACAGCGGGCATATGCACCATCTGAGGGAGCAGGTCAATGGCGTGCCCGAGCCCGAGACGCGGCGTCTATACGAGCGCTTGGTGGAGGGGCGGCTCAATCGCGTGCTGGTCGAGCGATAAAAAACGGGCGCCCGAAGTACTTGGGCACCCGTAAGCTTGCTATGTGTTGGCTCGCCGGATCATTGGCTCTTAGACGAGCTTGATCTTCTCGATGTCCTTGCGCGAGGACTCGCGATACAGCGAGAACTTGCGGCCGATGACCTGGACGACTTCGGCGTGGCAGCGCTCAGCGAGCTCTTCGGCGGCCTCGCGGGCGGAAAGACTGGAGCCATCGAGCACGGAGCATTTAACGAGCTCGTGCTTCTCCAGGTAGGCGACCGTCTGCTCGACGGTGCCCTCGTTGACGTCGGACTTGCCGATGATGATAGCGGGGTTGAGGTGATGGGCCATGCTGCGAAGCTGCTTGACCTGGGCTCCTGTCAGTGCCATGGGTTCTCGCTTTCTATGTATGGGGCGCCCCGCGACGGGGCCTTAATCTACGTGAGCTGTCCCACGATAGCGCAGGAACGGCGTGGTGTGGAGCGCGTTTGCCCAGTTCAAAAAGAATGCGGATGCCGAGTGAGTGGGCGGTGCGGGCTGCGAACAGGCTATGAGCGGGGCGCAGAGACCGGCTCCCATGCAATAAACGCCCAACGAACCTTACGAACATGATCGAGCATATAGCGCCCCTGCGGCACGCCCTTGGAGCCCGGCTCGCCGGCATGGGGGTTCTCAATCATGTGTTGGGCGATGTAGTCGCGCAGGCGGTCGATCTTATCCTCGTTGCCACGCTCGAGCATACGGGAGAAGTCCGTCACGCCTGCCTCGAGGCTATCGAAGGTATCGCGACGAGGCGATTCAAAGTACGTAACCTGCGGCAACGCACCCATCTGAATGAGGATGTTGAAGGCGTACACAAAGCCATTACTGCAGGTAACCGAGGCACCGATAGCGTTCATCAAGTGCAGATCATAGCGCGGGCTGGAGTTGGCGACCATCGTGACAGCACAACGCCGACGAGCCGTACGATCAAGCTTGGCAAGCGCACCTTTCAGATCGGTCGTCGTAACCGAACGACTGGCAAAGGCAACATCTACCGCTTTCGCGACCGGTCCAACCAAATCCCAATCATCATCCCAAGCAAGCTCAAGCGGCGTTATGCGTCCCTCGAGCCCGTAGTACTCAATGCCAGCATCAAGGGTGCCCAACATGGCAGGAGAGAAGTCGGCAGCAATCACGGAATGCCCAGCCTGAGCAAGCGGAATAGCAATCGACCCAGCCCCGCACCCCATATCGAGCACCGACTCGCCGGGCTCAAGCGCCAACAGCTTTATAAAATCCCGGGCATACGGAGCAGTCTCAAGCGGCCGAAAATGCCGAGCCCGTTTATCCCATTCAAAAGAATCATCAGCCCGATGCCGAGCGGCCTGCAGACGCATCCATTCGCCATTCCAATCCGCAGAAAGCAGCTCAGAACGAGTATCCCCATCAACCACGGGCCAACCTCCTAGCAACAAAAAAGCGACTCCCCCCAAAAGAAGAGCCGCAACCAGCATATATCAGAAAAGAACCGTTCCAACGCCAAACCGCCGCACCAGCCAAGTGGTGCAGGAGCGAAGCAACTGCAACCGGGATAGACCCCAACTGAGGTCCCGTTGTGCGGGAGCCCCGGGGAGGGCAAATATATAAGGTCGATCGCGAGTCCCGCACGAGCCGGAGAGCACTTAATGTGCTCTCCGTGCGAGTCAGGACTGTCCGAGCAGGCGACCTTATATATTTGCCCTCCCCGGGGCTCCTCGCCAGTCCCCCTCAGCTAGTTCTTCAGCGAGTTCAGCGGTGCCGGGAAGCGTCCGCCACGGTGGGCAAGCACGGTGCCGGCGTTGGGGTTCACCGGCATGATGGGCGCACGGCCAAACAGGCCGCCGTACTCAACGCAGTCGCCCACGCCCTTGCCAATGGCGGGAATCACGCGGACGGCCGTGGTCTTGTTGTTGATGACACCGATAGCCATCTCGTCGGCGATGATGCCGGCGATGGTCTCGACCGGGGTGTCGCCGGGGATGGCGATCATGTCCAGGCCAACGGAGCACACGCAGGTCATGGCCTCGAGCTTCTCGAGTGAAAGCGCGCCGGCCTCGACGGCAGCGATCATGCCGGCGTCCTCGGACACGGGGATAAAGGCGCCCGAGAGACCGCCCACGCTGGAGCTGGCCATGACGCCGCCCTTCTTGACGGCATCGTTGAGCATGGCGAGCGCGCAGGTCGTGCCGGGGCCACCGCAGGTGCCCACGCCGATGATCTCGAGGATGCGGGCAACGGAGTCGCCGATGGCAGGCGTGGGAGCCAGCGACAGGTCGACAATGCCTTTCTCGACACCCAGACGGCGGGCTGCCTCACGGCTCATGAGCTCGCCAGCACGGGTGATCTTAAAGGCGGTCTGCTTAATCTTTTCGGCGACTTCCATCATCGATGCGGAATCGGGCAGCGTCTCCAGGGCTGCAGCCATAACGCCGGGGCCCGAGACACCTACGTTGATGACGGCGTCGGCCTCGCCACCGCCGTGAACGGCGCCCGCCATAAACGGGGAGTCCTCGACCATATTGGCAAAGCAGACAAACTTGGACGCGCCAACGGAATCCTGGTCGGCCGTGAGTTTAGCGGCATCGATGATGGTCTGGGCGGCCATAAGCACGGCGTCCATGTTGATACCGGCGCGCAGGCTGGCGACGTTGACGCTGGAGCAGACGCGGCTCGTGGTGGCGAGCGCCTGGGGGATGGACTGGATGACGCGGCGGTCGGCGTCGCCGATGCCCTTCTGGACGAGCGCGGAGAAGCCGCCCAGGTAGTCGATGCCGAGCGTCTCGGCCGCGCGGTCGAGGGCATGCGCGATGGGGGTGAGGTCCTCATCCTTGCAGCACGCGGCGATCTGCGCCACCGGGGTGACGGAAACGCGCTTGTTGACGATGGGGATACCGTACTCGCGCTCGAGGTTCTCGGCGGTCTCGACCAGATGCTCAGCCGTGTGCGTCACGTGGTCGTAGATCTTCGTGCACATGCGGTCGAGGTTCTCGTCACCGCAACCCATGAGCGAAACACCCATGGTGATGGTCCTGATGTCGAGGTTCTGTTCCTCAACCATGCCGCGGGTTTCCGCGATTTCTGCGGGCGTGATCGCCATCCTTGCGCTCCTATCTGCCAAAACGAGCATAATCTTATCTATTCTAACGTGCCGCACGTGCCAAGTGGCGCATGCGGCACGTTTTGGTGCTCGGTTGTTTCCGTTGTGTTACTGCCCAAAGACCTCTTCGGCGATGCGCGCGCTTTCGGCGGCGTCCTTGGCGTAGTAGTCCGCGCCAATCTGCTTGGCGTATTCGGGGGTGAGCACGGCGCCGCCTACGATGATCTTGACGCCCGGCACCTCGGCATGAAGCAGCTTGATGGTCTCCTCCATGGCGACGACCGTGGTGGTCATAAGCGCCGAGAGGCCGACGAGCTTAATGTCGCGCTCCTTGACGGTCTTGAGCACCTCCTGCGGATCGACGTCGCGGCCTAGGTCAAAGACGGTGTAGCCGTAGTTGTCGAGCAGCATCTTGACGATGTTCTTGCCAATATCGTGGATGTCGCCCTTGACGGTGGCCACGCAGATCTTACCCTTGTCGGCAATCTCGCCGGCGGGCATCATGCGTTTGATGGTATCGAAGCCCACACGCGCGGCCTCGGCCGAGGCCATGAGCTGCGGCAAGAAGAACTTGCCCTGGTCAAAGAGGACTCCGACCTCATCGAGGGCGGGGATAAAGTGGTTGTTGATGAGGTCCATGGCGTCGTGGTCGGCCAACAGACGCTCGGTCTCGGCCGCGATCTCGCCCTTGCGGCCCGAGACGACCATGTGGCGGATGGGGTCGTCGTCAGCGCTTGCTGTGGCGCCTGCGGCGGGCGCGGCATCGCTCGATGCTGACTGGGCGGCCGCCGGGTTGGCGGCGATCTTGTACGGGTCGGTCCAGCCGGCGTAGTGCTCGATGTATCCGGTCGAGCCCTCGTCCTCGACGCTCAACACGCGATAGCTGTAGACGGTGTCCATAAAGCGCTTGGAACCGGGGTTCATGATGGGGGCGTCCAGGCCCGCGCCAAAGGCGGCGGCCAAAAAGACCGAACCCAGCAGCGGGCGGGCAGGCAGGCCAAAGCTGATGTTCGACACGCCGAGCGCGCATTTGACGCCCAGGCGCTCCTTGCACAGGGACATGGCGCGCAGGATCTGCTCGGCCTGGCGTTGATTGGTCGAGGCGGTCATGACCAGGCAGTCGATGAGGATACGGTCCGGGCAGATGCCGTAGCGGGCGGCCTCGGCCACGATGCGCTCGGCGATGGCGAAGCGGGCCTCGGCGGTATCGGGGATGCCGCCCTCGTCGAGCGTGAGGCCGACGACGTTGGTGCCGTAGTGGGCGACCAGCGGAAAAATCTCATCCATGATCTGCTGTTTGCCATTGACCGAGTTGATGATGGGCTTGCCGGCGTCCGCGAGGCGGCTGTCCTGGCTGAGGCGGATGGTGCGGTTCGGCTT
>UQUX01000008.1 GCA_900544425.1 uncultured Collinsella sp.
GCGACAGGCCCGCCTGACGCAGGCGCTCCAGCACGGCAAGGTTTTCGGGCACGGCCAGGAACTGCTTGACGCTCGCCGCGATCTTGGGACCGATGCCCTCGCACTCGGCGATGTCCTCTTCGCTCGCCAAGATAAGTTTGTCAATCGACAGGAATCGTTCGGCGATGACCTCGCCCACGCTCTTGCCCACGTGGCGTATACCCAGGGCAAACAGCACGCGACCGAGCGGCTGACTCTTGGACTTGTTGAGCTCGGCGATGATCTTTTCGGCCGTCTTGAGGCCCACCGGAATGGGATCGCCCTTCTTGACGCCCTTTTTGCTGTTTGAGCTGGCATAGGTGCGCCCCGTGTCCAGCCCGGCGATGTCGTCAACCGTGAGCTGGTAGAAGTCAGCGACATCGTGAATCAGCCCGGCGGCGATCATCTTGTCGACAATCTCGTCGCCCAGGCCGTCGACGTCCATGCAGCCGCGGCTCACCCAGTGGAGCAGGCGCTCCTTGAGCTGCGCGGGGCAGTCGATGGAGACGCAGCGGTAAGCGACCTCGCCGTCCTCGTGGACCACGGGGCTGCCGCACACGGGGCAGACCTCGGGCATGTGCCAGTCGACCGAATCGGCCGGGCGCTTGTCGAGTACCGGGCCCACGACCTCCGGGATCACGTCACCCGCCTTGTGCACGATGATGGTATCGCCCTCGCGCACGTTTTTTCGGCGGATCTCGTCGATGTTGTGCAGCGTAGCGCGCGCGATGGTGGAGCCGGCGACCGTCACCGGATCGAACTCGGCGACCGGCGTGAGCACGCCGGTGCGGCCCACCTGGATGCGAATTTCGCGCAGGACGGTCTGCTTTTCCTCGGGCGGGAACTTAAAGGCAATGGCCCAGCGCGGCGCGCGGGCGGTAAAGCCCAGGTCGAGCTGCTGCTGAAAGCTATCGACCTTTACGACCACGCCGTCGATGTCGTAATCGAGGTCACCGCGGTGCTCGAGCGCCTGGGCGCAGAACTCGTGGACCTCGGCCGGCGTGGCGCAACGTGCCACGTTGGGGTTGACGCTAAAGCCGGCACTGCGCAGCCAATCGAGGAACTCGCGCTGGCTGTGGACGTGCAGCGGGTCGGTATCGGCGATGGCATAGATAAAGGTGGCCAGGTCGCGGCGCGCCGTGACCTTGGGATCCTTTTGGCGCAGGCTGCCGGCGGCGGCGTTGCGCGGGTTGGCGAAGGGGTCGCGGCCCTCGGCATCGGCCTCGTCGTTCAGGCGCACAAAGCTGCCCTTAGGCATGTAGACCTCGCCGCGCACCTCAATGGTGCGCTCGCGGTCGGCGCCCATGTGGACAAGCGCCGGCTCGGACAGGTGCATGGGCACATCCTTGATGGTGCGCACGTTGAGCGACACATCCTCGCCCGTGGTGCCATCGCCACGTGTGGCCGCACGTACGAAGGTGCCGTTTTGGTAGGTAAGGGCCACGCCCAGGCCGTCAATCTTTAGCTCGCAGGTATAGGTAACGCTGCCGGCACCGAGCGCATCCTCGGTGCGCTGGAGCCACGCGTCGAGCTCGTCCAGATCCATGGCATCGTCCATGGAATACATGCGCGCCATGTGCGTGACCGGCATAAACTGCTCGCTCACGTAGCCGCCCACGCGTTGGGTGTAGCTGTCGGGCGTTACCAGATCGGGGTAGGTCGCCTCAATTTCCTGCAGCTCAACGAGCATTTTGTCAAAGGCGGCGTCCGTGATCTCGGGCGCATCGAGCATGTAGTAGCGATAGGCGTGGTAATCGAGCTCGTGGCGCAGCTCGGCCGCACGCGCTGCCGCCTGGGCACGGGCATCGTCCGGTGCGGTGGCTTCCGCGGTCGCGGGTGTTTCGGTATCGATGTCCACGCCGTCACCAAACAGGCTCGATTGCTCCATAGCGGCACTCCTTCGCTCGATTTCAAACGGATACAAGAGTACCACCGGTCGCAATGGGGCCGAATAGCGGTCTCAAACCGCACCGAATCGGCAGCCGCCAGACTGGGGTGGACAGTTAGTTTAGATACGTATAAATCCTAGAGCTGGATTAGACACGAACACCCCTGTTTCAACTAATTTGGGCTCCCTGAGACCATGTAAACGTCCCGCTCGCCCTCCCAAACACCCATTCAAACCCCATCCCAATCAAAAATTGCTCAAAACGCATCCCAAGCTGCCCCAGATTTATACGTATCTGAACTAACTGTCCAGACCATTACGAACCAGGCCTCTTGCCAGCCACAAGTGATCCGTTTTCCTCCGTCCCCAACGGATCAATAAGAAAAGAGGGGCTGTCCCGCGTTGATGGGACAGCCCCTCTGGCTTCGGCATGTGCGAAATGGCTCGTTAGTAACCCTGGCCGTAGCCCTGACCCTGGCCCTGCTGGCCCAGCAGCTCCTCCAGGTACTGGCGCAGCTGCTCGTCGGTAATACCGCCGTTGCCGGTGTCGGTCGAACTGTCGTCCTGCTGCTGGTTCTGCAGCTCCTCATCGGAGCCCAGCTCGACGGTGACCTTCTTCTCTTCCTTGCCGCGCATGAGCGTGATCTCGACCTTCTCGCCCACCTCGTGGCTGCGCAGCGCGATGATCAGGCCATCGGCGCTCGTGATTTCGTCGTCGCCCAGCTTGGTGATGACGTCGCCCTCCTGAATGCCGGCCTTGGCGGCGGGACCGTCCTCGACGACGCTCGCCACATACGCGCCGCTATCGGTGCTCAGCTTGTTGGTGCGGGCGTTGAGCGCATTGACGCTCGAAAGCGTAGCGCCCATGTACGGATGCACCGGCGTCTTGCCGTCGATAATCTGGTCGGCAATGTTCTTGGCGTAATTGACCGGAATGGCAAAGCCAACACCCGAACTGGAGCCCGAGTAGCTCTCGATGAGCGAGTTGATGCCCACCAGCCCACCGTTGTCGTTGACGAGCGCGCCGCCGGAGTTGCCCGGGTTGATGGCGGCATCGGTCTGAATCATGTTGGCGTAGATAGTGTTACCGCTGGTAGAGCTCATGGCCGTGGAGCGATACAGCGCCGACACAATGCCCGTGGAGACAGACTGCTCGTTGCCGAACGGCGAGCCGATCGCCATAACCCACTCGCCAACGTTGAGCTTGGAGGAGTCGCCAATTTCGATCGGCGTAAGCTTGGAGGCGTCGGCGTCCTTGAGCTTGATGACGGCCAAGTCGCTCGAGGCGTCGTTGCCCACGAACTCGGCCTCGTAGGTGGTGCCGTCGTCCATGGTCACCACGTACTGGTCATAGCCATCGACCACGTGGTTGTTGGTGAGGATGTGGCCCTCGGTATCGAGCACCACGCCCGAACCGACACTGCCCGAGCTATCCGACTCGTCGGCAGACTGCGAAAGCGAGCCATTCTGGCTACCGCTCGAAGTGGCGGTGATGGAAACGACGGAGGGCAAGGCCTTGGCAGAAACGGCCTCGGCCAGCGTGGTGTCCTCGGAGTCGATCGTGATCTTTTGCGTCGACGAACCCGAAGCACCCGCCGTCACGGCATTCTTGCCGCCGCCGATATCGAGCGTGCCGCTCATAATGAGCGCAATGACCAGCAGGGCGCCGCAGGCACAGCCGGCGAGTGCCGTAATAAAGATCGGCAGCTTTTTGGTCTTGGTCTTGACCACCGTGTGCTTGTTTACAACCTGCTGACCGCCCAGCGGCTGGCCGGTCTGTGTATCGTAAGCCTGCACGTAGGGAATGTTACTGCCGGCAGGCGTCGACTCCACCTGCACACGCGGCTGCTGCTGGGTCTCGCCAGCGTTGCCCGCATCCTGAGGACGCTGGGAATCGTTCTCGCTCATGGCTGCGATCCTTTCGTCAAATAACCAAAGGCCCGCCAAACACGTGGCGGGCCATCAATGTTCACGTTGAGTTGTACCCCAATATGCGGGTGCACGTGTATGAGAACGCAATCTTTTAGGAAGGCTTAAGTTCTGCTGCAAGCTCGAAAGGGATCCACGCATGCGGCAAAACCACCACGAAGGTGCCTGTCCCCTTTGTGGTGGAAATCTAGTCCTTAAACAGATAGCCCACGCCGCGGACGGTGGTGATGTGTGCCGCGATCTGCGGGCCCACCTTGGAGCGGATGCGTCGAATGTGCACGTCGACGGTGCGCGTGCCGCCACAGTACTCAAAGCCCCACACGCGGTGCAGCAGCACCTCGCGGCTGTAGGCGCGGTTGGGGTGCGTCGCCAAAAAGCTCAGCAGCGAGTACTCCATCAGCGTCAGGTCGATAGGCTCGTTATCGAGTGTCACCTGGTAGGTGGCCAGGTTAATCTCGAGGTTATCGATGTTGAGCACATCGTCGGCGGTGACGGTCTCCTCCTCGCCCATCAGACGCTGCGCACGAGCCTTAAGCTCGTTGGACGTCGCCGTGGGGCATACAAAGTCGGCGTGCGCGTGATTCGGCAGACGCAGGGTGCCGAGCGCCTCATCGTCAACGATCACCAGCATGGGGACGCCACCGCGATCGTCAAGCCACTTGGCAATCTGATCGATGCGGTCGCTGCGGATGCCATCGGAATCGAGAATCAGCAGGTCAAAGTCGTGCGCCGCAGTCGGCGAATCGGGGGTTGCCAGGCTCACCTCGACACCCAGGGTGGTCATCAAGCTGCGGGCAAACTCGTGGAAGCGCGTCGTGCGCGCCATGAACAGGGCACTCTTTTCGGACATATCGGCCTCCAAAGAAATGAGCTCAATCGTACTGGAACAAGCCAGCGCGATTAGGAGTTCGCCAGGTAGTGCTTGATCTCCCACTCGGTGATCGTAGACTCAAACTTATGCCACTCGTCGCGCTTCTTTTTAAGGAAGAAGCTGTGGATGTGCTCGCCGAGGGCATCCTTCATAAACTGCGAGTCCTCAAACACGTCGAGCGCCTCTTTGAGCGAGCGCGGCAGCGGCGTGTAGCCGGCCTCGACCATCTGGCGGTCGGTAAGCTTGAGCGTCTCGGCCGTGGCCTCGGGCGGGAGCTCCAGCTTGCGCTCAATGCCGTCCAGACCAGCCGCCAGCGTGACGGCGTTGACCAGGTACGGGTTGGCCATGGGGTCGGGGCTGCGAAGCTCGATGCGCGTAGACAGCTGCTTGCCGGGCTTGTAGACCGGAATGCGGACCATGCTCGCGCGGTTGCGCAGGCCCCACGTGGCGTACTGCGGCACGGAGTCGCCGCCCGTGGTGATGCGCTTGTACGAGTTTACCGTGGGGTTGGTGATGGCGCTGATCTCGCGCGCGTGCGCCAGAATGCCGGCCATGTAGCGCTTGGCGATATCGGAGAGGTGGTACTTCTCGTCGTCCTCGCCCCAAAAGACGTTGTTGCCGTCGTGGTCGAATAGCGACTGGCACAGGAACATAGCGCTGCCGTCCTCGCCCGCCAACGGCTTGGGCATAAAGGAGGCGTGGCAACCGCTCTCGTAGGCCTGCTGCTTAATGATGAGCTTGGCCGTGGTGATGGCGTCGGACATGCTCAGGGCCTCGGCGTGGCGCAGGCTCATGCCGTGCTGTGAGCGGCCGGCGGCGTGGAAGGTGTACTCCACGGGCACGGACATCTTCTCGAGCGTGAGGACTGTGTTGCGACGCAGGTCGCGAGCGGCATCGCTCACCGAAAGATCGAAGTAGCCCACGTTGTCGAGCGGCTCGGGGGTGTGCTCGTCGGGGAAATAGTAATACTCCAGCTCGGCGCCCACGTTGAGCAGATAGCCGGCCTTTTCGGCCTTGTAGAACATGCGGCGCAGGGCATCGCGCGGGTCGCCGGCGAAGGGCTTGCGGTCGGGGGTACACACGTCGCAGAACACGCGGGCGACGCCGTTGTGGCTCGGGCGCCACGGCAAAATCTGGAAGGTCGAAGCATCGGGAAACGCCAGCATGTCGGCTTCCTCGGGCGTGGCAAAGCCCTCGATGGCGGAGCCGTCAAAGCCAATACCCTCCTCAAAAGCGACCTCGAGGTCCTCGGGGCTAATGGCAAAGTTCTTGAGGCGGCCGAGAATGTCGACAAACCACAGACGCACAAAGCGGATGTCACGCTGCTCTACGGAGCGGAGTACGTAATCGATGTTCTGCTGGTTCATGTCGCTCCCCTTTCTTTCGGGCGGGTTTCGACTGGTCTATATCGCAGATACTATCGCAGAAAAATGTTTCCGCAGGGTTAAAGCGTATCAAGCGCTCAAAAAACGTGCGCGAACAGGCAGTTGCGAACGAGCGGCTAGCGCGAAGTCGAAGCGCGGTGTTCAATGTGACCAGGAACCTCGATGCGCTTGGGGGCGAGCTTTGCGGCATCGCCCACCGTAGTGGTAACGACGTCGATGCGCTCGGATAGACGCTCGACTACGCGCTCGGCAATGGTAAGGGTGTCCTGCGCGGCCGTGGTCACACCGCCAAAGAGCACGTGGTTCCAGGGGTAGTCGTCAAACGTCGCGATCTTGAGCCCCGTCGGCAGCGAGGGTCCCAGCTGTGCTAGCGCCTCGGTCAGACGCAGGAAGACCAAACCGTTGACGGCGATAAGGCCGAGCTTTTTGCCCGCATAGCCGCGGATGGTCTCGCCCAAGCGGCCAACGCCCGTGGCGCCACCGTCAGCTAGGGTGACGACCTCGCCCGCAAGGCCGCGGTGCGAAAGCTCGTCGGCAAAGGCCTCGGCGCGCTCGCGACGCACGGGACCGTCATCGCTTGCCTCGGTGAGCAGGCACAGGCGCTCGCTGCCCGCAGCAGCCAAGGCGTCTACCAAGCCGGCGACCAGTTCACGGTTGTTAGATGTCACCAGGTCGACACCGCCGTCAACAACATCGCGGTCGAGCAGCACAACGGGCAGACGTCCCGCTGCCGCGGCAATCGCCTCGTCATTGCCTCCGCAGGTGTTGACGACCAGGCCGTCCACGCCGGCATCGATAAGTCTGGTGAGCGACTCGGCCTCCTTGGCGGAATCGTTGCCGCTAATGGCAGTCATAAGTGAGCAGCCGCGCGCGGCGGCGCTGGCGGAAAGTCCTTCGAGCATGGCGCTGGAGAACGGGTTGGCGATGTCGGCCAGGATCACACCGATGAGGTTGGTACGCGAGCTGCGCAGATTGCGCGCGGCGGCACGCGGGCGATAGCCGGTGCGCTCGATAACCGCCGCGATGCGGGCACGGGTCTCCTCGGTCATTTGCCCGGGACGGTTGTTGAGATAGCGTGAGACCGTGGCCGGGCTCACGCCCGCCTCGGCGGCAATGTCCTTGATTCTCATCTGCGCCATAGCGCACCCCGTTTCCCAATTGTCAGCAGTCTGAGCCATTTTAGGCATTTTTTTTAAAAATCTCGGTTGCAAAACGCTGTAGGTGAGCAACATCGTTTTTGCGTCTCGAGCAGATGCGATAATGGGCTAGATAGACGAGTCTTTGGACAGCTCAAAATAGTCGGGATGTAAGGCGATAACCGGGCCCTGCTCCTCGGGCATTAGGTGCAAGTGCGTCTCTGCCAGATAGCTCGCCGCGTCGGTATCGCCCCTCTTAATAGCCTCGAGAATCCGGCGATGCTGCCGACGAATCGGCTCCCAATCCAGATCCTGTGACACCATACGCAACCAGTTGTATCGCTCAAAATGCGTGTTGATGCTCTTCATCCAATCCCACAGCATGTGACGGCCGGCAATCACGAAACACGTCTCATGGAACAGGTTGTCCAGATCGAAAAAGCGACGCGTTTCGCTATGGTCGAGCGACTCGGACTCGGTAAGAATCTGCTCGAGCCGATGCTTTTGCTCGGGCGTGGCGGCCGAGCAGCATTTAATAAGCACGCTTCTCTCGAGTTTCTCGCGCAAGAAACAGGCGTTCTCGGCGCGTTCCATGCTGATCTTAGAGACGTAGGTGCCGCTTTTGGGACGCGTTTCCACCAGCTCCTGCTCACGCAGGCGCACAAAGGACTCGCGAATGGGCGTGCGCCCGATTCCCGTCTCCTTTTCCAGACCAATCGCCGAAAGGCGCGTGCCGGGCTTGAGCTCGGCATAGATAATCTTGGAGCGCAGCGCGTTGTATGCCTGATCTTGCAGGCTCTGATAATGCTGGTGTTGTTCCATAAAGCCCTCGGATGAAGCCCACGGTTTGTCGAATATCACCACGTAATACTATCGCATCCCCCATTCCCTCAGTTGTGGTGAGATAGAGACACTTGCGCCGCCGGGATCACAAGAGCAAGCGGCGGTCGTCCCACGCACGGGACGACCGCCGCTTTTTGCTATCTACCGACTGACGCCGCGGGGACAGGCCCCACGCACCAAGGGATTAACTAGAGCTCGCAGGCAACCTTGTAGCCATCGCCGATGGCATCGCGAATGTTGCCGCACTTGTTGGCGTCGCCCAGCACGTGGGTGGTAACGCCAGCTGCAGCCAGGTCGTCGGCCAGCTTGGTGTTGGGACGGTAACCCATCGCCAGCACCAGCGTATCGGCACCGGTGATGGTGTGGACCTCGCCGTCCTTTTCGTAACTGATGGTGTCCCCGGTGATTTCGGTCACCTTGGCCTCGGTCAGCACGTGAACGCCCTTGGAGAGCATGCGCGTGATGAGCACCGCGCGACCGGCGCCGCCCTCGTTAGCGGCGAGCGTCTTGGTCATCTCGATGACGGTGACATCGCGATTGGCCGGCGACAGGTCGTTGACCAGCGGGGCCAGGTAATCTGCCGTCTCGCAGCCAACGGTGCCGCCGCCCACAATGACGATCTTCTTGCCCGGGAAAGCCTTGCCACCCAGCAGGTCGTCAGCCGTCATAACCTGCTTAAAGCCCTGCATGAAAGCAGGAGCGATGGGCTCGGCGCCATAAGCCAGGACAACCTCGTAGCCCGCGTAGTCACGCTGAATGTCCTCGGCAGTAAGCTCGGTGCCAAATATGCACTTCACGCCCGCCTCGGCCAGACGACGGTACTGATACTTGATCACGCGGGTGAGCTCCTGCTTTGCTGGCGGAACGGCCGCGATGCGCATCTCGCCGCCCGGTTCGTCCTGCTTGTCCACGAGCACCACGTTGTGGCCGCGCTTGGCGGCAATGAACGCCGCCTCCATGCCCGCAGGACCAGCGCCCACAACCAGTACGTTCTTGGCCTCGGCGGCAGGCTCGTAACCGGCCTCGTCGCGCTCAACATCGGGGTTGACGGTGCAGGAGATGCGCTTGCCGAACATGATGCCGTTCAGGCAGCGCAGGCAGCCAATGCAGGGGCGGATGTCGTCGGCGTTGCCGGCAGCGGCCTTATTGCAGAACTCGGCATCGCACAGATTGGCGCGGCCCATCATGCAGATGTCGGCAGCGCCGTCCTCGATCAGCTCCTCGGCGATCCAGGCCTCGTTAATGCGACCGACGGTGGCGACGGGAATCTTGACGTGCTTTTTGATCTCGCGCGAGCAGGCGGCATGCGAGGCCTGCTGGGTACCGGCGGCGGGAATTGCGGAGCCGCGCTTGATGGTGGTACCACCCGACACATGAATCATGTCGACGCCGGCCTTCTCCAGGCGACGCGAGACGTAGATCATGTCGTTGAGGGTCAGGCCGCCATCGGTGTACTCGTCGCCCGAGATACGGACGTCGATGATAAAGTCCTTGCCGCAGCGCTCGCGAATCTCGGCGATGACCTCGAGCAAGAAGCGCATACGGGCGTCGAGCGAGCCGCCGTACTCATCGGTACGCTTGTTATAGAGCGGGGTCAAAAAGCCGCCGAGCATACCGTGGGCGTGAGCCGCGTGGACCTCGACGCCATCGACACCGGCCTTCTGCATACGCACAGCGGCGTCGCCAAACTGATGCGTGAGCTCGTGAATCTCATCGACCGTAATGGGGCGCGGCGCCTCGCGGGCATAGGACGGGCCCACAAAGGACGGAGCGATCAGGCGCGGCGTGCCCGGAATGTTAAAGGCCATGTAGGCGGGGTGGAAGAGCTGCGGCATGATCTTGCAGCCGTACTCGTGGACGGCCGCGGCGAGCTTTTCCCAACCGGGGATAAACGTGTCGTCGTAGCAGCACATGTCACCCGGCAGATAGGTATAGGTGGGCTCGACCGTCACGACCTCGGTAATGATGAGGCCAACGCCGCCCTTGGCACGAGCACGGTAATGATCGACCAAGTCGTCGGTCACGTAGCCATGATCGGCCAGGTTCGTGGACACCGGCGGCATAAAGACGCGGTTCTTGACCTCGGTCGTACCGACCTTGATCGGGCTAAAGAGCATCGGATAGGCGGATGACTCCATACAGGCTTCCTTTCGTTTGAGCCGCTCGGCGGCAGTTGCTGATGTACCTATCGTATCAGCAACTGCCGTATCCTCAGTCATACATGCCCAAACGCCGGTCGGCTAATGAATACCGCGGCCCAAGTCTTCGGCGATTTTGTCCACGCCCTTAAACGCGGCACAGGTCTTTTTGTTGGAGCAATGCCCCGTGCAAACGCCACCCTGAGCGCAGTCGGCGCAGGTGCCCTTGCGGTAGATGCGCACGCACACGGCGACAAACGCAATACCGATAACAGCCAGTACAACAATATCGATAGGTGCCATAGCAAGCCTCCTCTAGTTAACCACCACTTACTTTACTCCATTCTCCACCTACCAAAAAGGGACAGGTTTATTTTAGTCGGTTTTATCTGCGGAAACGCCACATCTCCCCCACCAAAAAGCCCGAGTGTCGCTGGGACACCCGGGCTCGTGGAAAGGGGTTAATCCTTATTCGGATTTAAGCGGAAACTGCGGCGGAAGCAGTGTTGGTCTCGTCCTCGTCGGTCCAAGCGTGCTTGGGCATGGGACGGAAAATCTGGAAGAGCATCGCAACCAGCAGCACGACGGCCACAATCGTCCAGAAACCAAACTGTCCGAGCGCGAACAGGTTGTAGAACTGGTTGATGAACAGACCGATCACCCAAGCGAAGGCGCACTCGTAACCGATGGCGATCGCAGTCCACTTGCCCGAGTCCATCTGGTTGCGGATGGTACCAATGGCGGCGAAGCAGGGGGCGCACAGCAGGTTGAAGGCACCGAAGGCCACGCAAGCGCCCATGGTCGGGAACATACCGGCAAATGCGGTCCACAGGCTCGGGTCGGTCTCGCCGGCGTCGGCAACGGAGAGCAGCGAACCGGCGGTTGCGACGACGTTCTCCTTGGCAACGAGGCCAGAGACGGACAGCGCGGTTGCCTGCCAGGTGCTAAAGCCGAGCGGGGCGAAGATCCAGGCGACCAGGTTGCCCAGCATGGCGAGCACGGAGTAGTCCATGAACTCCTCGGGGATGCCCTCCATGGCAGGCAGGAAGCCAAAGGCGCCGTTGTAGCTACCAAAGTTGGAGAGGAACCACACCACGACGGTAGAGGCGAAGATGACCGTGCCGGCCTTCTTGATAAAGGCCCAGCAGCGCTCCCACACGTGCAGCGCCCAGGAACGGATCGCCGGGAAGTGGTAGGCGGGAAGCTCCATAACGAACGGCGTCGGGCGACCGGCGAAGAGCTTGGTCTTCTTGAGCATGAGGCCCGAAGCGATGACGGCAAAGACGCCCAGGAAGTAGAAGAGCGGGCTGATCCATGCGGCCGTGGTGGAAGAATCGCCGATGATGGAACCCATGAGCAGGGCGATGATCGGCAGCTTAGCGCCACAGGGAATGAACGTGGTGGTCATGACCGTCATGCGACGGTCCTTCTCGTTCTCGATGGTCTTGGTGGCCATGACGCCGGGGACGCCGCAGCCCGAGGACACGAGCATGGGGATAAAGGACTTACCGGACAGGCCAAAGCGGCGGAACACGCGGTCCATGATGAAGGCGACGCGGGCCATGTAGCCGCAGTCCTCCAAGAAGGACAGCATGACGAACAACAGGAACATCTGCGGGACGAAGCCGAAGATGGCGCCCAGGCCGCCGACGATACCGTCACAGACGAGCGAATCGACCAGGCCACCGTCCTCGGTGCCGCCCGCCACAAGGGCATCGTGCACCACGGTGGTGATACCCGGGACATAGGGGCCGTACTGTGCCGGGTCGACCGAATCGGCGTCGTCGCCCGCAGCCTCGACAGCTGCGTCGTAGGCGTCGCGACCCTGGCCGAGCACATACCAGCCGTCGGTGCCGAAGAGCTGGTCGTTGGTGAAGTCGGTCACCGTGCCGCCCAAGGTGGAAACGGCGATGTAGTACACGCAGAACATGATGACCACAAAGATCGGCAGGCCCAGAATACGGTTGGTAACCACGCGGTCGATCTTCTCGGAGGTGCTCATCTTTGCCGGAGCCTTGGTGAGGCACTCGTCGATGATGTGGGCAATAACGCCGTAGCGCTCGCCGGTGATGATGGACTCGGCATCGTCGTCGCAGTCCTGCTCGCACCGGGCGACCAGCTCCTCCACGCGAACGGCCTTCTCCTTGGTGAGGTTGATGAGCTTGCAGGCGTCCGCGTCGCGCTCGAACAGCTTGACGGCGTAATAGCGGCGTTTGTTGGCGGGAACGCTCGCCGGAAGGTTATTCTCGATATGCGTCAGAACGTCCTCGATGGAGGAATCGAACTTGTGCTCCGGCACCTCGCCCTTGGAAGCAGCGGACTTCTTAACCTGCTCGAAGAGCTCCTTGATGCCCTTGTTCTTAAGAGCCGAGATCATCATGACCGGGCAGCCGAGCTTCTTGGAGAGCTTGTCCGTGTCAATCTTGTCGCCGTTCTTCTCGACCAAGTCGGCCATGTTAAGGGCAACGACCACGGGCAGGCCGGTCTCGATAACCTGAAGCGCCAGGTACAGGTTGCGCTCGAGGTTGGTGGCATCGACAACCTGGACGACCACATCGGGCTCGCCGCTCATGAGGTAATCGCGCGAGCATTGCTCCTCGGGGCTGTAGGGGGAAAGCGAGTAGATGCCGGGGAGGTCCGTGATGGTAACGTTCTTGTCGCTCAGAAGCTTGGCTTCCTTTTTCTCAACCGTGACGCCGGGCCAGTTGCCAACGTAGCCGTTGGCGCCGGTAATCAGGTTGAAAAGCGTGGTCTTGCCGCAGTTGGGGTTACCCGCCAGCGCGACATGGATCTGAGAATCCGCCATTCAATCCTTCTTCCTTGTGCGTCCGCGCTGCTTTCTCCGCGCGGGCTGGATAATGTGCTTCAAAGTTGCTGCATTAAGTTAGAAAAACCTAACTTTATCTGCAGAAATATACGCCGCGAGCCCTTACTGGACCTCGACGACAGCCGCCTCCTCCTTGCGAATGGAAAGCTCGTAGCCGCGCACGTTGATCTCGACCGGATCACCGAGCGGTGCAACCTTCACGACCTTGAACGAAGTGCCCTTGATGAGCCCCAAGTCCATAAGGTGGCGGCGAAGCGCACCCTCACCGTGAAGCTTGACGATGGTGGAGCTCTCGCCCACCTTGACGTCACCCAACGTCTTCATCCTCTTGTCCCCCTTTCGGTTTTTTGAAATGCAGCAGACTAACCGACGGTCATGATGTGCATGGCCACCTTGGAATCGATGCCAAAGCGCGCGCCCAGCACCGTGACGATGATATTGGCGCCACTCGAGCTCACCACGTGGATTTCGTTGCCCTCGACAAAGCCGAGGTCCTTGAGGTGATGTTTCATGTCCTCATTGCCCTTTACACGAGACACGCGCACGGTTTCGCCCGCTTTTACCATCGAAAGCGGCATGGCCGGCATCTGCGGTCCGCAAGACATGAGTTGCTCCTAACGTCAGTTCGTCCTCAACATCGACGTGATAAAAGTTAACCACGTCTATGTTCGCTTTAGTAAACTAGCACGTGGTTAACTTTTTGGAAAGGGTCTCTATTCAGTTTTCGAAAAAGTTTCCTATACGAAACAAAAAGGCGCGGCAAAGGACCATCCTTTACCACGCCCTATCATGCTTAGAGCGAGAGATTTCTGATCGACGTAACGCAGGAAGCCTCGTCTACGCCCGAAACGCGGAAGATGATGTCCTCGCCGCACTCGCCGTAGAGAGCCATGAGTCCCATGACATCGCGGCCATCCGTGTGGCGATCGCCGATACTGACTGACACGTCGCAACGATGCTTGGCAATGATGTCATAGAGCAGCGCAACCGGGCGGGCATGCAATCCCAACGGATCTTTAATCGTCTTTGTAAACTCGACCATGTCCCCTCCCACGACATCGTACATTCGGCTGGCAAACCCAGCCATGTGGTAGTTATTGTAGCGTTAGATGCTTGTTGAAGCCCGCCAGAAGGCTCAACCGGAAAGTGCGACCCGTTATTTGGCTGGATTCTGGGACGCAGTTTCCCAAAGGGGCCTGTTTGGGAAACTGCGACCCGTTTTGGACGCAAATTCTGGGACGTAGTTTCCGCGACGCCCAGTCAACCTATACCCTCGCAACCTCGGCGTATAAAAAACGAGGGAAGACACACGTCCTTCCCTCGTTGCAAGCAAGATGTAGCCGCTCGCCTACATCAGGCGCAGACTGACGTCCTTGAGCTGGGCGCCGCTAACGGCACTCGGAGCGCCCGACATAAGGTCGGAGCCGCTGGCCGTCTTGGGGAACGCCATGACGTCGCGGATGGAGTCGGAACCGGTGAGCAGCATGCACACGCGGTCCAGGCCCAGAGCGAAACCGCCCATCGGGGGCGCACCAAACTTGAGGGCCTCCATGAGGAAGCCGAACTGAGACTCGGCACGCTCCTCGGTAAAGCCCAGGAGCTTGAGCATGGACATCTGCATCTCGGCGTTGTGGATACGCATACCGCCGCCGCCGGCCTCAAAGCCGTCCATGACAAAGTCGTAGGTGCAAGAACCGGCTGCCAACGGGTCGGCCTCGATCTTGGCGATGTCGGTCTCGGTCGGCAGGGTAAAGGGCTGGTGCTCGGCAGCATAGGCCTTGCGATCCTCGTCCCAGTGGAACAGCGGGAAGTTGACGACCCACAGGAAGTCGTGGCCCTCGCGCTTGATCTCGAGCGCATTGGCCATGTGCGAACGCATGCCGCCCAGGATCTCGTCGGAGAGCAAGCGCGGGCCGGCGGCGAACATCACAAGGTCGCCGGGCTCGACATCCATGCGCTCGCGCAGAGCCGCCATCTCCTCGTCCGAGAAGAACTTGACGATGGGGCTGTTGATAGAGCCGTCCTCGCGGAAAGCAATCCAGGCCAGGCCCTTGGCGCCAAACGTGGAGGCCACGCCGGCAAGCTTATCGATCTTGGCACGTGCCCAGGCACCGGCGCCCTTGGCGTTGATGGCCTTGACGACAGAGCCCTCCTCGTTTGCGGCAGTCGCAAAGACCTTGAACTTGGAGTTGGCGAAGATGTCGGTCAGGTCGACCAGGTGCATGCCATAGCGGGTATCGGGCTTGTCGGAGCCATAGGTGTCCATGGCCTCCCAGTAGTCCATACGACGCAGCGGCGTAGGCATCTCGACGCCCATGCGGCCGAAGGCGTCGGCCAGGACCTCCTCGAGCGCGCTCATGACGTCGTTCTGGTCCACGAAGGACATCTCGATATCGACCTGGGTGAACTCGGGCTGACGGTCGGCACGCAGGTCCTCGTCGCGGAAGCACTTGGCAACCTGGTAGTAGCGCTCGACGCCACCGACCATGAGCAGCTGCTTCAGGAGCTGCGGGGACTGCGGCAGGGCGTAGAAGTTACCCGGCTGAATACGGCTGGGAACGATGAAGTCGCGAGCGCCCTCGGGCGTGGACTTGAACAGGGAGGGCGTCTCGACCTCCATGAACTCACGGTTGTGCAGAGCCTCCCGAATGGCAAAGGTAAAGTCGGAGCGCAGCTTGAGGTTGGCCATCATCTCGGGACGACGGAGGTCCAGATAGCGATAGCGCAGGCGGGTGTCCTCGCTCGTCTCGATGCCGTCCTCGATCTGGAACGGCGGGGTGACGGACGTGTTGAGCACCTCGGCGTGGTCGGTCAGGACCTCGATCTCGCCGGTCGCGAGCTTGGTGTTGGTGGTCTCCTCACCACGAGCGCGCACGACGCCGTGGATCTTGATGGGCCACTCGGGACGCATGGTCTCGGCGATCTTAAAGGCATCGCCGTCGGAGTGCTCGGGGTCGAAGGTGAGCTGCGTGATGCCCTCGCGGTCACGAAGGTCGCAGAAGATAAGGCCGCCGTGGTCGCGGCGACGACTCACCCAACCGGTAAGGGTGACCTCTTCGCCCACGTTCTCGAAGCGAAGCTCGCCGCAGGTACGGGTGTGCATGGAATGCTCATCGATGGGACGGGTCTGGCTCATACCAGTGATCCTCCTTTATGGATCTGTGCCGCCCCGTGTCGTTCCGGGCGGCGTCGTACAGATTTGCCCAGCCTGCGTAAACCGCGCAGCCAGACATGGCGTTCTATCTTATCGCACCTGTGTCGATGTGCCGCGGAAAAGTGGCTCCTGCCCAAAGACTTGACGGAGACGAAACAATTGATGCGTCGCGGCACCCGTCTGCACGCGTCACGTGCGACAATATGCCCCAATAAAACAGCACTTGGAAAGGCCCGTCATGACTGCACGGCTCATTGTTATGGATATCGACTCCACGCTCATCAACCAGGAGGTCATCGACCTGTTGGGCGAGGAGGCCGGCGTAGGCGAGCAAGTGGCGAAGATCACTGAGCGCGCCATGCGCGGCGAACTGGACTTTAAGCAGGCGCTCGAGGAGCGCGTGGGGCTGCTTGCCGGCTTGGACGAGAGTGTGTTCGAGCGTACCTTTGAGCGCGTGACGTTTACTCCTGGCGCGCTGGAGCTTGTGCGCTCAGCGCACAGCAAGGGCTGGAAGGTCGGCGTGGTAAGCGGCGGCTTCCATGAGGTGGCCGACAAGATCGTGGCCGCCGCGGGCATCGATTTTTGCCTGGCTAACCGCCTAGAGGTCGTGGACGGCAAGCTCACCGGTAAGCTGGCGGCAGACATCGTGACCAAGGAATCCAAGCTCATCCAGCTGCTGGATTGGGCGGTTGAGTGCGGTGTCGACATGGCCCACACCGTCGCGATCGGTGACGGCGCCAACGACATCCCCATGATTCAGGCCGCGGGCACGGGCATCGCGTTTTGCGCCAAGCCCAAGACGCGCGAAGCCGCCCCGTTTGCCATCGATGAGCGCAACCTGATGCTCGCCATGGACATCATCCTGCGCGACTAGTCGATCCTTCTAACAAGAGAATCAGTCTGTCCTATAGTTTCCGAACAATTTTGTCTTAGTGTTCGGAAACATACCCTTTGAGTGCTAGACTTTGCGCCGTCGAAGGGAACATATATGGATAAGCGAGATCTTGAGCAATTGCTGAGCGATGTTGCCGGCGGAGTAGTCACCCCGGCAGTCGCCCTCACGCGCCTCCAGACGGCGCCAACCGCCGATCTGGGTTTTGCGAAGCTCGATCTTTCGCGCGGGGTGCGCCAGGGAGCCGGCGAGGTTGTCTACGGCGCCGGTAAAACCGCCGAGCAAATTGCCGCCATTATCGAAGCGCTGCGCGATGCCGGTCAGGAGCGCATCCTGGTCACGCGCCTGGACAGCGAAAAAGCAGCCCGTACCTCGGAGCTTCTCGGCAACGACATCGACCTGGGATATGCCCCGAACGCCCAGCTCGCCCTGGTGGGTGGCAAGCCCTCCCCCACCGGTAACGGACGCGTTGTCGTCGCCTGCGCCGGCACGAGCGACCTGCCCGTCGCCGAAGAGGCGGCACTGACGGCCGAGTTCTACGGCAACGAGGTCGACCGCCTCTACGACGTGGGTGTCGCCGGCCTGCACCGCCTGCTCGCTCATGCCGAGGAACTTGCCCAGGCGCAGGTGGTCATCGCCATCGCCGGCATGGAAGGCGCCCTGGCGAGCGTTATCGGCGGTCTGGTGAGCTGTCCGGTCATTGCCGTTCCCACCAGCGTGGGCTACGGCGCGAGCTTTGGTGGCGTAGCCGCGCTGCTCGCCATGCTCAACTCCTGTGCCAGTGGCGTTTCGGTCGTCAATATCGACAACGGCTTTGGTGCCGCCTACCAGGCAAGTCTTATCAATCATCTGAGCGCCGGTACATCCCGCGCCCGTTAAGGAGCATTCCATGTCCAACCATCAGCATACGCTTATCATCGACGGCACCTCGGGCATCAGCGGCGATATGACCGTCGCGGCCCTGCTCGACCTGGGCGCCAGCGAGGAGCACCTGCGCGAACAGCTCGCCACGCTGCCGGTCGACGGCTTTTCGATCTCCGTGACGCGCGTAAACAAGCATGGCATCGACGCCTGCGATTTCGACGTTCAGCTGGCAGAAGAGCTCAAGAACCACGACCACGACATGGCATGGCTCTACGGCAACGAAACAGCTGCCGAGCACACGCACGAGCACGAGCACGAGCACCACCATCATGACCATGACGAGCATGAGCACTGTCATGAGCATGATCATGAGACCCACGGCCATGGCCACGAGGGTCACCATCACGCCCACCACCATCACCACCATTCTTTGGCGGACGTCACCGCTATCATCGACGGCTCGCAGCTAAGCGATGGCACCAAGCGTCGTGCGCTCGCCATCTTTACCGCGCTCGCCGCCGCCGAGGCAAAGGCCCACGGCAAAACGCCCGAGACCGTCATGTTCCACGAGGTAGGCGCCGTCGATTCCATCGTCGACGTCTGCTCTGTCGCCATCTGCCTCGATGACCTAGGTATTGAGGACATCGTGGTCGAGTCGCTCTCCGAAGGCCACGGAACCATTCGCTGCGCCCACGGCCTTATGCCCATTCCCGTCCCCGCTGTCGTCAACCTGTGCCAGGCGGGCAATATCGCCCTCACGCCCGCACCGGTCGCTGGCGAGCTCGTGACGCCCACGGGCGCCGCCATCGTCACCGCGCTGCGCACGTCCGAGCACCTGCCGGCACGCTACCACATCGAGGCCGTCGGCTACGGCGCCGGCAAGCGCCCCTACGAGGGTTGCTCCGGCACGCTCCGTTGTCTACTCGTTGACGTGGATGCATAGCCATGGATGCCCGCAAAGAAAAAAGCCGCGCTGCCATCGTTGCAGCGTTCTCCGAGCTGCTACGCGAAGAGGATTACGGCAAGATTACCGTCGGCGACATCATCGCTCGTGCCCATGTTGGTCGGGCCACGTTCTACGGCCTCTTCAAGAGCAAAGACGACCTACTGTCCGAGCTCGTGAACGACATCTGCGCCCACGCCCTCGACGACGATGGTACGCCGCTCGACGACCCACTCGTGCAAGTCGAGCATATCCTCAACAACCTCTGGGAGCGCCGCCAGGGCGTACGGGCACTGGTAGCCGGCGCCGGCTCACGCGTCTTCGCCGACTGCCTCCGCAAGACTATCATGTCGCGCGCAGCCGAAACCGTCCCCGCCGACCCCGCAGGCCCCGCCAGCACCATGGACCGCAGCTTCTTACTACACCACATAGCCTCAAGCTTCGTAGGAATGGTCCAATGGTGGGCATGGCACAACTTCGAAGCAGAAAAAGTCAACGTAGCCAAAGACTACCTCTCAGCCATAAAGCCCCTCTTCAACTAAGTAAGAACCTCATCCCAAAGCATCGCCCCAACCCAGGCCGCCACGCATCCCAAAGCGTCACTCGCACTTCAACGCCCTTACCAGCAACAAGCCCCTCCCATCCAAATTCAGATATATATGTCGGGTTGCTTGTTCCAACGCGACTAAGATCCCGCAGCTGGCCGCATGGGGTAACTTCCCAGCGCATTCCGCAGGACGAAAGAACCCCCGCCGCACGAAGTGCGCAGCGGGGGTTCTTTCATGTCCGAGGACGCGCTGGGAAATTACCCCATGCGGCCAGCGGACAACTATGTAGCCTTTGACTAGAACATGCCCAAGAAACCATGCACAAACAGCGCGGCCAGAGCGGCACCGACAAACGGCGCGATGCCAGGAACGAGCAGGCCGTACTTCCAGTTGTTGTCGGCCTTGTTCTTAATCGGCAGCACCTGATAGGCCATGCGAGGACCAAGGTCACGAGCCTGGTTCATGGCGAAGCCGGTGATGCCGCCCATGCCCATGCCAACAGCCCAAACGATCAGACCGACGCAGATAGCGAGCATCAGGACGTTCTCGCCAGCACGGTTAGCAGCAGCAAGGATGGCGCTGATGAACACAAAGGTGCAGATAGCCTCGCAGAAGAAATTACGGGCATAGTTCGTACCCTCGGTGGTGGGGTTGGTCGAGAAGATGTTGCGCTGAGCAATGGGATCGATGACACCATCGGAAGCCTTGAACTCATCGGCATACATCAACCATGCGATCACGGCACCCGCAAAGCCGCCGAGCATATCGGCAATCATGAAGGGGATGCAGCTGCTCCACGGCACCAGACCGACGATGCACTGGGCAAGCACCATAGCCGGGTTCATGCACACGGCGCCACCAAAGACAAACAGGCAGACCGAGATGCCAAAAGACCAAGTGGTGATGGCAAACATATGGCCGGAGCCCTGATACTTGGTACCCTTAAGCACGGTATCGCAGTGCACGCCCACGCCAAAGATGATCATGAGGGCCGTTGCGCCGAATTCGCAGAGGAGTTTGGTAAGCATAAAACCTTATCTTTCTTGTCGGTTATAAACGATTCGTTTAGGCCGCGTACTAGTGCTGTGCGACGACAACGCCCAGGCCATCGGGAATGACGGCCACCTTGGCATCGGCACCCTTCATCTCAAAGGCGAGCTTGAGCGCCTCATCGAGGGTGTTGACCGGCGTCATGTGCATATCCTTGATCATCTGGTGATCGCACAGGTCGGTGACCATGATCACAGGGTGATGCGCCAGGATGCGGGCAAAGATCTGGCTCGTCCACTGGTCGGGCAGGGTCTCGTCCTTAGGACGGTCGATGCAGGCACGCTCAAACTCCGCCGGATCGTTGTCGGCGATGTTGTGATAGAAGCCCTCGCCACCGTGACCGTCGGCACAGCCGGCGACGTCGATGATCACGCCGCCCTCGGGAAGCGTAGCCTCGGCAGAGCACATGCCCTTCACGGCCTGATAGATGTTCTGGTCGAGCGGGTAGCCGCCGTTGGTGGTAATGGCAATCTCGCACTCGACGGGCTCAACGCCGGCAAGGCTCTTCACGAACTCGCAGCCAGCCTCGTGCGCCTTGTGGATGTCGCCGGCAAAGGAGCCGATGACCTCGTGCTTGCCGTTGAGCACCACGTTGAGCACAAAGGCAAGGTGAGCCATCTCGGCAGCGGCAAACATGTCCTCGCTCACGTGGTTGTGGCACAGGTTGCCGGCACGCGAATGGGAATCGTTCACAAACTGACCGTTGTGGTTGTACATGATGGTCTTGTAGCTGGCGATGCCAGGCAGGACGGACTTGCGGCTACCAGAGAAACCGGCAAAGAAGTGCGGCTCAATAAAGCCCTCGGCAAGCAGCAGATCGCAATCGGCAGCAATCTTGTTGATGATGCACTCGCCGCCAGAAGGCAGGGTGCCGATCTTTTTCATCATGCTGTCATCGGTCGCGACGTGCATAACGATTTCCTCGTTGGCAACGATCTCCTCGCCGTACTTGTTGACGAGTTCCTCATGCGTCGACGGACGATGCATACCCGTAGCAACCAAAATGCGCACGCGAGCCTCGGGCGCAGCGGAATGGATGTGATGCAGCAGAATAGGCATCGTCACACGCGAGGGAACGGGACGCGTATGGTCGGAGCTAATGATGACGATATCCTTCTTGCCAGCACAAAGCTCCTCGAGCGACGGCGAGCCATAAGGGTTGGCAAGCGACTCCTCTACCAGCTCTTCCTGCGATTTCGTGGTCTTAAACTCGTTTTGATGACCTTCCATCACACCCGCGAAGTTCTTATCCTCGAGCTCCAGATGCAACGTCTTGTGGTCAAACGGCAGTTCACATTCAAACAATGACGAGCGCCCTCTTCCTTTTCAACTGACACACTAGATAAACCGTTGGAAGGATACGCCGCTCACCGAAAAACACCACCGTCCACCGACCCATTAACACAACGTTCATATTTGACCCACAACAAAACGGCCGCGACCCCAAACGGGACCGCGGCCGCTACAGTCGTAAGGCGAGAAGCACCACATGCATCTCAATCCCGATCGATAAGGCGCGCGGCGCGAAGCGCCAAACGCGCCGCCGGGACAGACCCCATCCAAAACGCGCGAAGCGCGCCATTAATTCCCCCAGCAGTAATCCACTGAAGACCGGACATCGCAGGGCCCGCCATTAGTTTACTTTTAGGCACACTCCGCAGGACGCAAGAAGCCCTCGCCGCACGAAGTGCGCAGCGAGGGCTTCTTGCATGTCCGAGGACGTGCCTAAAAGTAAACTAATGGCGGGCCCGGACGACTACAGGGCTATCGATTACCCCGTGTTCTGCAGACCTGCCGAGACGCCGGTCACAGTCGAAAGGATCAGGCTCATGTACTCGGCCTTCTTCTCTTCGGCCATCTCGTCCTGGTTCATACGCACCTCACGAAGGGCGCGGACCTGGGCGATGGACAGGGCGTCGACATAGGGGTTACGCACGCGAACGGCGCAGCCGAGCACGCGACGACGCTGCAGCGGCCACTCGTCACCGACGATGGCAAGGACCCACTTACGCGTGAGCTGCATCTCGGTAAAGACCTTCTCGGACAGATCCTGGCGATCGCCCAGGTGCAGATACATCTTGGCGATGCGCTGATCGGTCTTGGCGATCGACATCTCAATATTGTCGATAAAGGTGCGGAAGAACGGCCACTCCTGGTAGGCAGCCTTGAGCTGGTCAAGATCGCCAAGCTGCTCGCAGGCGGTGCCCAGGCCGTACCAAGCGGCCAGGTTAATGCGCGCCTGGCTCCAGCTGAAGATCCACGGAATGGTACGCAGGTCGTCGAGTGACTTCGCACCCAGACCGCGCTTGGCCGGACGCGAGCCGATCGGCAGCAGACCGACCTCAGTCAGCGGCGTCACGGTCGAGAACCACGGTGTAAAGTCCTCGGTGTTCAGCAGGTCCAGATAGCGCTCGTGGCTTGCGGTGTTGAGCTTCTCGGCCATATCCCAGAACTTCTGCGTGGTCTCGGTGTTGGTCTTCTCGACACTCGGGGCCGACTGCAAAAGCGTTGCGGCAGCAACGGACTCAACATGGCGCTGAGCCAGCGTGCGGTTGCCGTAACGAGCAAAGATAACCTCGCCCTGCTCGGTGAGCTTAAAGAAGCAGTTGACCGAGCCCTTGGGCTGCGCCAGCACGGCCTTGTTGGCCGGGCCGCCGCCACGGCCCACGGCACCGCCGCGACCGTGCATGAGCACCAGGTCGATATCGTTCTTCTCGGCCCACTTGGCGATGCGCTCCTGCGCGGAGTGCAGCGCGAGCATGGCCGTGGTAGGACCGGCGTCCTTGGAGGAATCGGAGTAGCCCAGCATAACCTCCATGCGGCGGTTGGTCTGGGCAAGGCGCTTCTGCACCACGGGCAGCGTGAGCATCTGGTCGAGCACGTCGACGCAGCCCTCGAGGTCCTCGAGCTGCTCGAACAGCGGGATTACGTCGAGCTCGGGAACATCCTCCTCGTGTGCAAAGGACAGGTGAGCAAGCTCAAAGACGTCGGCCACATGCTGGGCGCTCTTGGTAAACGAGATGATGTAGCGGTGCGCCATCTTCTTGCCGTAGCGTTTTTGGATGGAGCCAATAGCGCGGAAGGTGTCGATGACCTCGCGCGTCATGGGCTGCAGATCGCCATGGATACCATTCTCGTGGATATCCTTGAGGGCGCGGGCATGCACCACGGAGTGCTGACGGAACTCCATCTCGACCATATGGAAGCCGAAGGACTCGACCTGCCAGATGATGGTCTGCACCGGACCGTAGGCGGCACGGACGGCACCGCAGGCAGCCAGCGAACGCTGGACGACGCGCAAGTCCTCCAGGAACTCATCGGCGCTGTGGTACATGGTGTCGGTGATGCGGCGCACGGTGGCGTTCAGGCGGTCGGCCATGACGAGCATGACGGCGCGATGCGGCTCGTGCTCGGAGATCAGCTCGGCGCGGGCCGTGTACCGAGGGCTCATCTCGACCTGATGGTTCCACAGGTTAATGAGCTCGGCAGAAGGCTTGCTGTAGGTGGCCTCGAGCGTAAGGTTGTGGCCGATGCGGCGGCACTTGTCCTCGAGCTTGAGCACCATGTGAGTGAAGTACTTGGCGGCGACTTCGCGGCTCACCTTGGCGGTGACGTTGGGGTTGCCGTCGCGGTCGGAGCCGATCCAGCTGCCGGGATGAAAGAACGCCGGGCACAGCGGCGGCACGGTACCGGCCTTGTCGCCCAGCACCCAGTCGTCAAAACGACGGTAGATGACGGGGATAACGTCGAACAGCGTGTTATCGAAGATGTCGATGATGGTATCGGCTTCCTCGACCGGCGTGGGCTTCTTGAGCGCGATGGGGCTCGTACGCACCAGGGCGTCGATCTCCTGCAGCATATGGCGCTCGTTCTCCACCAGGTCGGAGCCGCCCAAACGCGGACGCTCCTCCAGCAGGTTGGAGATACGGCGAATCTTGCCCTCGACGGCCTTACGACGGGCCTCGGTGGGATGTGCGGTAAAGACAGGGTGGAACTCGAGCTTGCCGAGCAGCTCATTGGCACCCTCGACGCCCATCTCGTTTACCAACTGGTGATAGGCGACGGTGAGTTCGTTGGCGGGATCGACCTCGGTATCGGTCGATGCGCCGGCCTCGCGCTCGCGCAGCTGCGCCACACGGTAGTTCTCCTCCGACAGGTTTGCCAAGTGGAAGAAGCTCGTAAAGGCGCGAACGATGACCTGCTGCTTATCAAGCGGCAGGCTGTCAATCAAATCGACGGCTTCGCGAAACGCCACGGCGGTGGGCTCGTCGGCAGTGGGCACGCCCTGTTCGTCAACGGACTCGTCGGCAGCGCGGCTACCGGGGTTGCCAGCATTGACCACAATCTCGGCTGTCAAAATCTTGTCGAACAGGTCCGCGATCTCGGGATCATACTCGCTAAGCACACGACGTTCCAGGCGCAGGAACAGCGCCAGATTATCGCGCAGCTCCTCGGGGATCTCGATCTCGGCGAGACGCTCCCTGGACTCGGCATTCGAGCCGATTCGGTTAACGAGGCGGTTGACCACGGCAGCGACGCGCGCCGCGGCTTCGGGTACAGACTGGTTGCTTAGGTTCTCAGCCACGTTTCCTCCCATTCCTCCTTCTATGCACGTAACATGCGGTATTCATTATAGGCGCTTGAGAAATACTTTCGACACTGATTGCGCTTTATCACACAAAAGTATTTTCTGCATTGCAAGGGTTTTTGCCCCAAATGGTCGTATTTCTCGGTGGGCGGCATACGTAAACGGGGGCATTCCGCATAAAAGCGAAACACCCCCGTAACAATTACTCTCCATGAGCAGGGCACGTTAGCAGGCCCGCAGCTCAAAAAGATGCGCTACAGACGCTCGCGAACCGCCTCGACGACGTTGGCCAGATCGGCAAGAACCTCTTCGTGGCTCTCCATGTCGCGCACCTTGACCTTGCCGGCGGCAAGCTCGTCGCCGCCCAGGACCAGGATGAGCTTGGCGCCTACCTTATCGGCCTGCTTAAACTGGGCCTTGAGCGAACGGCCCTGATAGTCGGCCTCGGTCACAATCCCTGCGGCGCGAAGCTGCTGCGTAATGGCAAAGACGTTCTGACGCAGCTCCTTGCCGGCATTGGCGACGTAGACGCACGGGACCTCCTCGGCACCCAGGTCGCTGCCAAAGGCCTGCAGGGCCAGCAGGGCGCGCTCAAAACCGACGGCGAAGCCGACGCCTGCCGTGGGCTTGCCGCCCTCGAGCTCGACGAGGCCATCGTAGCGACCGCCACCACCGATGGAGCCGACACCGGCGCCGGGAGCCTCGACCTCAAAGACAGTACGGGTGTAGTAGTCCAGGCCGCGCACTAAGGTGGGATCCTCGACATACTCGATACCCGCCGCATCCAAATAGCGCTTGACCTGCTCGTAGTGCTCGCGGCACTCGTCGCACAGGTTGTCGCCCATCAGCGGGGCGTCGGCCATGATCTCACGGCAATGGTCGTTCTTGCAGTCGAAGGCGCGCAGCGGGTTGAGCTCGGCGCGCTCGCGGCACTCATCGCACATCTCGTCGGCGTGATCGAGGATAAACTGCTTGACCTGCTCGCGGTAAGCCGGACGGCACTGAGCGTCGCCCATCGAGTTAATGAGCAGACGAAGCTTGGAAAGATCGAAGCCCAGGCGCTTGTAAAACTCCATGAGCATGATGATGCACTCGGCGTCTGCCGCCGGATCGGGAGCGCCGAGCCACTCGATGCCCACCTGGTGGAACTGGCGCAGGCGGCCCTTCTGGGGACGCTCGCCGCGGAACATGGCCTCGGCGTAGTACGCCTTAAACGGCGTGGAGCCCTGGGGCACCAGATTGTTCTCGACGACAGCGCGCACCACGCCGGCCGTGCCCTCGGGGCGAAGCGCCAGGCGCTGCTTGGGCTTGAGTTTGGTGTCGGTGCCCTCGGTAAAGACGCGCTCCAGGTTGGCACCGCTGAACACGCGGAACATTTCCTTGCGCACGACGTCGGTCGACTGGCCGATACCGTGGACAAACACGTCCACCTGCTCGATCGCGGGCGTCTCGATGGGTTTAAAACCAAACGGCTCGAACACGCCGGCCGCAATCTGCTGCATCTTTTGCCAGGCGCGCATCTCGGCGCCGATAAGGTCGCGGGTTCCCTCCGCCTTCTGTGCCTGCATGGGCAAACACCTTTCTTTTGTATCGCGTCATAGGTAACGGTCATTATACGGCACAAATACAAACAGCGGCGGCGCGTCTGACCGAACGAGGGTATGGGGACTCGTTCGGCCAGACGCGCCGCCGCTGTTTGTGATCCCTTTTCCTCCGTCCCCTTCGGATCACGTGATCCCTTGGGGACGGAGGAATAGGGATCATTTCGTAGGCCC
>UQUX01000009.1 GCA_900544425.1 uncultured Collinsella sp.
CTCCCGCGCGGACGACGGAGTGGTTGACGATGACGGGCGGGCTAGCCATCGGCGCGCTCGCGCGCGTGGAGCTTCACCTCGTCGATGCGGCCGAGGCCCGCGCGGCTGAGCTCGCCGGCCTGCGCGAGGTAGTTCTTCCAGATGTCCGCGACGGGGACGTCGTCGAGCGAGGCGTAGGAGGCCTTGAGGACGTCTGCCGACATGAGGCCGGCCATGATGGCGGCAGTCATGGGGCGCGAGAGGACCGCGGCGATGCGGTCCTCGGCGGCGTCGAGCTTGCGCTCGATGTCGAGCGCGGCGACGTCCATCCGCGCGTCGACGACGCCGCGGATGAAGCCCGCGACCTCGTTGCCGTAGAGGTCGAGCCCCTCCGCGGCGAGCGCCGAGCGCAGGAGCGAGCGGATCTCGTCGCTGACGTTGGACTTGTTGAGTTCGGCCCGAGTCTTGAGGGCGGCATAGAGCTTGGAATCGAGCTTCACGCTGACCGTTTTAGTTTTTGTCATCTAGACTCCTTAACAAACGGGGGCCAAATGGCCCCCGTTTTTAGCAAGATACTTTGAAGGTGATCGGATAGTTCTCTGGTGCCTTATCAGCTGGTAATGGCATATAAGCGATAAGTTTGTTAGAGAGTTCAAGACTGTCGAGGTCAATTGATTCCTCGATTTTCTCAATGGGGCTGAGGCTGAAACCGCCGGAATAAGCACCCGCTCCCAAAATGATGCGTGCGAGGTCGGCCTTGGGGATGTCCTTCCAACGCCTAATGATTTCAACTACGATCGACGCACGTTTTTCGTTCAGTTTCTCAGCAACGGTCTGAGTAACGATAAGTGCGCTCGGTGCATGCTTCATCGGATATTTGAACTTCAGAAGTGCCGGGCCCGAGTAGGCGGGAACGCCGGTGTCAAGAACGATTTCGGAGTCATGCGGGACGGAGTACAGCAGCTCGCCGCGTTCAATGACGCCGTTGGCTTTATTGAATTCAAACATATAATCCTCCAGGGCTTTGTATTGGTTGGTTTCCCGTAACTTTTGGTTAATTTGATGCGCCGATATACTTGAGAACGCTATCGCGGTTGATTCGCCATAACTTGTCGCACTTCACGGCTTTGAACGTCCCGTTCTGGCAGAGGCGGTAGACAGAGCGGTCGCTGATGCCGAGCAGGTACGCGACCGGCAGCGGATCGACGATATCCGGCATACTGCGGAAGTCGTCGACTCTGATACGCTTTTCTTTGAATTTCATTTCGGTCTCCTTTCTGGAATTTTCCGATTTCTCTTATTTCGCAGTCTGACACGCCGCCGCCGGCATTCGTCAAAGTACGGGCAGGGCGGACGCTATGGACAAAAAAGACGTTGAAGGGTCGAGGCAACAAGAAAAGGCCCGGTTAAAGCCGGGCCTCCGAGTCACTGTTGACTTCTTTGCTTGCGACGAAGCAAATCACTCTTTATATAAGCGTCCAAGAGTTCTCATAGCCGATGCGGTGGCTGCTGGGTCGGCACTGGCGTATCTGTCGAGTGTCATCGACGCCTTCGAGTGCCCCATGAGGCTTGCGAGAGTCCTCGGGTCGATTCCGTTGGAAACGGCGTACGTTGCAAAACTGTGCCTGAGGTCGTGGAAGGTGACGGTGTTCTTGTTCAAGACACCATGGAGCTTCAAGGCCTTTGCCAGGGCCCGCCAAGCGTCGTTGATCCTGGGCGGTTTCAAGAAGGAACCGTCCGGAAAGCCGAGGACAAACAGTTCGTCGCTGAACTCAACGCCCAGATTCGCGCATTCGAACTTCATGTCGGCCTCGCGCTTCGCAAGGTCTTTCATAAGGTCTTTCGGGCAGTTGGGGATAGCGCGCCGGCTGCTAATGCTCTTGGGGCCCTTGATATAGAACTCGTTATCTGTGTGCCCAATCGCGGCCTCGACTCGGATCGTTGCGGATTTAAAGTCCACGTTTTTCCATTTCAGGGCGCAGAGCTCGCCGCGCCGCAATCCCGTGTAGAGCGCCATCTTGGCTGCAAGCATCGCTGGGATATCTATGGAGGCGTTCAGAGTGTTCAAGACCCTGGTTCGCTCTTTGGTTGTAAGCGAATTCGGTAGACCGTAGTTCGCGTCTTCATTTTTGGGGACTTTTGCCCAAGAGGCCACGTTTTCGTCAATCCATTTCTTTCGCATTCCATATTTGAGCGAGCCTCGTAACAACCGTAGGGAATTGCAGGCGGTGGACCGTGCGTGGGTTGAGGCGATCGCCGTTATCCATTCCTGAACATCCTCTTCCGTAAGGTCTTCCAATGGGACATCACCGAGATACGGTTCGATATTCCGGCGGAGCATGCCGTGGTATCCGGTCGCCGTGGAGCGCGCGACGTCCGCGCACTCGATATCGATATAGCATGTCACGAGCTTTGAAACGGTGATACCAAGCCCCTTGGGTTTAGCTGCTTCTGCGGTGGCCTTCTCATTGAGAGATGCGCGGATGGATTCGGCCTCGAGCATGGCGGCATCGCGATACTTATGGCTTCTGCCTTTATCGCGCCCTCGATGTTCCAAGAGCTGAGTCTTCTTATGCCAGATGCCGTTCTCCAAATAGGGGAACTGTGCGCGCCAGCGGTCGTCCTTAAACTTATAAATAGACGAGGTGGTGTATTTCTCTTCCATTGTCCCTCCGTGTGCAATCGCGTGTGCAATGAGTGTGCAATTTG
Source organism: uncultured Collinsella sp. (assembly GCA_900544425.1). Classification (GTDB taxonomy): domain Bacteria; phylum Actinomycetota; class Coriobacteriia; order Coriobacteriales; family Coriobacteriaceae; genus Collinsella. The sequence goes on from UQUX01000009.1 coordinate 2,689, forward strand.
ACTGTTTCGGAGACGTCTCAAGTGAGACTATAAGCGGAAAACGAAAGAAAAAGGCGAGGTTACGGTCGCTATAGTCGCAGATGGACGCTATTAACCAGAATGGAAAGCGATGTAATCAGTGGGTTGCAGGTTCGATTCCTGTCACTGGCTCCATGAGAGTTTCGGGCTCTGTTCCCTTGTGGGACAGGGCCCGTTTCTATTTATGTCTATAAGTCAGCGGGTGTGGTGCCAACCAAGCTTCAGGTTTGTCTCAATCTGTAACACGAAGAGGCTGGAAACCGTTCTAGCTGTTACAGAATGAGACGTAAGCTGAGGTCTCTGCGAAACATCTCGATCTGTAACAGATAGGGGAAAAATGTTCTCTAAATGTTACAGATCGAGACAAAGGCCGGACCGGGTTTAACTGTCGTGACCGAGTGTGGATTTCCGGACATACGAGCGTGGAAAATCTCCCGCTTAGTGAATGAGCGTGGATAATCTGCCACTTTGGACTTGATGGCACGGCAAAGTGGGAGAATATCCACGCTCGATTTCAAACGGAAGAATATCCACGCTCGATTTTGCTGGGAAGAGCAATCTTCTGTCTGGGAAGCCCCGATCTCGACCTATATATAGGTGCAAATAGGCTGTTATCGAAGTTCGATACTGAAGGTGTACTCCACTACAGCAAAGTGTTACCTTGGGAAACGTCACCTCAGTATCCAAAACCACCGTCCCTCATATCCCAACTCAACAAAACAGCAGGTCAAAGGTATATAGATACGCCCGGAACCGTGTATCTAGAGGTTTTCGTTGACAGCCCCCAAGGTTGCATCGTATTATCTTCTTCGTTCGCGGGGGCGGCGGTCCAAAAGACCAAAGAACCTGCGGATACTTGAACGATTGGGAGTTTGCCCGAGTGGTTAATGGGGACGGGCTGTAAACCCGTTGGCTCTGCCTACATAGGTTCGAATCCTATAGCTCCCACCCGTCAAGTGCCTGTATAGCTCAGTCGGTAGAGCACTTCGTTGGTAACGAAGAGGTCACCAGTTCAAGTCTGGTTGCAGGCTCCATCCGGCGGTGTAGCTCAGTTGGTTAGAGCACACGGTTCATACCCGTGGCGTCACTGGTTCGAATCCAGTCACCGCTACCATAGGTAACACGGTGGCTTCTCAATAGTATGTTGAGAAGCCACTATGGTATAAAGGCAAAGTCCCGTCCGGGGACGACCTGTTTAGAGGAGGGCTTTATGGCCAAAGAGAAGTTTGAGCGCACTAAGCCGCATGTTAACATCGGCACCATTGGTCACGTCGACCACGGCAAGACCACGCTGACCGCTGCCATCACCAAGGTTCTCTCCGAGACCGAGGGCTGCAAGGCTGACTTCACTGCGTTCGAGAACATCGACAAGGCTCCCGAGGAGCGCGAGCGCGGCATTACGATCTCCGTCTCCCACGTCGAGTACGAGACTGCTGCCCGTCACTACGCTCACGTTGACTGCCCGGGCCACGCTGACTACGTCAAGAACATGATCTCCGGCGCTGCTCAGATGGACGGCGCTATCCTGGTCATCGCTGCTACCGACGGCCCCATGGCTCAGACCCGCGAGCACATCCTGCTCGCCCGTCAGGTCGGCGTTCCCTACATCGTCGTCTTCCTGAACAAGTGCGACATGGTCGACGATGACGAGCTCATCGACCTCGTCGAGATGGAGACCCGTGAGCTCCTCTCCGAGTACGATTTCCCCGGCGACGACATCCCCGTCATCCGTGGCTCCGCTCTGGGCGCTCTCGAGGGCGACGCCAAGTGGATGGACGCCATTCGCGAGCTCATGAAGGCCGTCGACGAGTACATCCCGACGCCTGCTCGTAACAACGACCTCCCGTTCCTGATGGCCGTTGAGGACGTTATGACCATCTCCGGCCGTGGTACCGTTGCTACTGGTCGTGTCGAGCGCGGTGAGCTCAAGCTTAACGAGCCCGTCGAGATCGTCGGCATCAAGGATACCCAGAACACCGTCGTTACCGGTATCGAGATGTTCCGTAAGTCCATGGACTTCTGCGAGGCTGGCGACAACGTCGGTCTGCTGCTCCGCGGCATCAAGCGTGAGGACATCGAGCGCGGCCAGGTTCTCTGCAAGCCCGGTTCGGTTACCCCGCACACCAAGTTCACCGGCGAGATCTACGTTCTGACCAAGGAGGAGGGCGGCCGTCACACCCCGTTCTTCGATGGTTATCGTCCTCAGTTCTACTTCCGTACCACCGACGTTACCGGTACGGTCAAGCTCCCCGAGGGCACCGAGATGGCTATGCCTGGTGACCACATCACCATCGAGGGCGACCTCATCCACCCGATCGCCATGGAGGAGGGCCTGCGCTTCGCTATCCGCGAGGGTGGCCACACCGTCGGTTCGGGCATCGTCTCCACGATCATTGAGTAAATTAGCTCTTTGATATAGCTGACTTAGAGAACCCGGCACTTATATGGGTGCCGGGTTCTTTTCTGCAATGGATATTGAGCCGTTGCTGGTGTCAAGAGGATCGATAATGGTCCTGGATGCACCGTCGATTAGCTCTCGATGGCTTCATTGATGTGTTCCAAATATGAATGGATCCACCGAGAACCAATTGACTCGAGGTTTTCATTGACAGCACTTACGTGGAGCTGATAAAGTAACAACTCGTGCCCGTACGGGGCGGAAATGAAAGGTTCAGGATACATGCGTACTCTAGTTACTCTTGCGTGCACTGAGTGCAAGCGCCGCAACTATACGACCACCAAGAACAAGTCGACCATGCCTGATCGTATGGAGATCAAGAAGTATTGCCCCTGGTGCCGTCACCACACGCTGCACAAAGAGACTCGCTAGTCTCTAGTCACATACGCCAGTAGTTCAATTGGTAGAGCATCGGTCTCCAAAACCGAGTGTTGAGGGTTCGAGTCCTTCCTGGCGTGCCAGTCATTATTCCGTAAGCTCCCACTTGGGGGCTTACGGTTTACTCATGTATAAGCGCATTGCGCGGAGGTAACCCAAATGGCCAACAAGAAGAACAAGAAGAAGGCACAGCAGCCGGCACCTGCCAACAACGCTGCCGCCAACTCCAAGGTTGAGGCCAAGAAGGCCGTTGCCAAGAAGAACGAGAAGGCTGCGAAGTCCAAGAAGAACGAGAAGCCTGGTTTCTTCGCCCGCACCAAGAAGTATTTCGCTTCGGTCAAGTCCGAGATGAAGCGTGTCACGTGGCCCGATAAGAAGGAGCTCGTGAACTACTCGGTCGTCGTTTGCGCTTCTCTGGTCGTCGTCGGCGTCGTCATCGCTCTGCTCGATGCTGGCTTTGGCGAGGCTCTTGCTCTGTTCTCTGGATTGAGGGGCTAAACCATGTCTAAGCGTTGGTACGTCGTTCACACTTACTCTGGATACGAGAACCGCGTAAAGTCCGATCTCGAGCATCGTATCGAGACCATGGGCATGCAGGACCGTATCTTTGATATCGAGATTCCTATGGAGCGCGTCACCGAGATCAAAGAGGGTGGCAAGCGCGAGACCAAGGATTCCAAGATTTTCCCGGGTTATGTCCTGGTCCGCATGGAGATGGATGACGATGCTTGGACGTGTGTTCGTAACACGCCTGGCGTCACCGGTTTCCTAGGCGGCAACGGCAAGCCCGCTCCGCTTTCCCGCGACGAGTACAACAAGATGACTCGTCGTCCCGGTAAGGGCGATTCGCCCAAGCGCACCTCGGTTGATATTGAGGTCGGTACGTCCGTCCGCGTCACCGATGGCCCGCTTACCGACTTTGATGGCAAGGTCTCCGAGGTTAACACCGAGGCTGGCAAGCTCAAGGTCACGCTGATGATCTTTGGCCGCGAGACGCCGGTCGAGCTCGACTTTAACCAAGTCGCTGTCATCGCTTAAGTTTTCGTCCGTTCGCGCGAGCGTGCTTCTTCTGTGACTGCTCATCTCAGGAGTGCTTCTAACACGTGCGTGCTTACGATATAGCAAGTACTTCACACTCGTGATTCGAAAGGAATGACCATGGCTGAGAAGAAGGTTGCCAACGTCATTAAGCTCCAGATTCCTGCTGGTGCAGCTAACCCCGCTCCTCCCGTCGGCCCCGCCCTGGGCGCTGCTGGCGTGAACATCATGCAGTTCTGCCAGGCCTTTAACGCCGAGACGCAGGACAAGAAGGGCGACATTATCCCCGTTGAGATTTCTGTCTACGAGGATAAGTCCTTCTCCTTCATCACCAAGACCCCGCCGGCGGCTCACCTCATCAAGAAGGAGCTGAACCTTAAGTCTGGTTCCGCTAAGCCCCAGGCCGACAAGGTTGGTCAGCTCTCCCAGGAGCAGCTCACCAAGATCGCCGAGATCAAGATGCCGGACCTCAATGCCAACGACATTGACGCCGCCAAGAAGATCATCGCCGGTACCGCCCGTTCCATGGGCGTCACCATCGCTGAGTAGCGATTTCTTATGGTAACGACGGGTGACCCGACCGGGGCGCCCGTTAAATGTGTGCAATAGGGCACACGATACGATGTGGGAGGGCTCACGCCCGTTTAACCACAGGAGGTAATGCATATGGCTAAGCATGGTAAGAGCTATAACGCCGCTGCCGAGAAGATTGACCGCGCCACGCTCTACACCCCCCTTCAGGCTGCCAAGCTCATCAAGGAGCTCGACACCGCCAAGTTCGACGAGACCGTCGAGGCCCACTTCCGTCTGGGCATCGATACTCGTAAGGCTGACCAGAACATCCGCGGTTCCATCTCCCTGCCCCACGGCACCGGCAAGACCGTTCGTGTTGCCGTCTTCGCCGAGGGCGAGAAGGCCCGCGAGGCCGAGGCTGCCGGCGCCGACATCATCGGTTCCGACGAGCTCGTCGCCCAGATCCAGAAGGGCGAGATCAACTTCGACGCCGCTATCGCTACGCCGAACATGATGGCCAAGGTTGGCCGCATCGGTAAGATCCTTGGTCCCCGTGGCCTCATGCCGAACCCCAAGCTCGGCACCGTGACCATGGACGTCGCCAAGATGGTCTCCGAGCTCAAGGCCGGCCGCGTTGAGTACCGCGCCGACCGTTACGGCATCTGCCACGTGCCCCTGGGCAAGAAGTCCTTCTCTGAGCAGCAGCTCGTCGAGAACTACGCTGCCCTGTACACCGAGATCCTGCGCGTCAAGCCCTCTTCTGCTAAGGGCAAGTACGTCAAGTCCATCTCCGTGTCTTCCACCATGGGCCCTGGCGTCAAGGTCGATCCCGCTGTCCAGCGTGACTTCCTGGCTGAGTAACTGCTAGTTACTGCCTGAGTACAGCAAGCATTGCTAAAGAAACCCGGTTCTGTCTCGTGCAGGACCGGGTTTCTTGCTATCGCGCCTCCAATTCCACTGTAGGGGACAGGCGCCTTTGTGGTGGTTTTGGCACTTTGGCGTCAATGTTATGGCATCGCAGCGAGCCGGTTCCAAGTGCCCCAGGTCGCCCCGAAAGAGGAGCGACGCGTACTTTGGTACGCGAGCGACGGCTTGAGGGGCGAGACGGGGTGCTTGGGGCCGGCGCAGCGTCAAGCCTTAAAGGTGGTTACCAGGGTGTTCTGGCGGTTGAGGACTCGATAGCCTCGTGGCGCTTGAGTTCGCGACGCATGGTTTGCGAATTGAGCCAGGCTGCCTGCCAGCCACGGATGGGGTAGCGCGCTTCGTCCAGCTCAAACTGCGTATAGCCGCAGGCGTTGATGATCGTTGCCCCGCATGCGTGCTGACGCTCACGTTGAAAGTCGCGACCATAGCATTGGTGCACATGCCCGTGCACCATGTAGTCGGGATTCCAGGACTCGAGCGCTGTGTTAAAGCATTTGAATCCTCGATGTGGCAGATCGTCCAGATCGCCCTCGCCGGCGGCGGGCGCATGGGTGAGCAAGATGTCGCAGCCACCGACCATCCTCACTTTACGAGACAGCTTGCGCACGCGCTTGGCCATCTCGCGCTCGGTGTACATGTTGGCGCCATCTCGGTAGCGCATGGAGCCGCCAAGCCCCGCAATGCGGACGCCGCGATACACGTACACGGTGTCTTCGACACAGATACAGCCGCCCGGTGCATGACGTGCGTAGCGGTCATCGTGATTGCCGCGTACGTAGATGAGCGGTTTGTTGATGACCGTGACCAAAAACTCAAGATAGTCCGGGTCCAGATCGCCAGCGGACAAAATCAGGTCGACACCCTCAAAGCGTTCTTTGCGAAAGCACTCCCAAAGGCATCGTTCTTCGGTATCGGCTATGGCAAGGATTTTCATAGGGCGCGGACCTTCGGCTCATCGTCGGGCTGTGGAATGGTACCCACCACGTTGTCTGCCAGCCAGTCCATCTCGACGATTTGCGTGCTCGGCAGCGGGGGGAAGCCCTCAATCTGCACCACGCCGTTTTGGCTGTGAAGCTCGCCGCCAAATGGATTGATGGAGCCCTCGACGATGCCATTGCGGAGCAGCTGCACCAGTTTGCGCGTCTGATAGGGCAGGCCCGGAGCGTAGCGAATGTCGATAACGCCCGAGCTCATGCCATACCAGTAGTTGACGGCGCGGACCCGGCTGTCGTCACTGGTCTCGTCCCAGGTGCCATGCAGCAGACTTCGCACGATAAGCTCGTAGTATCGGCGCCAGTTCCATACCGGCATGGCGATGCCGACGACCTTGCCATCGATCAGGCGGTGGAGTCCGTAGGCCGTGGGGTCCTCCAGCGACTTGGACATGTCGGCGCCGGTCATGACGCTCACGCCTTCGTGGCACATGGCCTCGGCAAGGCCACCGGCGGGCACATCGCCCCAGGTCAGGATAATTTGCGCACGGGGGTCGAGTAGCGAAGCTCCAATCGCAAAGGCGTTGATCTCGCTGAGTGCGCCCGAGGCGAAGACTGACGCGTGGTAACCGATGCGGTGATTGTCCGCCATGCTGGCGGCAAGGGCGCCCAGGAGGAACTTGGCCTCGTACATCTTGCCAAAGTACGAACGGACGCTTTGATGGGGAAGGCCGATAGAGCAGTTGAGGAACCGAACCTGGGGATACTCAACGGCAGCCCTGAGCGTGTATTCCATCAGGCGGTGCGAGGTCGAGAAGATGACGCTGTCTCCATGTTTGACAGCCGTTTCCACGGCGGCGTAGAACACGTCCGGATCGTGGCAGTCCTCAAACGCCTCGGTGCGCACGATACCGCCAAAGTGCTTATCGAGATACTGACGCCCTTGGTCGTGCAGGCTGTCCCAGCTCGACGTCGCACAGGGGAACTCATGGATAAAGGCGATGCGCAGGGGATTGTCCGCCGAATAGACGGTCTTGCCCATAAAGAAGTTGAGCACGCCGGAGGTGGACTTGGCGGTCGACTCTTCCTCATCGACGCTCGGTGCTTCGACAAGATCGACCTTGTCCTCGTTATTTTTGCCAGCAATGACCAGCTCACGCCAAATCTTACACAGGCGGTTTACGACGATATCCGTCGGCGTATCCAGCAGGCGGTCCTGGTTGTACACATTGAGGTAGACGAGCATGGCGTCGGCGGGCGTAATGTCCAGGTGGTCGCCACCCGCGCGAAGGTAGGCGCGCTTAAAGAGCAGGAAGGTGTGGCGCAGGTAGTCGACCTTTTTCTGCGGCCATTTTTCGATAAGGTCCTGACCGAGCATCTTGGCGAGCGTCTCGTAGCTTCCCTCGCGCGAGAACTCGATCTCGTATAGGGGGCAGACGCGCCAAAACGCGCAGAACTCACCGTACAGGCGGTTTTCGACGGAATCCCACGTGCCGGGGTAGAGACGGGTGACCTTGGCCGAAACCGTCGGGGCGTCCAGGAATTTGAGGACACTGACGCGCTTGTTGCCCTCTTGGACGTAAAACCGATGCATGAACTCGGTGACGATGACGGGATCGCGATAGCCCTCGGTCACCTGGATGTCGTAGAGGTTGGACCACTTGCGGGCGAACTCCGTGCTAAACGGCAGCAAGGGCATAAAGTTGCATGAAAAGGCCGACTGACGGCCCTTGGTAACCGTGCCGACGACCATTTCGAGCGGAATGTCTCTCAGGCCGACATTCTCTCGCTGGCCCAAGGGGAGCTGGGCAACCAAGCTATCGAGGTCCGTAAGGTACGGATGCTCGCTTTGACTAATGGCGCGTCGACGTCCTTGCTCGCCGCGCTTGCGTGCTTGACGATAGGCCTCTTCCATAGTTTTGCTCCCTTAGTCGTTTAAACAACTATATGAACCATGGTATCACGAATGAAAACCACCACAAAGGTGCCTGTCCCCTTTGTGGTGGTTTAGGCGATGATGGGGGCGATGGCGCGAATGCAGGCGTCGGCCGCCGTGAAAGTGGTGCTGTCGTCGCTGACGATAAAGATGATCTTGCCCTTAATGCCAAAGTCGCCGATCTCGCTAAAGAGCACGTAGGGCTCCTTGTCAAAGCTCGAGATGGGAAGCACGGCGGCCTTGGTGGCGCTGGTCAGCTCGTCTGCCAGCGCGTCGAGTGAGGCCCACTTGGATGTGTCCTTTACGACAACGGGCACAGCCACACGCCCAAAGGGCATGAGATGCACGAGCGTGTTCTTGGAGATATTTGAGTTGGGGACGATGATGGTCTGCCCGCAGGCGTCCTCGATGGTCGTATGACGCCAGGTGATGTCCTGGACCACGCCCGACACGCCACCGACTTCGATATTGTCGCCGGGCTTGATGATGCCCATAAAGGTTACCTGCATGCCGCCGATAAGGTTTGAGAGCGTGTCCTGAAAGCCGAGCGAGATGGCGATGCCGCCGACGCCAAGAGCGGCGACGAGGGCGTTTGCGTTAATGCCAAAGCAGTTGTCGAGGATAAAGCTGCCGCCGATCATCCAGATGACGGCGCGCGCAATGTTGATGAAGATACTCGATGCCGGAAGCGGGTTGTCGTCGCGGTTGAGCAGGTGGCGCAGGGTCTTGGATACGACCTTGGTGGCGATGGCGGTGCCTATTACCAAGATGCCCGCCCAGATGATGTTGTGGACCCAGCGCTGCTCAAAGAAATGAAGAATCGGCTCAAACAATTCCATGTAGGGAAAACCTCCTCATGATCGTTCAACCATGATACCCACCAAAAGCCCGTCCGATCACATTCGGACGGGCTTCTGTGCTCGATATAAGGTTTGTACGGCGGGGCTGCAAGGCCCGGCGGTGTAGCTTAGCGGCGGCGCTTCCAGATAATGCCGAGAACGATGATGACGATGCCGCCGATAAGGCATGCGCCGACCACGGTCGGCGTACGGTCTCCCGTTGCGGCAAGCTTACCGGCCGTCTTCTTGGTGGTGATCTGCGTGGTCATCGTGCCGGGTTTGGGTGAGGGCTCAGGCGTTGGGGTCGGATGGGGTGCGGGGCTCTCAGCGGAGCTAAAGCTGATGGTGCCCGCGAGCGAGGCCACCTTGTGCTCCCAGTCGTCCTGCCCGATCAGTGCCCTCAGCGCTGCCTCGCACGTACCCCACTCGGTGAGCTTCTTGGCGTTTGCGAAGGTGGGGAAGTCGGTCGTGTTGGTGATGATGTAGTTGTTGGTGGCGACGGTATAGGTCTTGGCGGGGTCGAGCGTGCTGCCGTCTTTGGTGAGCGTGGCACTCACGATGCGCTTGCCTTCAGACTGCGTCCAGTCGATTGTTACGTTGATGCCGCCAAAGGAAAGAACGCTGCCGGAGTCGTCGGGCCACTTGTACATGTCCTGGGCTTCCTGCTCGGTGTGGCCGGCTGCGACGTAGGCTTGCTGAAGTTCGTAGCCGTCATTGCATTTGTCGCTAATTTCCAACGAGTGCTCAAGCGCTGCGAGGAAGTCCGCGCCGGTCATGGTCCAGGTCTCCAAGGTGTTGCCGTAGGGCGAGATGGCGATGACGTCGCCGGCGGTCACGTTTCCCGCCGCGATGCCGCCGCGGATGCCGCCAGCGTTCTCAATAGCAAGGTCCGCGCTCGTCAGGCCAGGGTCCGCGCCCGTCAGGGAAAGATAGGAGCCGCAAATCACGTGGCCGATGGTCTGGGCCTTGGTGGTATCGCCTTCCTTGCTGGGACGCAGATCGGTGGTGCGCACCATCTCCCAGCCATGCGTACCCGCGGCGTCCTCGCCGTAGAAATAGTTGGTGGAGGATGTGCCGAGCACCTTGTTCGATTCGCTTTCAAAGGCATCGTCGAGTGGCTTGATTTTGTTGTTGCGAACCTCGTCAAGGATGTTCTGGTTGTTAGGGTCTGCCAAAAGGTCGTCGACGTCCTTGGCGGTGTAGAGCTTCTCGTCGCTGTCGCCTGCGGAGACCGTCACCATGTCGTCGTTGGTGGTTTCGGTACCCCTGGTGTCGTACTCATAGGGAATGGAAAGCAGACCAACCTCGGTAAAGGCGCTGCCTGCCTCGACGACGCGGACCGGCTTGCCGTCGGCCCCCGTCACGTTTTCGTCTAAGTTGATGTGCTCGTGGCCCGCGACCAGTGTATCGACCCCAACGAGCTTTGCGGCAAAGGTCTTGGCGTTGAGCGTGTGCGCGATGCAGACGATAACGTTGCAGCCCTCATCCTCGCGCAGTCGCTTGGCCTCGGCATTGATGGCGTCCGCCGCACCCGAGAACGACGTGCCCGCGACCAGGTCCGCGCGTAGCGAGGAGCCCAGCGACTCATCCATGGCTCCGACGACGCCGACCTTAATCTTGTAGTTAAACGTGGGACTGCCCTCGCCGTCCTTCCAAGTGCGATTGAGCGTCTTGGTGATGCTCGAGCTCCATACGCCGTTCGAGGACGTTGCATTCGCGCAGAGCATGGCGAAAGGTGTACTGGTGGCACCATTGCCGGCCATCGTGCGAAGCTTGTCCGCGCCGTAGCTCCAGTCATGGTTGCCCGGTGTGGTTGCGTCGTAGCCGTTTGCGTAGAAGGTGTTCATGAGTTCGGCGATGCTCTTGCCCTCGCTCATGGTGGCAAAGGACTGCCCGTGGAAGGTGTCGCCTGCATCGAGCAGAAAGTCGGGGGCGTTGCTTTGAGCGCTATAGAGAACCGCCAGCCCGTCAAAGCCAATGGTGCCCGTGCCCTTGCTTGCGTTGTAGCTGTACTTGTAGCTGCCGTGGATGTCGTTGGTGTGCATGACGGTTACGGCGCCGTCAATAGCGGCGGGCAGGTTCCCCGCGAAAGCGAGGCTTGGGATGCCTGTGAGCGCGCCGGCAAACAACGCGGCAGCTAACGCAAGGCGGGGGAGTCTTTTCATGGCTGTCTCCTTACTCTTTAACAAAAACCACCACAAAGGTGCCTGTCCCCTTTGTGGTGGTTTTCTAGGTCGTTAGCTCAGCAGCATGCGGTCGTTGGCGAGCTCGCCGCCCGAGACCTCCTCGAACTTCTGCAGCAGGTCGGCAACGGTGAGCGACTTCTTCTCGTCGCCTGCCACGTCGTAGATTACGTGGCCCTCGTGCATCATGATCAGACGATTGCCCAGACGGATGGCGTCGTTCATGTTATGCGTGACCATGAGCGTGGTCAGGTGGTGCTCGTCGACGATTTCCTCGGTCAGATTGAGCACCTTAGAGGCCGTCTTGGGGTCGAGCGCCGCGGTGTGCTCGTCGAGCAGCAGCAGGCGTGGCTTGGTGAGCGTGGCCATGAGCAGGGTGAGTGCCTGGCGCTGGCCACCCGAAAGCAGACCGACCTTGGCGTTGAGGCGCGTGTCCAGACCGAGGTCCAGACGCTTGAGCAGCTCAACGTACTCGTCCTTCTCGGCCTTGGTGACGCCCCACGAAAGACCGCGACGCTGGCCGCGGCGCTTGGCGAGGGCCAGGTTCTCGGCAATCTGCATGTCGGCTGCGGTGCCGCGCATGGGGTCCTGGAACACGCGACCCAGGTACTTGGCGCGCTGCGACTCGCTCAGACGCGAGATGTCGGTGCCGTCGAGCTCGATGACACCCGAATCGAGCGGATACACGCCGGCGATCATATTGAGCAGCGTGGACTTGCCGGCGCCGTTGCCGCCGATCACGGTTACAAAGTCGCCGTCGTTAAGGGTGAGGTCGACGCCGGTGAGCGCGCGCTTCTCGGTGACGGTGCCCTTGTTAAAGGTTTTCTTGACGTGTGAGAGCTTAAGCATCTGCCTCATCCCCCTTCGTGTAGGAGCTGCGGAGCTTATAGCGCTCCCAAACCACGGGCACGCACAGGGCCACGGCGACGATCACAGCGGAAAGCAGCTTCATGTCGTTGGCGTCCATGCCCAACTGCAGCACGATGGCGCGGATGAGGAAGTACACCACGGAGCCAAAGACGGCGGAGGCAAGACGGACGCTAAACTGCGTGAGGCCGCCGGGCAGCAGGCGGCCGAGCACCTCGCCGATAACAATGGCGGCAAGACCGATAACGATGGCACCGGTGCCCATGCCAATGTCGGCGTACTTCTGGCTCTGGCAGATGAGCGCGCCTGAAAGGCCGATGAGGGCGTTGGAGAGCACGAGGGCGATCATCTTGGTGGAGTTGGTGTTGACGCCCAGAGCGCGGATCATGTACTCGTTGTTGCCGGTGGCGCGCAGCGCCGAGCCGATCTCGGTGCCAAAGAACCAATACAGGATGGCGACGATAGCCACAGCGAGCAAGATGCCCAGGATGATGGCGACGGTGGACTGCGGCAGGCCCGTCATGTTGCTGACAGACGAGAAGATGGTGCCCTTGGCAAGGATGGGCGTATTGGATTTGCCCATGATGCGCAGGTTGATGGACCACAGGCTGATCTGCGTCAGGATTCCGGCGAGGATCGCGGGAATCTCAAAGACCGTGGTCAAAATGCCCGTGACCGCGCCCGCGATGGCGCCGGCGCACATGCCGGCCAGCACGGCGAGCAGCGGGTCGACGTTGTTATTGACGATGAGTACGGCGCAGACGCAGCCGCCGAGGGCAAAGCTGCCGTCGCAGGTCATATCGGGGATGTCGAGCAGGCGGAACGTGATAAACACGCCAAGCACCATAATGCCCCAGAGGACGCCCTGCGAAACGGCGCCCTGCAATGCAATAAGCATGCTTCATACCTCCTAGGATAGGGTGGACACGTGAGTCACCATGATAGCGGTAACAATGCATAAAAGAGCTGCGGCCGGATGTTTTGTCTCATCCGTAACAAGCAGGGCGAACGCCGGTCTTTGGCGTTCGCCCCTGTGGCTCAGATATTGAATAACGCAGCTATGGCGCGAGTGCGGGTCCTAGACGCGTTACCGCGCATGGCGCTACTCGTCCAGAGCGGAAAGGTCGATGCCCAGCGCCTCGGCCATCTCGTCGTTCTTGACGACGACCAGGTCCTTGCTCGAGAGGTGCTTGATCGGCATATCCTCGGGCTTGGCCTCGCCCTTCAGGATCTTAACGGCCATCTCGCCCGCGGCGTAGCCCAGGTCCTCATAGTTGATGGAGAGGGTGAACAGGCCGCCGGCCATGCACATGCCCTCCTCGCCGGTTACGAAGGGGAGCTTATTCTCCTTGCAGATTTGGCCGACCTGCGAAGCGCCCGCGGCGATGGTGTTATCGGTGGGGGAGTACAGCGCGTCGACCTTGCCAACGGCAGATTCGACGACGGACTGGATCTCGTTGGAGCTCGAGACGGTGAAGTCGGTGTAGTCCAGGCCCAGCTTGTCGAGCTCCTTCTTGGCGGCCTTGATCTGGACGTCGGAGTTGGACTCGGCGGTGCAGTAGAGCAGACCGACCTTCTTTACGTCGGGCAGGACCTTCTGCATCATCTCGAGCTGCTCGGCGACCGGGGTGAGGTCGGAGGCGCCAGTAACGTTGGTGCCGGGCTTGTCGTTGTCCTGGACCAGGCCGGAGGCGGCGTAGTCGGTGATGGCGCAGCCCACGATGGGGATATCGGCCGTGGCACCGGCGGCGGCCTGCGCGGCGGGCGTAGCGATGGCGTAGATCAGGTCGACGCCATCGCCCACGAACTTGTCGGCGATGGACTTACACGTGGACTGGTCATTCTGGGCGTTCTTCTGGTCGATTTTGACCTTAAGGCCGCTCTTCTTGATGGCCTTGACGAAGCCGTCGTTGGCGGCGTCGAGTGCGGAGTGCTCGGTGAGCTGCAGAATGCCGACGGTGTAGTCGGAACCGGCGGCAGCAGAGCCGGAACCAGAGTTGCCGCCGCATCCGGCGAGCGGAGCGAGCGCGAGCAGGCCAGCAGAGACCAGAAGGCTCCTGCGGCTGATAGTGATGTCCTTCATATCGTTACCCCCAGTATAGAAATGGCTGGAAACACTGCACTCAAACAAAGTGCAAGTGGAATTATAGTTGCGCGGATGTCCATTTTTACAATAACCTGGCGGGTTTTTTAATACAGAACCGGATGGGCGGTACGGGTAGTCGAATGGACGGCGGAGGTTCTTATGCGGCGGAGGCGTCGTCCTCCTCCAGGGCGGCGAAGAGCTTCTTGCCGTCGAGGAGACGCGTGGTGACGTTTCTCATGCGCCCGATCTCTACGGTACGCAGCGTGTCATCGGCGCCTCGGGCGTCATAGACCGTTCCCAGCAAATACGAGATGCCGTCTCGTTGCTTGATGGCAAAGGGGCGGAGTGTCATCCGTGCTACTTCGGTTTCGCCACGTGTCGTGACGCTCGAAATATCAAAACTCACCGTGGTTCCGTGGTCGATGGCTTGCTCGATGAGCTCGCAGGTGTCGATGCGCTTGACGGGCGTGCGCGTGGCCTTGGTGGATTTGCCACCGGCGCTTGGAGCGGGCTCGGGTGCATCGAGGTAGCCGCGAACGTCGGCACTCGCCATGGCGACCAAGTGCTGAGCCATGCTTTTTCGAATGGCGATGGGCGTAGAGCGGTTGCGCATGACCATACCGTGGAGCCGGATGATCTCTTCGTCGGTGAGCGGACGGGTCAAGAGCTGATACCCCACGCCGCGTTTGTACTCAATTTCGTATCCGGCATGGCGAAGTGCGGAGATGGCAGTGTAGATGCTGCGCCGCGCCGCCGAGATGGGCATGCGGGCGGGGTCGTCGGGATGGGCGAGGCGCCGGATCAACTCATCGGAAAGCATGGCCTTGTCCTCGCCAGTGTTCTCGCTTAATAGTTGCAAGATGCGAACGGCACGATAGGCTGCCATCGAGGCGGCGCCTCTGGTCGTGGTGTCGTAGGTTTCAACAGCGGCTTCGGTCATGGTGCCCACGTCCTTTCCGTTTTGGGTGGTGACGGTATGGAGCCTAGGGCGCGGGGTTTTCCCAGGGGCGCAGGGCGCTCTGGGCGGTCGGTAGTCGTCGGCAAACGGCGGGTCGAGTTTTCAACAGCCCTGCTCAACTGACCAAAAACTTGCCAAAAGCTTGACGGATGCTGTTGAAAAAAGCGTCTCTCGACCGATGTCGAGAGACGCTTGTGCGATGAGCGTTTGCGTGTGGCGACGCGAGCTAGCGTCCGACGTATTAGAAGTCGGCGTTGCCCACGGTGCGCGGGTGCGGCAGGACGTCGCGGATGTTGCCCACGCCGGTGAGGTACATCACCAAGCGCTCGAAGCCCAGACCGTAGCCGGCGTGCTTGCAGGAACCGTAGCGGCGCAGGTCCAGATAGTACTTGTACTGCTCGGGATTCATGCCCAGGTCCTTGATACGGGCCTCGAGCAGGTCCAGGCGCTCCTCGCGCTGGGAGCCACCGATGATCTCGCCGATGCCCGGCACCAGGCAGTCGGCGGCGGCGACGGTCTTGCCGTCGTCATTCATGCGCATATAAAACGCCTTGATCTCTGCCGGGTAGTCGGTTACGAAGGTCGGGCGCTTAAAGTGCTCCTCGGTCAGGAAGCGCTCGTGCTCGGTCTGCAGGTCGATGCCCCAGCTGACGGGGTAATCAAACTGGTGGCCAGCAGCGACTGCCTGCTCCAGGATCTCGATGGCATCGGTGTAGGTAACGCGGGCAAAGTCGGAGTTTGCCACGTGGTCCAGGCGCTCGATCAGGCCCTTGTCCACAAACTTGTTGAGCATGTTGAGCTCGTCGGGGCAGGTGGCCATAACGTCCTTGAGGACGTACTTGAGCATGGCTTCGGCGTTATCCATGTAGTCGTTCAGATCGGCAAAGGCCATCTCGGGCTCGATCATCCAAAACTCGGCGGCGTGGCGCGTGGTGTTGGAGTTTTCGGCGCGGAAGGTGGGGCCAAAGGTGTACACGTCGCCAAAGGCCATGGCAAAGTTCTCGGCGTTGAGCTGGCCGGACACGGTGAGGCTCGCGTGCTTGCCAAAGAAGTCCTGGCTCCAGTCGACCTCGCCGGACTCGGTGAGGGGCGGATTTTTGGGGTCGAGCGTGGTCACGCGGAACATCTCGCCGGCGCCCTCGCAGTCACTCGTGGTGATGATAGGGGTGTTGACGTAGACAAAGCCCTGCTCCTGGAAGAAGCGGTGGATGGCCGCAGCCGCGACAGAGCGGATGCGGAACACGGCTCGGAACAGGTTGGTGCGCGGGCGCAGGTGCTGCTGGGTGCGCAGGAACTCGACGGTTGCGCGCTTCTTCTGCAGCGGGTAATCCGGGGCGCTGACGCCCTCGACCTCGATGGAGGTGGCAGAAACCTCGAAAGGCTGGGGCGCATCGGGGGTCAGCTTGACGGTGCCGGTGCAGATGAGGGCAGCCGAGACGTTTTGATGGGCGATCTCGTCGTAGTTGTCGAGCGCCTCGCGGTTCATGACGACCTGCAGGTCGCGGAAGCAGCTGCCGTCGTTGAGCGTAACAAAGCCAAAGTTCTTCATGTCGCGGACGGACTTGACCCAGCCGGCGACGGTGACGGTCTGGCCGCCGAGCGACTCGGCGTCGGCGTAGAGCTGCGCGATTTTGGTGCGGTTCACGTATCCTCCCATAACGGTTGAATGATAGTTATCCATACAGTTCGATATTCTAGCAGCTCGGCTCATTTGGGCTATACAGATAAGGCATTGGCGGGATGGTTTTTCAAACGAAAAGCGCCCGCGGCCAAATGGTCGCGGGCGCTTGACGAGGTGCCTTTTGGCTGTGTGGCGCGGGGCCTGACTACTTGGTCTTGGCCACCAGCAGCGGGTCGCCCAGCTTGACGAGCGGGTTGCCGCCGATAAGCGTTCCAGACTCGCCGACATGGTCGATGCTCTTAAGACGATCGAGCTCGGAGACGATGACGGTCACGATGTCCTCGTGACCAGCGGCCTTAATGGCCTCGCGGTCGAAGCTGATGAGCGGCTGGCCTGCCTTGACCACATCGCCCATCTCGACAAAGCGGGCAAAACCCTTGCCGTTCATTTCCACGGTGCCCAGGCCAACATGGATGAACACGCGAAGACCGTCCTCGGTGATCATGCCAATGGAGTGGTTGGTGACGGTGGTAGCGCCGATGCGGCCGTTGGCGGGCGCATAGATGGTGCCGGTAATGGGCTCGATGCCATAGCCCTGGCCAAGCATGCCCGAGGCGATCGTCTCGTCGGGGACCTCGTTCAGGTTGACGAGCACGCCGTTGACGGGGGCATAGATGACGCCTTCGCGGGTGGCGAAGCTTGCTGCGGGCGGAACGGACGCCTCGCCCGTCGAGGTGAAGGTGGACTTAAGCGAATCGAGCAGACCCATAGTTGCCTCCAACTTAAATAGGCGCATATCGCGCGTTTGGTTTGCCGGAAACGTTTCATATGTGTTTCGCGGCTTGGTCAACATCCCTCATTCTACGCTGCTCAGCGATGGTCCTGAGCTGGGATTATGTGATATATCAGTTGATGGGAAGCTTGTTGCTGAAGTGTTTCTGTGCCACGGGCCCAAGTGGGGTACGCTTGAAGACGAAAAACAAGGGCGCATAATTTGCGCGAAGGGAGCACATATGATTGTCGAGAACCACGCGCTGTGGGGCGAGGAGCCGACCGAGGAATATCCGGCGACGTTTACGTATCTGGGCGCCGAGCCGCTCCCCGACAAGCCCAATGGCCGCCGCCCCGCGGTGATCATTTGTGGCGGGGGCGGGTTTACACATATCGCTCCGCACGAGCAGGACCCGGTGGCGTTTGCATTTTTGGATCACGGTTACCAGGCCTTTGTGCTCAACTATGTGACGAGTGGCACGGGCGATGTGAGCTTTCCGCACCCGCAGGCAGATCTTGCCAAGATGGTCGCCACGGTGCGCGCCAACGCCGACGAGTGGCATGTCGATCCTAAGCGCGTGTGCGTCGTGGGATTCTCGGCGGGCGGCATGATCTGTGCCTCGCTGGCAACGCAGTGGAAGACCGGCCCCTTCGCGGCACTTGCCGGGGCACGTCCGGACGACATTCGTCCCGATGCCGTGGTGCTGGGCTATCCGCTGCTCGACTTTGCCTATGTGCGCTACATGCAGACGCGCGATCCGCGCATTGACTTGCGCGTACCCAAGACGGGCGGCAAGACGGGGCGCGATTTGCTCAACGACTACCTGTCGATGGTGACGGGTGGCGAGGCAACTGACGAGCATTTGGCCGATATCTGCCCCACCACGCATGTTTCGCGTCAGATGCCGCCGACCTTTGTGTGGGGCGTGTCCGACGACAAGACGGCGCCGATCGCGCAGGTCTACCCGTTTGCGCAGCGCATGGCCGAGGAGGGCGTTGCATGCGAGATGCACGTCTTCGACCAGGGCGGCCACGGCCTTTCGCTCGGCAACGCCAACACCGCGGTCGACAACGAGGACAAGCAGGTGGCAGTCCGTCCCTGGATTCGCCTAGCCTTCCGCTTCCTGGAGCGCCACGGGTTTTAGTTACGGCGTTTTACCAAACCGCGTAACCACTTGACGCTGCGAGCCCGCCAGGGCGGCAATCTGTTAATTGAACGTCACTATGTGTTCGCGCTATCATGCGTGGTTAAATGGTTAGCCATGGCAAACGGTTAGCCAAGATAAACAAAATGCAACGCCCTGTGGGCGCCGGGGGAGGAACGCGGACGTGAGGCTCGATACACTCGAGATTGGAAAGGATGCCGTTGTCGCATCGGTGGCATCGGACGATCAGGCACTCCGACAGCATATTTTGGACATGGGCCTAACGCCGGGCACCGAAGTCACCATGATGAAGTACGCCCCTATGGGCGACCCGCTCGAGATTCGCCTGCGTGGCTATGAGTTGACGCTGCGCAAGGACGATGCCGCTCGCATCGAGCTCGTGGGCATTCACGACACCGATACGGGTCCGCGCGCTAACGCCGCAATCGGCACGACGGAGCATCCGGCCCTGGGCGAGGGGACGTATTCGCCCCGCGCGGCAAAGACGGCCGTGCCCGAGGGCGCACCGCTGCATTTTGCCCTCGCCGGCAACCAAAACTGCGGCAAGACCACGCTGTTCAACCAGCTGACGGGCTCCAACCAGCATGTCGGTAACTTTCCTGGCGTGACGGTCGACCGCAAAGATGGCACCATCCGCAACCACCCCGAGGCAAGCGTTACCGACCTGCCCGGCATTTATTCTCTGTCGCCGTACACGGGCGAGGAGATCGTAAGCCGCCAGTTTATCCTGGATGAGCACCCCGACGCCATCATCGATATCATCGACGCCACCAACATCGAGCGTAACCTGTACCTGACACTGCAGCTTATGGAGCTCGATCGACCCATGGTCATCGCGCTCAACATGATGGACGAGGTGACGGCCAACGGCGGCGCCGTGGACGTCAACCTGCTCGAGAGCCTGCTGGGCGTGCCTGTTGTTCCCATTAGTGCTGCCCGCAACGAGGGCATTGGCGAGTTGGTGGATCATGCCTTGCACGTGGCGCGGTTCCGCGAGCGCCCCGGTCGCCTGGACTTCTGCGCGCCCGATGGTCCGGACGGCGGCGCGCTGCATCGCTGCATTCACGGCATCGCCAACCTTATCGAGGACCATGCCGCGACGGCGCACATTCCCGTGCGTTTTGCGGCGACCAAGCTGGTTGAGGGCGACGAGCTGGTGACCGAGGCGCTTCACCTGGATCGCAACGAGCTCGACGCCATCGAACACATCATTACCCAGATGGAGGGCGAGGCCGGCACCGACCGCCTGTCCGCGCTGGCCGACATGCGCTTTAGCTTTATCGGCGACGTGTGCGGGCGCTGCGTCGTCAAGCCGCACGAGAGCCGCGAGCACGTGCGCTCCGTCAAGATCGACCGCATCCTGACAGGTCGTTACACAGCCATTCCGGCGTTTCTGGTGATCATGGGCCTTGTCTTTTGGCTGACGTTTGGCGTGATCGGCGCGGCGTTGCAGGGACTTATGGAGGACGGCATCGCTGCCATCATCGCCTCGGCCGATGCGGGTCTCAAGGCGTTCGGCACCAACGACGTAGTGCGCTCGCTGGCTGTCGACGGCGTGCTTACGGGTGTGGGTAGTGTACTGACCTTCCTGCCGATTATCGTCGTGCTCTTCTTGTTCCTCTCCATTCTGGAAGACTCGGGCTACATGGCGCGCGTGGCCTTTGTCATGGATAAGGTATTGCGTCGCTTTGGCCTGTCGGGCCGCAGCTTTGTGCCCATGCTCGTCGGTTTTGGCTGTACCGTGCCGGCTATCATGTCGACCCGTACGCTCCCATCCGAGCACGACCGCAAGATGACCGTCATGCTCACGCCGTTCATGAGCTGCTCGGCCAAGTTGCCGGTCTACGGTCTGCTGTGCGGGGCGTTTTTCCCACAGGCGACGGTTCCCGCCATGGTCTCGCTCTATCTGATCGGTATCGTGGTCGGCTGCATTGCGGCTTTGGTGCTTAACCGCACGGCATTTAAGGGCGACCCGGTGCCGTTTATCATGGAGCTTCCCAATTACCGTCTGCCGAGCGTCAAGACGACGGTGATGCTGGCATGGGATAAGGCCAAAGACTTTATTACCAAGGCCTTTACCATTATCTTTGCCGCGACTGTGGTCATCTGGTTCCTTCAGACGTTCGACATCCGCTTTAATGTGGTCGCCGATCAGTCGCAGAGTCTGCTTGCGGGCCTCGGCAGCATCATCGCGCCGGCGCTGGCGCCGCTTGGCTTTGGCGATTGGCGCGCATCCACGGCGCTCGTCACCGGACTTATTGCCAAGGAGAGCGTCATTTCGACCCTCACCGTGCTTTTGGGCGCGACCTCGCCCGCGGCACTGTCGACCATGTTTTCGCCGTTCACCGCCTACGTGTTCTTGGTCTTTACGCTGCTGTACCCGCCTTGCGTGGCGGCAATCGGCGCCGTCAAGAGTGAGCTGGGCGCGCGCTATGCCGTTGCCGTGTTCGCGTTTCAGGTGACGGTCGCCTGGATCGTGGCGTTTGTCGTGCATTCGGCAGGTATATTGCTGGGGTTGGCTTAGTTATATATTGACGGCGCAACCTCTGTGTATCGAATTGTTTTCGGCCCCGCATCTGTTGCTGACGGATGCGGGGCCGTTGCTATATAATCGCCTCCGCTCAAAACGATTGGAGACGTTATATATGACTCAGGCAAGGCAAGACGGCATCACGCTCAAGCAGTGGCTCCCGCTCATCGGACTCACCTGCTGCGCCTTCGTGTTCAACACGTCGGAGTTTATGCCCATCGGTCTTTTGACTGACATCGCCGCGTCGTTCTCGCTCACCGAGTCCCAAGCCGGCATCATGATCTCGGTCTATGCCTGGGGCGTCATGCTGCTGTCGCTGCCGCTCATGGTGTTCGCTTCGCGCTTTGAGTTCAAGCGGATGTTGCTGGGCGTGCTGGCCGTGTTTTCGCTGGGCCAGTTTCTGTCCGCTGTGGCGCCGACTTATCCCATCCTGGTCTGTGCGCGCCTGGTGGTCGCTTGCGCACATGCCGTGTTCTGGTCGGTCGCTTCGATTATGGCCTCGCGCCTGGTCGACACGCGCCACGGGGCGCTCGCCATCAGCATGATCGCTACGGGCTCGTCCATCGCGCAGATCTTTGGTCTGCCCCTCGGTCGCGCTATTGGCTTGGCCGTGGGCTGGCGCATGACGTTTGCCGTGGTCGGGGTCCTCTCGGCCATCGCGGTCGTCTACCAGGCGACCGTGTTCCCGGCCATGCCGGCGGGCGAGCGTTTTACGCTCAAGCAGCTGCCCGAGCTGCTCAAGAACCCGTTCCTGATCGCGCTCTATGTGGTCACGGTGTTCATGGCGACCGGCTATTACGCGGGCTATAGCTATATCGAGCCGTTCCTGGCTCAGGTCGCGCATGTCGACGCAAGCGCCATCACCATGACGTTGACGGCGTTTGGCTGCTCTGGTCTGCTCGGAAGCTGGTTGTTTGGCCGCCTGTTCGATGGGCACCGTTTTCCGTTCCTTGCGATCACGCTCTCCGGAGTGCCGGTCGCCTTGCTACTTATGGGTCCTGCCGCGTCGTCGCTCACCGCGGTTCTTGCCGTTTGCGCGCTGTGGGGCTGCTGCGCCACGGCCTTTAACGTGGCGTTCCAGGCCGAGCTCATCAAGTACACGCCGGCGGACTCGTCGGCCGTCGCCATGTCGATCTTCTCGGGCCTGTTCAACCTCGGTATCGGCACGGGTACCGCGATCGGCGGAGCCGTGGTTTCAGGCCCCGGTATCGCCTGGATCGGCTGCGCAGGTGGCGCAATCGCCGTCGTAGGCGTCATCCTCGCTATTACGGTGCTATTCCCAGCCATACGCCGCGCAAAGCCCGTCGCCTAATCACGTTTCCTCATCAGTTGCGGTGGAATAGTTCCTGTTTAAGGCCTCTGAAGGCCCAAGCAGGAACTATTCCACCGCAACTTATTTTGGGGGAGAGGATACAAGCTGGGCATACAATGGGTGGCGTTGCGTGAAGGATTTCCGGGAGGCTGTTATGTGGGCATACGAGACGACGTTC